>CAYYKR010000014.1:1376-16655 GCA_964469235.1 uncultured archaeon | reverse complement strand
GGGGTCCGTCAATTGCAGAGGTGTATGTGTGGAAATGATATCTCATAAAAGAAAAGGAATATTTATGACATCTGCCGTGATTTTACTAGCTTCCATTATAACAATTTCATATATCTCTGGATCAATGATAAAAGAAAATTTCAAGTCTAAGAAGGAAAGAATACTTGCAATGAACAATTTCATAAACGACATGGAAACTGATATGCAAAGAGCTTTTTACATATCAGCATTCAGAGCTCTGGTATCACTTCAAAATGAGATTTTGAACACTGGAAATTTTTCTAATAGAGAAAACATGGAGGAAATTATAATGAATGGAACCATCAACGGAACCTATGCCAGCACGATGGAAAATTCATCTCTGAGTTATTGGAACGAAAAAATGAAAAACATATCCAAAAACATGGGAATAAACATAAACATTTCGTTTTATAATTTTTCAACGTATCAGAAAGACAGTTGGAGTATTGATTTTGGAATACGCTCTAATGAAAGTATCTACGATAATAAACATACTGCAACTTGGAAAAGAAACATAAGTTTAAAGACATCAGTTCCTGTTAACGGACAGATTGATCCCATATATTCTATTTATACAAATGGAAAATATTTGAAGGCTGTTAAAAACTGCGGCTACAAAAATTTTGTTACACTTATCAAATCTGGGAGTGGAGACGGATGGGTATATGGATATGTAAATTATACCGATTCTGAAGATGATGCAAATTCGTCAAGAATAGTTGTTTCATCAGATATGTCATCGTGGAGCTCTGACAAGATAAACACTTTTCTTGGTGCTGTATCAACCTCATTTCCAAGTAATGTAACGGTTCCACACGTTAAATTGTCAGATGTAAGTGGACTCCCAGAAAAAATTCTTATAAGTGATGGAAAAATTTATGATATCGAAAACTTGAGAAACTTTTTATTTGACGGATGTTATAAATCATCTAACGGGCCATCGTATCTGATGCGTCTTGAAGGGAATTTATCAAACTCTCCGTATGGAATTGAATCATTCGTTAATCTTGATGACTTTGAAAATGTCGGAATACATACAAATTCAGGAATAAGTTGCGTTGATTACATGTACTTTTCAAACAACCAAACATCAGCTCATAGAATAAAAGGGATGCCAGATTGGTTTTATCTCGACGATGATCATTTAAGTGAGTACAATTGTACGGACATAACAAGAAATTGATAAAAATAATCTTTTAAAGATTTTAAAATAATTTAAAAAGATAAGTTAAATATAAGTAACCCGTGGTGGCTCAATGGCAGAGCGTCCGGCTGTAGATTTCATCGTTAGATGATTTTATCAGTAGACGTTCAATAGATACCGGAAGGTTGGGAGTTCAACTCTCCCCCACGGGATTTGTTTGGTCCTGTTTTCATAAAATTTCAAGTATTGAACATTTCGAAAGGTTTAAATACCTTTCGATATAAAATATTGACGTTAGCGACCATAGCAGAGGGGAAACACCCGAACCCATTTCGAACTCGGAAGTTAAGCCCTTTGCGTCATCAATTGTACTGCCTTCGGGTGGGAAGTTGATGATGTTGCCAACACTAATGATTATCGGAGGGCATATAATGATTGCTTTGATGGAATATCACAATAATTTATTCAATGGTACACACTTCTATTTTTTAAATTCTACTTTTGACTTAATTTTTGTTTTTACTAACCTGTTAAATAAACGTTTTAAGTTGTGATTGTTAAATTGTAATTGTTTACATTTTAGATCAAGCTTCGGTAGTGTAGTGGTCTAGCATAAGGCCCTGTCGAGGCCTTGACCCGGGTTCAAATCCCGGCCGAAGCGTCGGGTCTGTAGCTCAGCTTGGCTAGAGCACCGGCCTTTTAAGCCGGGAGTCGCGGGTTCGAATCCCGTCAGGCCCATAGTGTAATGATAATGTGTTGAATTGTCTCAAGTCGAGAGGTGTAATAAATGGTTGACATAATGGAAAATTTTCTGGTACCGAAGCACGAAATAATTTCCGAGGAGGAAAAGAAAAATCTTCTTAATAAGTATAATATACGTCTGTCTCAACTTCCAAAAATTCTGAGTAGTGATCCAGTTATAAAGGAAATAGGTGCAAAAGTTGGAGATGTTGTTAAAATAACAAGAAATGAGATAGATATAGGAAAAACTATTTATTATAGAGTTGTTGTAAAAGACTGATTGTTAAAAGGTGGTTGAATGGATACTAAATACCCTGTGCTTTTGAAAGCGTTTAAAGATGTGAATGGATTTGTAGGACATCAGATAGAATCTTATGATGAATTTATAGATGAAAGATTACAAAAAATAATCGATGAAATTGGTGAACTATCCCTTGAAACAGAAGGTATATCCGATTTTAAAATTAAATTCGGGCGTATAAGGGTTGGAATACCAAGTGTAGAGGAATCGGATGGTTCTGTAAATACGTCATTGACACCATTAGAGGCGATGACAAGAAACATATCTTATTCTGCACCTGTATTTCTTGAAATGATACCAACGATAAATAATGTTGAGCAATCTCCTGTACGCGTAAAAATATGCGAGCTCCCAGTCATGGTAAAATCGAATAGATGCGCCCTCCATGGAAAGAGCAAAGAGGAACTTATTGAACTCGGTGAAGACCCAGATAATCCAGGGGGATATTTTATAGTGGACGGAACTGAAAGAGTCATAGTAATGGTAGAAGAGATAGTTTCGAACCGACCTATTATAGAAATAAGAAACGGTATTGAAACCGCAAGAATAAATTCAGAAATTAACGGATATATTCAAAAGCACACTGTAGAAAGAAAGAAGGGAATATATTATGTATCTTTTGCAAATGCAAAAAGCATTCCAATTATAGTTCTCTTGAGAGCTCTCGGGCTGGAAACTGATAAAGATATAATAACTGCCATAACTTCGGAAAAAGATGAGATGGAAGAAATATATTTCAATATTTATGAATTTGATGTTTCCACATCAAGGCAGGCAAAGAATTACATTAAGCGATTGCTGCACTTTACAGATGATGAAAATGGAGAGCGTCGCTTTTCGGATATCATCGATAAATATTTGCTCCCTCATCTTGGTCAAACTTCTGCTTCTCGAAAGAAAAAAGCTCTATATCTTGCAAATGTTGTTGAAAAACTTCTGAAGGTTCATCTTGGGAAATTACCTCCACAAGATTTGGACCATTACGCAAACAAAAGAATTAAAATGGCCGGAGATTTCTTAGAAATTTTATTCAGGTCACTTTTGCTCGGTAGATATGGACTTCTTGCAAGAATAAAGTATACTTATCAAAAATTATCTAAAAAGGGAAAGATACCAAGTTTAAGGTCAATTGTAGAGTCTGAATATTTAACCAAGAGAATAAAATCTCACATGGCTACAGGTCAGTGGATAGGTGGAAGAACTGGTGTATGTCAAAGACTTGAAAGAACAAATTACATAAGAACATTATCTCACTTGAGAAATGTCTTGTCTCCATTATCCCCAAGTCAAGAACATTTTGAAGCAAGAGCTCTACACCCAACTCAATGGGGAAGATTATGTGCTGAGGAAACTCCGGAAGGGGTAAACATAGGTCTTAGAAAATACCTTGCCCATCTTGCTGTAGTTTCTGGAACATCTCTAAGAAAAGATGTTGATTTTGTTAGAAAGATTGCAATGAAGTACGTTGATGAAAACGAAATGAGTGGAATGATGGTGTACATAAATGGTGAGCTTATTGGAAGAACAAAAAAATATCACGAACTCATGAAGGAATTTAAAAAATACAGGAGGGAAGGAAAGTTCGACCCTCAGATTACGATTGGATACTATGAAAATTATCAGCAGATATTCATAAATGCAGACTCAGGAAGAGTTTTAAGACCGCTTATAATTGTTGAAAATGGAAAATCAAAGTTAACAGATGAAATAGTTGAAAAATTAAAGAATGGAAAAATGAATTGGAATGATTTATTGAAAAATGGAATAATTGAATATGTTGATGCGGAAGAGGAAGAAAATTTGTATGTTGCTCTTGAGGATAAAGATATAACAAAGGAGCACACACATGTGGAACTTCACCCTTCTGTTATATTGGGAGTTGCTGCATCACTTGTACCGTTTCCAGAGTACAATCGTGGTGACAGAGTAAACTTTGGAGCTAAAATGCACGGGCAGTCCCTTGGTGTTTACTCATTGAACTTCCATATGAGAACAGACACAAAATCAGATGTATTAGTATATCCTCAGGTTCCATTAGTGAAAACCGCTATAACAGATTTGGTTGGAATAAATACTCACCCGCAGGGACAGAATATAATCATAGCCCTAATGAGTTACAAAGGATTCAATATGGAGGATGCAGTTATAATAAATAAAGCATCTATAGACAGAGGATTCGGACGTTCGATGTTTTTCAGAACTTATGCAAATGAGGAGGAAAAGTATTGGGGAATTGAAAGAGATGAGATAAAAATACCCGACAAGTCTGTCAAAGGTTATAGAACAGAAGAAGCTTATATTAATCTTGCAGAAGATGGTATAGTAAATCCTGAAACTCCTGTCGAAGGTGGAGATATACTTATAGGAAAAGTATCACCGTTGAGATTTTTTGGCCCTTCGGAAAGTTTCATGGCGGAAACAGAGAACAAAAGAGATTCCTCAACAACTGTGAGAGAAAATGAACGTGGCATAGTTGACAAAGTTGTCATAACAAAAACAAAAAGTGGTAATAAACTTGTAAAAGTTGTTGTGAGAGAACTGAGACTCCCTGAATTGGGAGATAAATTTGCAACGAGACATGGGCAGAAAGGTGTTGTCGGTCTAATAGTTCCGGAAGAGGACATGCCGTTTACTTCAAATGGTATAATTCCAGATGTTATAGTCAATCCGCATGGAATTCCATCAAGGTTGACAGTTGGACAACTTCTCGAAATAATTTCAGCAAAGTTGGGAGCTCTCGCAGGACAAAAAATTGATGCTACTGCATTTACAGGAATGAAAGAAAGTGAAATGAGAAAACTATTAAAGAAGAATGGATTTAGAGAAGATGGAAAAGAATTGATGTACAATGGAGAGACCGGAGATATGTATGAAGCCAGGATTATGATAGGTCCAATATTCTATCAGAAACTTCATCATATGGTCGCAAACAAGATACATGCAAGGGCAAGAGGTCCTATTACACTTTTAACAAGACAGCCAACCGAAGGACGCGCGAAAGAAGGTGGACTTAGATTGGGAGAAATGGAAAAAGATTGTTTAATAGCTCATGGAACATCACTCCTGTTGCACGAAAGATTTTCGGCTGATTTAACAAAGATATCTATATGCGTAGAGTGTGGGTTACCAGCATTAGAAGACAAAATAAAAGGAAAGGTTTATTGCCCAGCGTGTAAGAATTCAAAAATAAAATATATAGAAGTATCTTACGCGTTCAAACTAATGTTGGACGAATTGAAGTCCATGGGAATTTATCCAAAAATTAATGTTAAAGACTGATATTGTAAGAGGTGTATTTATGAACGTAGGAAATGTTGGAACTATAGATTCCATTAAATTTAGCATACTATCACCGTATATGATAAAGAAAATGGCAGCCGTTAAAATAGATAGCCCTGAGCTCTATGATCCAGATGGATATCCAATAGATGGAGGTCTTATGGATTTGAGACTAGGAGTCATAGATCCAGGATTGAGATGCAAAACATGCGGGGGAAGAATGGGAACTTGTCCAGGTCACTTCGGATATTTAGAATTAACTAAACCCGTTATACATCCGCTCTTTGCAAAGAAAATATATCAAATTCTTAAAGTCACGTGTCCAGTTTGCGGAAGAGTTATGGCATCCGAGGATGATATAGCAAAAAAGAAACCCATAATATCAAAGCTTTATAAGAATCCTCCAAAAACTTGCCCTCATTGCGGTGCTGAGATAAAGCCCATCAAATTCCAAAAGCCGACCATTTTCTACGAAGATAATATTGAATTAAATCCTGAACAGATAAGAGAAAGATTGGAAAAAATACCAGATAGGGATTTACCTGCATTGGGAATTTCTTCGAGACCTGAGTACATGGTATTGACAGTTCTGCCAATTCCACCGGTAACCGTGAGACCTTCAATAGTTCTTGAAACAGGTGAAAGAAGTGAAGATGACTTAACACATAAATTGGTGGATATAGTCAGAATTAATGAGAGGTTGCGAAAGAACATCGATTTGGGAGCTCCAGAATTTATAATAAACGATATATGGCAGCTGCTTCAATATCACGTTTCTACTTATTTCAACAACGAAATTACAAATCTTCCTCCAGCACGTCATAGGTCCGGAAGAGCATTGAGGACACTTGCCCAAAGATTGACAAAGAAAGAAGGGCGATTTAGAGGAAATCTAACGGGAAAGAGAGTGAACTTTTGTGCAAGGTCTGTGATATCTCCGGATACAATGATTTCTATAAATGAAGTTGGAATTCCAGAGTATATAGCAAAAACTTTAACGGTTCCTGAAAAAGTTAGCGAGAGAAATATAGACGAAATGAGAAAAGTGATTATGAAAGGGCCCAATGATATTAACGGTGCTAATTATGTTATAAGACCTGATGGAGCAAAGAAAAAAATTATGGACTTAAATAAAGAAGAGATTGCAAAAGAAATAACCCCTGGATACACAGTTGAACGACATATAAAAGATGGTGACATAGTGCTATTCAACAGACAGCCATCTCTTCACAGAATGTCAATAATGGCTCATAAGGCAAGGATAATGCCATACAGAACTTTCAGGATGAATCTATGTGAGACAATTCCATATAATGCTGACTTTGATGGAGATGAGATGAACTTACATGTTCCTCAAACAGAGGAAGCAAGAATAGAAGCTGAAAAATTAATGCTTGTTGAAAATAACATAAGATCTCCAAGATATGGATTGCCTGTAATAGCATTCAAGCACGACCACATAACAGGATGCTATTTCTTAACAAATAAAGATGCAAAGTTCTCAAAAGAAGAAGTTGCATATCTATTAAATCTCATAGGAAGAAAATCTCCAGGAAAAGAAATGACAGGAAAAGAATTGTTCAGTCTGCTACTTCCAGAAGATTTAAATATAGAGTTCATTTCATCAACATGTGTTGGGTGTGATACATGCTTGAAAGATAAATGTCCATACGACAGTTATGTTGTCATAAGAAATGGAAAGTTAATACATGGTATAATTGATGAATCGGCATTGGGAGAAAAGAAAGGAAAACTTCTCAATAAAATAGATATGGTATATGGACATAAGAGAGCTGCACAATTTATGGATGAATTATCAAAATTGGCACTCGGTGTATTATCTATTAGAGGATTTACAATTTCGATTACAGATAATGATATCAATGAAAAAGGAAAAAGAGAAATGAAAAGAGTACTTGAGAAAAAGTATGAGGAAGCCAAAAAGTTGATAAACGATTACAATTCTGGAAAGTTGAAAAAATTATCTGGTATGGATGAAAGAAAAACTCTTGAGGTCTACCTCCAAAAAATTGCAGCTGAAATATCAGATGTATCTGGAAAGATAATAAGAGATTCTGTAAATCCAGAGAGTAGCTCAGTCATCATGGCAAAAACAGGTGCAAGAGGTAGTTATGTAAACTTAGCTCAGACATCTGCATTGGTAGGGCAAGAATCTCTCGAAGGAGAAAGAATAAATCGTGGATATACCGGGAGGACAACGTCTCACTTTAAGAAAGATGATTTGGGTCTTGAAGCTCATGGGTTCGTAAAAGGAAATTATAGAGAAGGACTCAATGCTATTGAATTATTCTTTGATGCTGTAAATTCTAGAGAGAACTTGATGGATAAATCACTTCAGACGAGACATTCTGGATACATGGAAAGACGTCTCGTTAATGCTCTCCAAGATTTGAGAGTAGAATATGACGGTACAGTGAGAGATAACAGAGGAGTAATAGTCGAATTTACTCCAGCGTCAGATTCATTGGACCCGTCAAAAATAGATCACGGCGATATAAATATTAATTTGGCTCTTGAAAAAATAGAGGGTGATAATAATGAATAAAAATCAAGATATTAGTATTAATTCGGCGTTGATAGAAAGGTTTGAGAAATTTTGCAGTGAAAAAAATATAGAAGGAGAAAAGAAAGAGAGACTTTTCAAGGAATACGTAAAAATGGTGCAAAAGAGTAGATACGAACCCGGGGAAGCCATAGGAGTCATAGCAGCTCAAAGCATTTCAGAACCTGCAACGCAGATGACTATGCGTTCATATACCATGGCATCAACGGTAGGGCGTTTGTCAAAAGTAACGTTGGGCCTTCCAAGAATGATAGAAGTTTTGGATGCAAGAAAGACATTTGAAAGAAAAATGAAGATTTATCCAAAGAAAGAGCTCAATTCAAGAGAAGGTGCAATGAAAATAGCAAGTGAAATCGTTGAGAAAAAAATTTCCGACGCTGTTGAAAAATCAGTTATAGATGTCCTTGAACTAAGAGTTGAATTATACATAAAGGATGAATTTGATGTCGAAGAAATTAAAACGGTGATATCAAAGAAAATTAAAAACTTGGAAATAGATAGCAGAGGAAAAATAATATATTTAAAACCTGAAAAGAATGAGATAAGAGATTTAAGAAAGTTAAAATTAAAAGTTCTTGATATAAATATTGGCGGTATAAAAGATATTCTCGAGGCCGGTGTTTTCCAAGATGAAAATGGAGACTGGACCGTGGAAGCTTACGGATCAAATTTGAAAAAAGTATTGGAACTTGAAGATGTTGACCCGTCAAGAGTTTATACGAATGATATGCACGATACTGCAAAAGTTCTCGGCATTGAGGCTGCAAGAAATGTTATTATAAATGAAGTTAAAAATACATTGGACAAGCAAGGATTGGATGTTGACATAAGGCATTTAATTGTCGTTGGAGATACAATGACAGCTGATGGAAAAGTGAAATCAATTGGAAGATATGGGGTGTCAGGTTCAAAGGGTTCTGTTTTGGCCAGAGCAAACTTCGAAGAAACTGTAAAGCACTTAACGAGAGCGGCTTACAGAGGAGAAGTTGATCCGTTGAACAGTATAATAGAAAATGTTATGGTTGGAAACTTTGCTCCGGTCGGAACAGGTATAGTTGAGCTCGGTGTCGACAAAGAAAAACTTAAGAATGAGATAAAGAAAAAGAAATAAAGTTTAAATAAATATGTATGCATTTTAATTTGTTTCAAGTGGTGATACAATGGCAAAACTGAAAGATTTTATCGTTGGAGAAAAAGAAGTTAGGATGGGTGTAGAGAAAGGTATAGTAAAGAAAATTATATTTGCATCAAATTGTCCCGATTTCATAAAATCAAAATTTGAAAATGTAAACATAGAAAAAGAAATTTTTAATGGCGATGAAGAGGAACTCGGTACGTATCTTGGACGAGCTTTTCCAATCGCTATAGTTGGTGTAAAAAATGAAAATAACTCTTGATGCAACGACATTGAGACAAATGAATTTGTTTCAAAATATTACCAATGTCTCTCCAATAGATTGCATTGACGAAGATGATACCATTATCTTTGTTGTGAATTTAGAGGACCTTGGTAAGGCAATTGGAAAGAAGGGAATGAATATTAAGAATTTAAAATCATTGTTCAAAAAGAATATTTACATATATGGGTATGTAAATGATGTTCAGGAATTTCTTAAGATTTTAATTCCTGATGCAACGCAATTTGATATAAAGGACAATAAAGTTATCGCTCATGTAGATAATGACAAGAAAGCGAGAGAAATCGGTCCGAGTGGCAAGAATATAAAGATTAAAAGAAAACTATTGAAAAGATTTTTCGATATTGATGATCTAAAAATAAGATAATGGTGATAGAATGTCTGGAGAATTTACTGCAAGAGAATTGAAGAAGAAGAGAAAGAAAATGAGATGGAAAGAAAATAAATATAGAATACGAATGCTTAACCTTAAGCAAAAATCCGATCCTTTAGAAGGAGCTCCTCAAGCAAGAGGCATAGTCCTTGAAAAGAGGCAGATAGAGCAAAAGCAGCCTCACTCAGGATTGATTAAAGCTGTTAGAGTCAGGTTAATAAAAAATGGAAAACAAATAACTGCTGTGCTTCCAAGAGATAAAGCTGTAAAATTTGTGAATGAACATGACGAAGTAGTCGTTGAAGGCGTAGGTGGTTCTCAAGGGGGAGCAGTTGGTTCAATGTGGGGAGTGAAATGGAGAGTAGTTCAAGTAAATGGAATATCTCTCGAGCAATTAAGAACCGGAAAGAAGCAAAGAGCTACAAGGTGATGATATGGAAAAAGAAAATGATATTAATTTAAAACTATTCAACAAGTGGGATACAAAAATAGAAATAAAAGATGCTGGATTAAAGAATTACATAAATATAAAGCCTTCAATTCTGCCGAGATCATTTGGAAGAAATCAAAAGAAGCAATTTTATAAATCAAAAATAAACATAGTTGAAAGATTGATGAATCATATTTCTGTGCCAGGTCATTGGGGGAAAAAGCATAAGACAAGTTCAGGGCATATATCCGAATCAAGAAATACCATAACAAAAGCTGTTGAAAAGGCATTTGATATAATCGAAAAGAAAACAAAGAAAAATCCGGTAGAAGTTTTTATCAGAGCAGTAGAAAATGCTGCCATAAGAGAAGAAACAATGAGTTATCAAATTGGTGGTATAATTGCAAGAAAGGCTGTTGTTGTGTCTCCTCAAAGAAGAATAGATAAAGCATTGAGATACATAGCTCAGGGAGCATTCAACAAGTCGTATGGAAAGAAGATAAAGTATGAAGAAGCTCTTGCAAACGAAATCATAAATGCTTATAATAACTCCAGTGAATCTGTAGCTATAAGAGAAAAAGAGAGAATAGAAAAAGAAGCTTCAAATGCAAGATAAATTGGTGATTAAATGGCAAAAAAGGATGTACTTTCTTCAATACAAGAAATTATGAAAAATCCTGAATATATCAGGAACATAGATATAGCTGCACATATAGACCACGGAAAAACAACTTTAACTGACAACCTTCTTGCTGGGTCTGGGATGCTTTCCGAAGATTTAGCAGGGAAAACATTGTGGACAGATTTTGATGAGCAAGAACAAGAAAGAGGTATAACAATATATTCTTCAAATGTATCAATGATACACGAATATGAAAATCATGATTATTTGATAAATCTCATAGATACACCGGGTCATGTTGATTTCGGTGGTGATGTTACAAGAGCTATGAGAGCTGTTGATGGCACTATCATAGTATGTTGTGCTGTTGAAGGTGTCATGCCTCAGACAGAAACAGTTATAAGACAAGCTCTTAGAGAAAGGGTAAAACCAGTATTGTTCATAAATAAAGTTGATAGACTTATAAAAGAGCTTCAACTTACTCCACAACAGATGCAAGAGAGATTCGTAAAAATAATTAACAGCGTTAATAAGCTCATTCTTAAATATGCAGAGAAAGAGTTTGCATCTCAATGGCTCGTCAAAGTTGACGACGGAAGTGTTGCATTTGGTTCTGCTTATAGAAATTGGGCAATATCAATTCCGTTCATGAAAAAAACTGGAATAACATTCAAAGATATAATTGAGTACACATCTCAAGGAAAAGATAAGGAACTTGCAAAAAGAGCTCCATTACATCAAATAGTATTTGACATGGTAATTAAGCATTTACCAAATCCATTAGAAGCACAGAAGTATAGAATAGATAAAATTTGGGATGGAGACGTAGATTCTAAAATAGGAAAAGGTATGGTAAAATGCGATCCAAATGGAAAACTTGCTATGGTTGTCACAAAGGTTGTTCCTGACCCACATGCAGGTTTAGTGGCAACTGCAAGAATATTTTCCGGAACTGTTAAAAGAGGACAGGAGGTTTATCTTGTAAGTCAGCATAAAATTCAAAGAGTTCAACAAGTATCGGTATATAAGGGACCTCAGAGGCTTCAAATGGAGGAAATTCCTGCAGGAAACATAGTTGGAATAGTTGGGTTAACAGAAGCGTTTTCTGGAGAGACGATCACAGATGCGGATAACACGGATATGGCACCTTTTGAGGCCATAAAACACATTTTCGAGCCTGTCGTTACAAAATCGATTGAAGCCAAGAATCCAAAAGACCTGCCAAAGATGATTGCATTTTTAAAGCAGACGAGTAGAGAAGATCCAACATTAGTAATTAAGATAAATGAAGAGACTGGCGAGTATCTAATTTCTGGCTTGGGAGAACTTCATTTAGATGCTAAAATTGAGAGACCCCTTAAAGAAAAGGGAATAGAAATAATTGCGTCGAATCCTATTGTTGTTTATAGGGAGACCGTCAGAAAAGAAGGAGGAACGGCATATGGAAAATCTCCAAACAAACACAACATATTCTACTTTGTTGTCGAACCATTGGAAGATGGGATTTACAATGCCATAGCCGAAGGAAAAATACCTGAAATTAAGATAAAGAAAATCAAAAATCTCATTCCAATATTGATAGAAAATGGAATGCAAAGAGATGAAGCAAAAAGAGTTCTCGACATATATGAAAGAAATGTTTTGATAGATGCAACAAAAGGTATACAGTACTTAAATGAAACTTATGAGCTCATAATTCAGGCATTTAGAGAGATTATGAAAAATGGTCCGCTTGCAAATGAGATGTGCAGTAAGATAAAGGTTAAATTGGTAGATGCATCACTTCACGAAGATGCAATACACAGAGGACCTTCACAAGTTATTCCTGCAGTCAGGGAAGGAATAAAAAATGCAATTCTAAAGGCTGATGCAACATTACTTGAACCATTCCAAATAATAAGAATAGATGTTCCCGATGAATTAGTTGGAAATGTAACCAAAGAAGTTCAGGGAAGGCGCGGACAAATAATGGACATGACATCAGAAACTGGAGTAACCGCGGTAAAGGCAAAGGTTCCGGTTGCAGAAATGTTTGGATTTGAGTCAAGGTTGAAGTCAATAACAGGTGGAAAGGGATTCTTCTCGCTGGTGGACGTAGTTTTCAAAACTATACCAAGAGAATTGCAAAACAGAGTTGTTTTGAGCATAAGAAAGAGAAAGGGACTTCCAGAGGAGATACCAGAAGCTTTGGAGGAATAAATCAATTTTTAAAGATTTTTAAACATTTTGCAATTAATACTAATGTCTGATTTTAAAATGGAGGTGTAAAAATATGGCAAAAAAAGAGCATTTGAACCTTGTAACAATAGGTCATGTAGATCATGGAAAATCAACTTTAGTTGGTAGATTGTTGTTTGATACAGGTTCTGTAAGAGAAGAAACTATGAGAAAATTGAAGGAGCAAGCAAAGGAATTGAAAAAGGAAACTTTTGAATTTGCTTTCGTCATGGATAGACTCAAGGAAGAGAGAGAAAGAGGAGTTACCATTGATATCATGCATCAAAGATTCGAAACTAAGAAATATTACTTTACTATAATTGATGCACCAGGTCATAGAGACTTTATTAAGAATATGATTACGGGTACATCACAAGCTGATTGTGCAATTCTTGTAGTTTCTGCAAAGGATGGAATACAAGAGCAAACCAAAGAGCATGCATTCTTGGCAAAGATAATGGGAGTTAACCAAATTGTTGTTGCCATAAACAAAATGGATGCAGTTGGATACGAGCAGAAAACATATGACGACACAGTCGCTCAGGTAAAGAAGCTTTTGAGTGGTATTGGATATAAAGTTGATGAAATTGAATTTATTCCAACATCTGGATACAAAGGAGATAATGTAGTAAAGAAATCAGAAAACATGCCTTGGTACAAAGGAAAGACTATAGTAGAAGCTTTAGACGACTTTAAAGTACCGCAAAAACCTATAGGTAAACCTTTGAGAATTCCAGTTCAAGATGTTTATTCAATTACAGGTGTCGGAACAGTTCCGGTTGGAAGAGTCGAGACTGGAATTTTAAAACCGGGAGACAACCTAGTATTTGTACCTTCCGGAGGAAGCGGTGAAGTCAAATCAATTGAAATGCATCACGAACAATTAGAACAAGCTGTACCTGGTGACAACATTGGATTCAATGTAAGAGGAGTTTCAAAGAAGGATATAAGACGTGGAGATGTTGCATGCCATCCTCAAGATGCAGCAAAGCCAGTAAAGGAATTCACCGCACATATAATTGTTTTGAACCACCCATCCGTAATCTCAAAAGGTTACACTCCGGTATTCCACATACACACTGCACAAGTTGCATGCACAATAACTGAGATTGTAAAGAAAATCGACCCAAGAACAGGAGCTACAATTCAGGAACATCCAGACTTCATAAAGACAGGAGATGCAGCAATAGTAAAGGTCAAACCAACAAAACCTATTGTAATAGAAAAGCAGACAGACATACCACAACTTTCAAGATTTGCAATAAGAGATATGGGTCAGACAGTTGCCGCAGGTATATGCATAGACACAGTTTTTGCATAAATTAAATAAATTTAACTTGGCTTTTTACTTTTCTTTTTCTTTATGTTTTGGAAAATTAATTTTTTCGTTGAATATTTTCTCTAATTCTATCATCTATGCGAAAACAAATCTTTTTAAATATTTACATTCATTATATTTGCTATGCAGAAAGCAAGAATAAAACTAATGGGAAAAGATCCACATCAACTTGATGAGATTTGCAATGAAATTAAGAAAACCAGTGAGAAACTTGGAGTGGTAGTCTCCGGACCAATCCCACTTCCAACAAAAAAAATACGAGTTGCTGTTATGAAAACGCCCTGTGGAGATGGAATGCACAGAGGTGGAGGCGGCGGCAATTGGGAAAGATGGGAGCTCAGAATTCACAAAAGAATACTTGATGTAGGAGCGAACGAAAGAGTACTTAAGCAAATCACAAGGATCCCAATACCAAAGGATGTTAACATAGAAATTGTTTTGACGGACTAAGTGAACAATCTGCAATAAAATTGTAGACTGTATAAGTCCATTTCTTTAGTTGTTATTTTATACGTTAGATGTTAATTTTAATAATAGAGAATTAATAACAGAGAAAATAAAATCAATTAATTTTAAGCATTCTATAATTAGAAAACTACATATATCTTTATTTTTAATCTTTTTAAGTTCGTCGCCTTAAATACGATTAAGTCATTCTTTTAAAGATTTCTCAAAATTAATTTTAAGAAATTATGGGGTGAGTAAAAATGCGGGAAATAAAATTAAAAAATGTGAACTTTCCTGGGGAATCTGGGGAATATAAAACATTCATTGACAGTAACAAAAGAACTATTTATCTGAAAAAAGGAG
>CAYYKR010000014.1:0-1276 GCA_964469235.1 uncultured archaeon | reverse complement strand
AACTTTTTATGCGATGAATCTCGCAAAATTCATATCTTTAGCTATTCTTTAGCTATTTCTTGAAGAAATTATAACAATTTAATTATTAATAAATTAATGGATAAAGTTAATAAAAGTATAAAGATTTCGATGGTGAGAATATGGAAAATAAAAAAATAAATATAGATGTGGACCATTCCGACCCTGGATTTTTCGCTATGGACTTTTCGGTTTCATTTAATCAAATGAAATTTACATTAGATTACACAAAGACTATACAGAGAGTTGACCCACTTCCAAATGAAATGAAGCAATCGTTTTCAATAAAACATAGAACAATACTTATGGACCCACTGATTGCAAAAAATCTTGCAAGGATATTGAACGAGATGGTAGAAAAATATGAAAAGAAGTTTGGAAAGATAAAAATTCCAAAATCTATGAAGAAAAAGACAAAGAAAATTAAAGCTGGAAAAGTAGAAAAATTTCCAGGAGGAAATGTATACATAGGGTGAGGTGATTTTATGGAAAAAACTTTAGTTATAATAAAACCTGGAGCAGTAGTAAGGGGTTTTATAGGAGATGTTATACGAAGATTTGAGAACAAGGGATTGAAAATAGTCGCGATGAAAATGAAGCAATTAGATGACAAAATATTAGAAGAACATTATGCACATCATAAAGATAAACCGTTCTTCCCAAGGCTCATGAGATATATGAAGTCATCTCCTGTGGTTTTAATGGTCATAGAAGGAAAAGATGCAGTGGAAGTTGTAAGAAGAATGGCTGGTTCAACAAATGGGCGCGAAGCTCCATCTGGAACCATAAGAGGAGATTTTTCAATGAGCATTCAGAACAATATTATTCATGCATCTGACTCAAAAGAAAATGCAGAGATAGAAGTTAAGAGATTTTTCAGCGACGATGAAATTTACAGCTACAAAAGATTGGAAAACTTTGTCTATTCTGAAGACGAAATATAAATTTTATTTTCTTTTTCTTAAACAAAGAAATTAAAGCATTTTCAATAGAGATAATAGTATGACACATATAAGGCAACCTATAGTCACAGTGCTTGGCCATGTAGATGCGGGAAAGACAACATTGTTAGATAGAATTAGAAGAACGACCATAGCAAAGAAAGAACCAGGGGAAATAACACAGCATATAGGTTCAACAAATATGCCAGCGAGCTCAATCAAAAAAATTTGCGGCTCCCTCATTCAAAAATTTAATATAAATCTTGAGATTCCTGGACTATTGTTTATAGACACTCCGGGACATGAAGCGTTTACAT
>CAYYKR010000013.1:0-17187 GCA_964469235.1 uncultured archaeon | reverse complement strand
GAAGATGATTGTTTTTATCTTTTATTTCTTTTGAAACTCTATTCTTTTGCATATTGCAAAATCTTTATATATTGGAAAAAATAAATTATATTAATGAAATCTGAGGTGATTTTAAAATGAAGAAGGGACAAGCAGCTATGGAGTTCCTAATGACATATGGTTGGGCAATATTGATTGCTTTAATTGCTGTAGGAGCTCTGTACTATTTGAATGTCAAACCGAAGAATGTTATCCAAGAGAGCTGCATTATAGGCTCTGGAACTTGTGATGCTTCATTGACAAAGGCAGGAGCTTTAAATATAGTTTACACAAATGGACTTGGAAAAACAATTAACATAACTTCTGTAAACGTTACAGGAGATGCAACATGCAGTGATTCAACGGTTCATACAGTTGCAAATGGAGACAAGATAACATTGAGTTTGACAGGATGCACAACAAGCAAGGCTGTTGGAGATATAGCGAACCTTAATGTAGGCATGAAATATAAAGATATAGATTCTGGATTGATACATCCATTAACAGGACAAATAACTGTCAAGGTTCAATAAATCTAATTTACTTTTTCTTTTTTCTTTTTGAATGCTTTCTAATTGAGAATCAACTATATGGACACTATTGATGAGAACAAATTGGACACCAATTTTATAGATATAAGTAATATTCCTATGGACATAGGCCAAAGGTATAAAAATATACTTGGTGTTTCTCGTATCGATCCTTTCTTTATTGATGAGACAAGCATTGATGAAAACAGACTTGTTATTGAAAGCCATACGATGGAGAACAATTTAAATTGCTCAGAGCTTATGGGTGGAGCTCGGAAGGACATGGGTGATGAAATAGCTATGGATGATGGAAGTGTTATACTTGCTGAAATCTTTTCCGTCACAGTTAATAACTGATATCCGAGGCCAAATAAAAACGGAGCTGCTATTCCAACGGCAAATATTATAAATATTGCATAAGTTGTAACATTCGCTGATATTTCCTTTTGCATTGTATGAATGCTTCTTATGTTCTCAGATAGTTTGTCAAGAAGGTCAGCCATTTCTCCTCCGGATTTTATTCCCTCATTTATCAATTTTGCAGTCCTTTTAATAGTCATTGAATCAAATTTTTGTCCAAACTCATCTATAGCTTCAGAGAATTCCGTTCCGCTGAGAACCTTCTTAGCGATTATTTCCATCTCGTCTGCGAGACTTCCAAAATTTGAACGTATAGAAAACCAGAACGCCTTATCTATACTCATTCCAGCCCTTATATTTGATGATGATAGTTGCAAAAAGTCTGGGAGGAACATTTCTATGCTCTTTGTTTTTTTATATGCAAGAAAGTTTAATATGACGTACACTACTATCCATATGAGGAAAAATACGCTCTCTGCAAATAATATTGAATATATTCCTGCAGGAAACATGAAAAATGAAAATATTGCTATGGACAAACTTGAAAAAAATACAAATCCGAGGAATTCGTCGGCATTTATGTTTGAATTGACAATTTTCAAATTTTTATTGTAAACATCTCTAAATATTTTGGGTACAATTTTACTCATCATTCTGTACAATGGTTTCATTCACTCACCGTTGGACGCGTGGATTTCACGAAAGATACAAATATTAATTGTATAAATGAAAGGAATATACCTATGAAAATAAGCATTCTAAAATCAAATGGTATTGGGAAAAATGATGAAAATATTATAGTCATAGAAATTCCAAGAGATGGTAATATAACTGCAAGTACCATATAGAACATTGCAATTGGATTTATTTTTTTTCCATAGTCCTTTATGGATATCATCTGCTCGTCTGAAAGTTGGTCTATAACTGAATTTAGCGATGCTGATACATCCGTTCCAGTTCTTAAAGAGTTTAATATTTGCCACAGTATTCTCTTCATATTTCTTGATGGTGTAAGGAGGGCTCTTTCATGAATAGAATCTTCAAGAGGCTTACCGAGCTCGGTGTCATTTATTATTTTTTTTATTTCATTGCTCGCTTCTCCATATCCATCTGAGACGCCCAGCATTGCATTGTATATTGGTATACCAGAGCTCATTGCAATTACAAGGTGCCTTCCAAGAAATATAAGATTTTTATCTATTTCCCGAGATTTTTGCATTTGCTTGACATACGGATAGTTGTTCATGTAAAAAAATAATAATATGAATATCACTGGAAAGGAAAGTGTTGGAAAAAGTATGGACTTTCCATTTTTTAAAAGCACGAGAATTATAAAGAAATAAATTGCAAATGACATATAGAAAGACGACATAAATATTTTTTTGACAAAATGCTCTTTACTGTCTTCTATTTCAGCCACTTTCAATTTTCTATCCAAGTTTGGAAATTTCGACGATAACCATTCAAAGAATCCCATTATATCCCCTTTGTTATTATTTCAGGGTTCTTGTTCTTTTTCACAACATCTAGCAGCTTATCTTTATTTGTGTAGTATTCTGCCATAATTTTTCCAACATCGTTTATTGTATTTATATTATGCTTAGTTAACCATTTCAATATCAAATTCTTTTCTTCCAAGTTGATATCTATTTCCTTTCGTGACATTCCTGTATAAAGTTTTACATTATCAATAAGAGATGATGATTCGGCGATTCTTTTGAGCTTGTCACTTTTAGCATCCCACTGCATCAAGGTTTTTTGATTTCCATCGTTTAAAATTTCTGCAAGTTGAAATGTCCTTCGGTATCCAAGTCTTCTGTTTCTGAACTGAACAACTATTAGTGATATTGACGGTAGCATAGATTTTGGTATATTTATTGGTGGGCTTGTAAGCCTTACTATAGTTTCTTGAGCATTATTTGCATGAACAGTTGCATATACGCTATGCCCCGTATGCATAGCTTCAAACATAACTTCAGCTTCTGCCTGACGCCTTATTTCACCAACTATTATTCTGTCCGGTCTCATTCTAAGAGAGTTTACCATTAAGTCGAGCATTGAAACTTCTCCTTTCCCTTCGGAATTTGCCAACCTTGTTGAAAGTGGAACCCAGTGAAGGAATTTTGGAAGTGTTATTTCTCTAGTATCTTCTATTGAAATTATTCTTTGATTTGGAGGGAAGAACGAAGATATAACATTTAACATTGATGTCTTACCCGATGCGGTTCCTCCAGTTATTAAAGTTGATAATTCATATTGAACGGCGAGCCATATGATTGATGCCGCCTCAGATGATATTGTCTTATTGTTTATCATATCTGTTATGGTCCATGGCTTTCTTGCAAACTTTCTTATTGTTATCGTATTTCCAAATGATGATATAGGTCTTAATGTTGCATTCACTCTGTCTCCTGTTTTTAATGTTGCATCCATAAGAGGATTTAGCATCGTTATTTCTCTTCCAACCCGTCTTCCTATTGATGATGCGTATTTGTATATCTCTTCAGGTGATTTTAATTTTATATTTGTCTTTAGCCATTCATATTTTTTATGATAGACCCAAACATTATCGTACGATCCGTTTATAGTTATTTCTTCAAGATTATCATCATGGAGAAGGAATTCTATTTTTCCAAGTCCCAAACTTTTCATGGTTAGATACGATGCCATAAACTTTAAAGTTTTGTTGTCCACATCTGGAAAATATTTCTGAACGAGTGTAGAAATTTTTTCTTCAAATCTTTTCTCTATTTCATCCGTCTTTTTTGGATTTCTTATATCTTGAATTGATATGTCAACTTCATTTATCATCTTATACTTTATGTTATCCAAAACCATTTCAGTAGCTTCGGATATGTTTTTTACATGAACTTCATATATTGGAACATAATCGTTCTTTGTTTTTTTAATGACAACTCTCACGGGTATGTCTTTTGCTTTGAACTCATATGAATCAATTAAACCATTGCGAGCGTTCTTATCTTCAACCGCCTTCTTTGGAGAATTTTTATGTTCCATTATATATTCAACCTCATTAAATTATTGGATATTTTAGACAATTCTTTTTTTATCGAAATTTCCTTACTTTCAATATCATTCATAAGTGCTTTTAGCTCATCTATTTCTTTTACATTTGGAGAAATTCTTTCCAATTCATATATCTTTTCTCTAAGGTCTTCCTTTTTCTTTTTCAGATTGTCGAGAGATTTTTGAATTTCATCTCTTTTCCTCATGAATGATATAAAGTATTTGTAAATATTTTTTGATGATTTATTCTTCTTTTCAACACCTTTACTTTTTATCATTATCTTTCTGATTAATTTCTTCTTTTTTTCGTTCATTTTGTTTAAATGGATTTTTTTCTTTCTATGCTCCAGCTCTAATTTTTTCATCTTGATTGAAATATTTTTTCTGAGCTCCTTTTCAAAGTTTTCGAGTCTTTTTATTTCTCTTTCGAGCTTTTTTGCCATTCTCTCTTCTTTTGGTAATTTTTTCGTAAGAACTTTATATCCGCTTTTCAATTTCTTTAATTTCTTTTCTATGTAATTTTCACCCTTCTTTTCAGATTTTTCAATTTTTGCCAGTTGCTTTTCTTTTTTTCCAATCTTCAAAACCGTTCTGTAATATCTATCCTCTTCCTTATCTATTATTCTTGACATTCCCTCAAGAAACGTTTTAGTCTTTTTATTTTCTTTATCTATGGAATCGTTTATTTTTTTCAAATTTTCTTCCATGCTCTTTATTTGATTTATTTCACTTTTGATTCCAATGACGTTCTTTCCGAGAGATTCTTTCATTAGTTCAAGTTTTTTCTTGAGCTCATTTATATTGTTCATTTTTTCATCAAGTACATCGAGAGATGTTTTCGCTCTACGAACAATTATTTCTTTTTTTTCTTTTATGTCCTTTTTCATTCGTTCCTTTTGCTCTTTACTCATCGACGATGAAACAAGATAAAGTCCAGTGATTCTATACTCAATAGAAAGTATTCCTCTTTGTGAGAGCATCATTGCCCAATCTTTCAAAACAGATTCTGGCATTGCAAGTTCTTTTGAAGCTTCTTTGAGGGATATCTCGTTTCTACTTCTAACAAGTTCAATTAATCTGTCGACCCCGGTCTTGATTTCCCCCTCCATATTAAATATATTGTTTTCTCATATTTATATTATTTTATTTAAAGAATTGGACAAGAAATTATTTGTTTTGCATAAAGGAATATCAATTTGGTATCGGTTTTTGAATTTGAACAAAGATTTATATATTAGAAAAACAATAATATTATAACAATAATCGGGGGATGAGTTAATGAAGAAAAGGCTGTCTGCATTGATATTTTTCATATCTATTATATCTATAATTTCTTTTTCGGCGACTTATTCAGTCCGTCCTGTTACAGTATCTACAAATGCTGGAAATAAGGCAACCGTGTATGCAACTGTAACGTCCGATATGAATGATACCTTTCTCATAATGCCTATAAGATGGTCAAGTTGGGTATTCCCTTCAAAATATTACATACAAATAAATGAGGGAGAGACAAAGAAAATACCAATTGATATTGTTCCATTTGAATCCATAAACCCTGGAACTTATACAGTAATGATAAACGGGTATTCAGTTGACAAAGATGAAATGTTCAACGGACCTGTAATAGTTACAGTTGAAAAACCCTACTCTGTTAAATTCGGAAAGATGTATATAACAGGAAAGTTCGTTCCCCTGGGAAACGCCACAATTAAAACTACAATATCAAATATTGGAACAAAAACCATTTCAAATTTGGTAATAGAAAAGTACATTTACAAAAATAATGACCTTTTGAACAAGAGTTCCGAAACAATTTCTATAAATCCGGGAAACGAGAAAGACATATCATTTACTATAAACATTCCGGAAGGAGATCATGGGTCTTATGAAATATACTTAATTGCCAAAAGAGATGAAGTCATGGATAAAGTTTCGAACTCATTCAATATAGAGAATGTAGCCATATTGAAAGAATCTAAAAGGCCGTTGAATATAATATTCACAAAGGGTGAAGTTATAAAAGTAACCAATCTGGGAAATGTCGACAAAACCTATACTTACAAAATAAAAGTTTCTAACTTCGATAAAAATTCGCTTTCAACTAATGGAGCTCTCAACGGAAATGAAATAGATTGGAGTGTTGACGTAAAGCCCGGCGAGACAAAAGAAATTTATTATAAAGTAAGCTATTTACCATACCTACTTTTGATTGTCGTTCTTATATTCGCGGGGTGGCTAGCGTTTTTCAAATCAAAGAGCTTGAAGATTCACAAGAAAATTGTTAAGAAAGATGGAAGTATTTCAATTCTAATCGAAATTGAAAATTCCACAGGAAAGGAATTGAAATCAGTTGTAATAGAGGATAGTGTCATTCCAATATTTAAAATACTTCCTCATGAATATGGGCCTCTATTTAAGGTGAAGAAGAAAAAGGATAGATTTGTAATAAGTTGGAATATTCCATCACTTCATCCAGGAGAACAGAGAATACTAAGCTATGATATACATGAAGTCATAGGAGTTAATGGAAATATAGAGTTTGGCCCAGCAAAGATAACATACAAGGTCAATGGAAGGGGATACAAAGTCTTTTCGAATCCCGGTTCAGTAGAAATGGGAAATAAACTTGATGTTGCGGAAAAGTAAATTTGTTTTTAATTCTTTTCTCTTTATAATTTATTATTTGAGGGCTCATGGTGTAGCTTGGTTAGCATCGGAGCTTAGGGAAATCTTTCGAGAAGCGAAAGATTATAATTAGCTTCAGACCCCGGTCCAAATCCGGGTGGGCCCATATTTAAAGAATTAATTTATGTGTATCCATTTTCCAGAAATTATGTACGCTGAAAGTAATTTCTTCTTGGCGAGCTCTGGAAAGACCTCTCCTTCCAAAGACCCAGTTTTCTTTACATAATCAAAGATTTCTGGATTAAACATATAAATTCCAGCATTAGAATAAAAAGTCGGCTCTTTTGGCTTGTATAAAAAGCTCTTTATTTTTGTTCCGTTTATTTCTATCGAGTCCTTTGAATGCTTTGTATCAACTGTGGTTACTGCAATTGTTGCAATGGTGTCTTTTTTTGTTTTATGAAATCTTATCATATTTTTCAAATCGAAGGTAAAGTATACGTCTCCAGATATCACTAAAAACGGTTCATTTACATAGGGTTTGAAATTGTAAAGAGCTCCCGATGTTCCTTGTGAATTATCTGGTATGAACGATACATCAATTCCTTTACATACCTTCGAAATCTCGTTGGTTATTGGACCACCAGCGATGTATATTTGATTTATTCCGGCCTTTTTTATATTCTCTATAGTATGCAATATGAGCTCTTTTCCGTCAATTTTGTACAATGGCTTAAAAGTATTCTTATATTTTAGAGATTTTATCTCTCCACCCGCAAGAATTAATGCTTTTGATATCCCAAGGGAATCTATATAAATTTTTGAAACATATTCAATGGCTTGGGACCTATTTCTTATATTAATTCCATTTATTAAATTGTCAATTTCATGGAGAATTTCATCATCCATTGATATTGATATTTTTTTCTTCATAATTATATGTATGTAGTAACTTTTAAATCATTTCTGTACCTTTAATAATAGAGAAAAAGGTGATTAAGTGGATTATGATGCATTTCCAGAAAAATTTGAACCAATTTCTATCAATGAAACTATACTTGATGCTGTTATGGATTCTGATATTAACACAGTGTTGGCACTTATAACAGCGACAAAGCCGGATTTCTATAAGCAATGGCCACTCATACCAGCTGCCGAAGATAAGCGCATACCGTTGTTCGTTATGAATACTGGACAGCACTTTGATAATATTTTAGGGTATGGCATAAAAGAATTTAATATAGATAAAAAAATTGCTATAAATCTAAACATTCATGGAGATTTACTTCAAAAATCATATGAACTCATCGCAAAATCTGGATGGATTTCAAGATACCTCAAAAAAAAATATCCCAGTAAGACCGTTATTCCCATAGTTCATGGGGATACGCTTGTTGCTGGAATGCTTCCAATTGGATGGGCATTTGGACGGAATGAATTTACTGCTCAAAATGAAGCGGGACTACGCTCAATGTATCCAAAGCTCGACTATCAAAAGATTGTTTCTACACAAGATTTTGGAAAATTTATAGATGGTCAGTGGAATAGACGATGGGATATATTGAGAAATGAACCTTTCCCTGAGCAGTTGGATACGTTTGTTTCGGGAGCATTTTCAAAATTTCATTTTGCTCCAACTCTTCTCAATAAGGAACATCTCTTGAGAGAAGGATATCCAGAAAAGAACATTTTTGTAGTTGGAAACTCAGTTGTTGATGCACTTAAAATGAAAATGAGAGAAAAGGGCAATGAAAGTGTTTTCGATGTATATCCCGAGTTGGAAAAACGCGATAACTGGATAAGAGTTGATATACATAGAAGGGGAAACATGATGGGCTCAAGATTTGCTGCTCTCATAGGAGGAATGATGGATCTCATACGAGATGGACAAAACATTATATTTATAGAGATGAATGCCACGCGCTCCGCTCTTGAAAAACATGGATTGAGAGACAAGTTAAAGTCAATGGCAGAAAAGTACGATAACTTTATTTATACAGGATTGTGGCCAAAGTACGCTCATGTTGTAGAATTTTTAAACTCTGGAAAATGCTTTGCAGAGCTCACAGACAGCGGTTCAATGCAGGAAGAATTAAATGAAATCCAGAAACCTCTGTGCTTGACAGCAAGATTTAATACAGATAGACCCGAAACAGTGTTCGAAGCTCATACAAACATTCTTGTTCCTCCCATATCGAGAGATTTTGTTTCCGGTATGATAAATTATGTGTACAAGAATCCTGATGTGAGAGCCAAAATGAAGAGTGGAAAGAAATTGTATGGAGAGAACGTTGGAAGCAAGATAATTTCTGTGTTTAAGAAATTGATAGATAATGGAGAATCATACACATTCGATTGGGCTCACGAAGCCATAGGATTTCCTCGAGAAAACGATGATTTTAGGTTTCTTTAAATTTTAGTTTTATTGTATTCCTTTTCAAGACATAAATAATTTGAGACGTACATTGAATACAGCCTTTCATCTTGAATTATAGAACTGGTAAAATTGCTTTTTATAGTTATCTTTTCTACGCCCTGACATAGATTTGGGGTTTTCAGTTTTATGTACTTTTTAGGGTCTATGTAATCGCATGGCTGTCCATATATGTCCTTAAAATCCGCGATATTGGAGTAGAATTTACCATCTCTGTATAATTTTATTTGATTGCATTTTATTCTCTTTGTTCCATTGTTGTATATTATAAGTATGCAATTTCCATTATTACATCCACCAAAATCAGCTATCAAAGGTCTTGATATATTTGCTTCTTTCTCTACATAAATTTTTTCAACGCGATGAGACGGTATGAGAACAAGTACCATTATGAGTAGAATTATTATTATGGCATCCTTCTTATCAATTCCTTTCTTTGATATCATTTTTCATTCCTCTTAATTAGTATGAAAAATTGTGCAAGAGCCATTAATGACAGAAGTCCATTCAAAATTATAAAAACCACATCTTTTATATTTATTGCATGAATGAATAGTATTGCAGAGCCCAAGAAATATAGAACAACAAATTTTATATCAAGGCCCTTTATGTCTTTTGATATAATAGTTCTTCTTATTTCAGGTATCCAAGATATTACGATGAATATAAGACCCAAAATGCCGAAATTCATTTAATCACCTATATAATAATCTTTAATCTAATTTTTATATAAGTTCAATTCAAATAAAATTGGTGTTTGTATGTCACGCGATAAAGAAGCCGAAAAGATAAAACTTCGGAAACTTCAAAGAATGTTCAATGAAGAAAGGAAAAACTTGGAAGAGCTCACCGAGTCCTTGAAAACTTTGCGCGGAGAAGAAAAAAGTGAAATGAAAGGAAAAATAGATAAAAAGAGAATTGAATTAGCCCTGCTGAGAAATAAAATTGCCAGAGAGAAAATAAAGATATCAAAGATGAGATGATATATTAAATCAATGTCACCTTTTATACTTTTATATCCACAAAAGCTCCGTGAGAGAATTTCTCAATATCATTGACTTTTATTTTTAATATGTGATATTCTGAACCCCCTCCACAGTAAACGTAATCCATACCTTTCAGTGATTTATCTATAAAGGTTTTTGATATTCTAGTTCCTATTGGGGGAACCCCTCCAATTTCATACCCCGAGAGTAATTTTACTTCTTTTGGAGAAGCCATTCTGTATATTTTGCGACCTATATTATATAGTTTTTTCATGGATATCTTGTCATTTCCGGATAAAATGGCGAGAATTCCATTCATTCCATCTGTAAGTACTATACTTTTTACAATTTTATCTATATCAATTTTAAGTACTCTTGACGCCTGCTCAGCTGTATGAGTTTTTGACGGGAGCTCAATAATTTCAGCATTAATTTTATTTTCTTCTATGTATTTTTCCAAATCTTTCTCGTTCATTGAATCACTTTAAATAAAATTGTCATAGAAATTTATATATGTCACGAATAGATTTTGACAATCTCATTGAGAATTATTTGAAAAGGGATTTAAAACCGAAAATTATAGGTAGATATTATCCTTCCGAAGCTGGGTATTGCATCAGGAAATTATGGTATTCCTACAAGTATCCAAAGGAAACAGATAAAGATGTCATAAAGATTTTTGAAGTTGGGAACATGATACATTCATTCATAGTTGATGTCATTGCAAGCCAAAAGAATCCGAGTATTGAGCTCATGGAATCGGAATCGCCATTTGAACTTTCTGTTGATGACTTCATAATATCTGGAAGGATAGACGATGTTGTAATGTTAAAAGTTGATGGGAAAGTCATAATAGTTGAGGTCAAATCAACAAGGAATGTGAATTATATAAAAGAGCCAATTAAAACTCATGTTGCTCAACTTATGATTTACATGCATGCAAAGAAAATAAAGGACGGAATTCTCGTATACATAGAAAAGAATAGTCTTAAGACAAAGTCTTTTGATGTTAAGTACGACAAGAATCAATTGGAAAAAATTCTCGACAGATTTAGAGAGCTTCACAAGCACTTGAAAGATGACACACTCCCAAGAGCTGAAGCAAAGGAAAATGAAGATATGAAATGGATGTGTCGGTACTGCCCATACAAGGAAGATTGCGACAGCAATTTGGATTAATAAAAATTGATTTAATTTCAAATTCTAAAAGCCTCGAGCGAGGGTCGAACTCGCGACCTTTACCTTACCAAGGTAACGCTCTACCAACTGAGCTATCGAGGCATTGACGATATTGCTTTAATTTATAAATTAAACAATTTAAACGTTTCACACTTGAAATGTTTGTTGCAACGGCAGAGTAGATATTTAAAGTTAAGTCAAGAAGAGAAAATAAAAGAAAGTGAGTGGGGTGTTCAATATGATGGAAGCGGGAAACAATTATAAAAATTTATCGCATGAGGCTATTGATTTTTTTGCAAGTTCTAAACACGATTTTTATGTAATTGATACGAGTGCATTAATGAACAATCCTAATGGAGTAAAAGAACTTGCAGGATTTTTTTCTAAGGAAATGAAAAATAAAAAAATAATAATTCTTTCATCCGTTATAGATGAGTTGGATAATTTATCTAAGAGAGATGAGCGAAAGGGATACTTGGCAAGGAAGGCAAGAGACGTCATCGATGATATAAGGAATTTAGACTCTGTAATGTATTTAGACTGTGATGGATACTCCAGGTCGTTAATGAAAATGGATAAATATTTTAATCAGATAAAACAAGATAAAGCAAAAAGCAAAACGAAAAATATTAGAAGTATTTCTTGGTCCGGAAAGCGATTTATAAAAAATGGAAATAAAGATGTTGATGAATACATCAAGTATTTGGCTATAAATTATGATGTTGTTGCAGTGACCAATGATAATAGAATATTTATGCAAATTGATCAGGTGACAAATGATAAAAAATCGTTTTACTTTGATGGATTTAAAAAGGATATTTACAGTGGAATTGAAAAAATAAAATCAGATAAATTATTTGATAAAATTGAAGATTACAATACATCTGATAGAAAAAAGTGCATTGAAGATGAAATTGGAAAAGAAATGTATCCGAACGAATTTTTCTTAATATCAAATGGAGAAAATGAAAAGAAATTATTTGTAAACGATGATAATAAAATGAATAAAATATCATTAGAGACCATGTCAAATTATTTTGGTTCTAAATTGAAATTGAGAAATATGGAACAAGCTGCTGCTGTGAAGCTTCTTACCAACCCAGAAATAAATTTGGTATTTTTATATGGGCCGGCAGGAACTGGAAAGACATTTCTCTCGTTGCTCTCTGGACTTTATCAATGGAATGTAACAAACATACCAAAAAAAGATGAAGGATATGATAATTTAGTAACAATTGTAGGCATAGTTCCAATTGGAAATGATATAGGTTATCTTCCAGGAAACAAAGACAGCAAATTAAAGCCGTGGGCAGGTAAATTCTACGACAATTTTAGAGTAATAAGGAAAATTAATAATAAAAGCAAGAGGATAAAAAATTTTGATCAAAAAATAAGATCGATGAACAATGAACCCACAACGTATTTGAGAGGAAGAAGTATAAACGATTCTTTTATTATATTGGAAGAGGCCCAAAACTTAGAGCCATTGATAATGAAGACTACACTTACTAGAGTTGGAGATGGAAGTAAAATAGTAATTATTGGAGACACAACTCAAATAGACAACAGATATTTGAACAAAAATTTTAATGGCATTACGATATCAATATCGAAGCTTATGGGAAAAAGTCCGGAAGAATATCCAAAATATATGGGTGTTCTTGAACTAACTGAAAATGTTAGAAGCAAGGTTTCAAAACTAGCAGCAAGTAGAATGTAGTTAAATTAAAAATATAAAAGAGAAATAAGTTCATAGCTCATTTCTTTTTTAATTTGCTTTCAAGTTTTCTTTCTTTTTTGACTTCATCTTTAAGTCGTGGAACTCTTATTCTATAACCACATTTCTCGCACTTAAATGAGAACGGCCGTTTCCATTCGGTTTCAAGATATCCATAATATCCACACTCTGGACATATATACTCTACTCTTGCTATGTGGTCCTTTTTCAAGACGAGTATTCTCAATTTTCCAGATATCTCCCCTTTTTTGTTCTTACCATCTCTCCAAGTATGGTATTCGCAATCTGAAGGCTTTATTCCATTTTCTTTTATAAAATTCGCTATTTTACTGAGCTCATTTTTCATAATATCCCTCCAATTGTTGATAAAATTATTGCCGCAAGTACTATTAATAATATTTTTTCTGACACTCTAGCATTTGTAAACATTGCTATCATCATAAGAAATATGGAGGTTGATAATATAAAATTGTTTACAAGAAGGTTGCTAGAAACTATGCTGTAGACTATTATTGAAAATATGGACATTATCGAAAAAGCTCGTGCTAAATTTCTTGTTTTAAATATTCCAATTTTAGATGATAACAAGTCCACATTTAATTTGTTGTTGTCTGATAAAGAAAGCTTTATGTCTCTGTACGAAAAATAAGAAAGTAGTGCAAAGAACATTGATGCAGATACAAAAGCGCGCATTAATGAAATTTCTGGAAATATGATTATAATGGACATAGACAAGGAGTAGAATACCAAACTAATGAGCTTTTTTGTCCCCTTTAAAAACAAATTGGAAAGAGCGTATAGAATTCCAACAGTCAAAATTATTATGGACATAATAAAAGTCCATTTTGACACCATATATGAAGTCACAACTCCGAGAGCTCCCAAAGTTATTGAATATAGCCCAAAGAGAATCTTTGGAATTGTTGATTTTTTGATGTTGGAGAGTAAAAACATGCTTGAAGACAACAAAAATATTGACAGGCAATAAAGCCAAGAATTTTTAATGCTCAATGACGAGACAAATGTTATTCCAGTAAATAACAGGACTTTCCACGGGTCTGAAAGTTCAATAAGTTTTTTCATAATATTTCTTTGCTTTCATGAAATAAAAAGTTAAAGTAAATGATTTATATTTCACGAACAAATATTATATATGAATTTTTTTCAAAGATATGGCATTAGAAAAAAAGCTCAAGTTGCCATGGAATATATGATAGTTATAGGGTTTGTCATGGCAATTTCAATACCTACTATATATATATTCTACAATTATGCAAAAAGGTCTCAATACAATATAGTTCTATCTCAAGCTGATGATGCAGTAGAGAAAATTGCTGAAGCCGTTGATACAATGTCATACTATGACGAGCCTTCAAAAATTGTGATAAAGGTTGTATTCCCGGAGAATGTTGTGATGGCAAATGCAACTCAAAATGAGATATATCTAAGAATACAAACTTATCATGGACTGAATGATGTTACAAAATTTGTTCAGACAAATGTTACCGGGAGCATTGGAACTTGGCCTGGGGTTCATATGATTACCGTAGAATCTAAGGGAAGTTATGTATTGGTGAACGATAATGGTGGATAATAAATCATGCGGGCAGAGCTCCGTAGAATTCATACTACTCGTTATAGCTACATTTGCAATATTTTTGTCTATTGTGTACATCTATGGAATAAAAATGAGCACTATTTCCAGCAATCAAGTTTACAATAAAGTTATGGACATCGGTAATCATATAAGGGATGAAATAGACACATCTTCCATGGTTTATGATGGATATCAGAGAAATTTCACTGTACCAAGTACCATATATGGAGATGAATACAAGATACATGAATATAAAAATAGCTATAGTGTATATGTAACTCTCGAATGCAGAAATATATTATATTCATTTGAGGTTCCTTATTATTATGGAAATTTGTCAATTGGAAAAAATGAAATAAAAAAAATTGATGGAAAAATTTATTTGTCAAAAGTTGATTGATATGAAAGCTCAAGCATGGACGGTCGATTTTATAATTGCAATGTTGATATTTTCGATTGCCATTACATTATTGATAACATTTTCAATTAGTGGACGAACCGATTATGGCATGATAGATAATATTAACGAATTTTCATCTCATATAATGTCAGATGGTTATCCGACGAATTGGAATAAAACAAATGTTGTTTATCCTGGAATACTTTCAAATGGAATATTAAATGAAACAAAGATGATTAATATGAAAGATTTAAATGAGTCGTTTGTATCATCGTCTTACAGATTAAGTAGCAAGTTTTATGTTAATGTGACAAATTTGAATGGAAGTATTTTAGATATAGGTGGACCTGTAGAAATTGGCTCAAATCCATCGCACGCTTCAGAGATAATAAAAGAAAAAAGGTTTTCATCGTTTAATGGAGCTCCTGTTATTGTAAATTTAATTGTTTGGAAATGATAAAATGACACGAAGAAAATCTCTTGGAATATTTTTTAGTCTTGATGCAATAATAGCCATGGCAGTGGTAGTTATGACAATAACTGCAATTAAATATATACCAAGGGAATCAGGACCGTACAATATCAAAGATTATTCAGAAGACATTATGCAAATGCTTTCAAGTACAGAGATGAAAGATGTTAACAATTCTTATGTAAATCAATTGAGAGAATATGGACTTATAAACGATAACGATACCGTTCTTGAACAGATTGGGGAATTCTGGGCAAATTCTATGGATGATGAAGCTCGAAATCTCACAAAGTTGTTTATTTCAAATCTTACTGACAAATATGGAATTGGATTGTGGATAGACGGGAACGAAATTTATAAGACAAAAAATTTCAATTATACAAATATATTTTCTTCAAAAAGAGTAATTTCTGGTATAAAGAAGGGATATCCAAAAGAGGGGTATATAGCTCGTGCTTGGGCAACTAATATAAAGAAAAACAACACTCTCATAGTAAAAGGAGATTATATAACAAGCAGTGTCGAAAAATCCGTTCAAGGGTGGTTCTTCACAACTCACAGCGACAACGGCAATAAAGTTAACATAACGTACGATGTAGATATTCCCGAGGATGCAAACATAACGGATGCATACTGGTTCATAGAGACAGCGTGGACTGATAATGACTTTGATGCGTACATAAATGGAAATTACGTGAGCTCTGGTACTGGGTCTAAACTTCTAACTGGATTAAAATCTTATTTTCATCCAGGATATAATTTTGTATCGGTCGTCGGTCAATATGGCGGTAGTGGAGATGAGGCAGGTGATGATGGAGCTTCGCATTTAGTTATAAACTATACAACTGAGAAACCATCAACAATTTACAATGAAAATTATATTTATTTTTCTGATGTAAAGTCCAATTGCTCTATTCAGTACAAAAAACCGATTTTTATTGATGGAGACATAAAGACTATGAATGTAAACATATCTGCCAATGGAACAAATGCAACTCTTTATTTTGAATATGATGGAGATAAATATCTCATTTCTAAGAAAAATTTAATAAACGGCCATGCATTTTGGGATAACACTGAAATAGAGAACGCAATGAATTCAAATGGGGTAACTTATCAAAATATAAGCGCATCATATTTTTGGTTTGATGTTTACATAGACGATTATCATCAAAATGAAGATTTGGGAGATTTTAGAGAACTGAAGAATGATTCGTATGTATATGTAGATTATAACTCAAATGAAGATGTATACGGAATGATTGATATAAATTCAGTCGTTCCAATTTATCAATATTCCGATAGGGATACTGGAGATTTTTATAGATATTTGGAATGGAAATTCAATCTGCCAGAAAATTCAGTGCCACTTTATCTTGATTCTCAGCTTGCATGGCTATATTGGACTGGAAGTGATCCATCTCAAACTGTAAAAGCGAATTCAATAACTCTTTATTCTCACCCACCAAAAAATCTTATACGAGAGTTTGCCCGCTTTGGATATATAAACAAATCTGGAGAAATAAATTATGGAGAAAACACATACGAATTAATATTTGGCGATGGATATTCTGTAAATCCATTTAATTCATTGGTATATTATACATTTCTTGTTCCATCACAGGTTGGATACGGAAACACATTTTCAAATAGGACTGATGCGTTGGATGATGCAAAGCAGAGACTTATGAATATTCTTGGAGACTTTATTTCTGCAGAGAATATACAGACAAATTCTATAGGAGTCGGAAAAGTGCCAACATTGTGGGGTCCGTCAATTGCAGAGGTGTATGTGTGGAAATGATATCTCATAAAAGAAAA
>CAYYKR010000012.1:10053-18065 GCA_964469235.1 uncultured archaeon | reverse complement strand
AGAAGCTTTCCGATAAAACGCTTTTCTTTTTAAGAAAAGGGTTTTCCTCTTATCAAGCGATAAGGCATCGGCTCTGGGTTTTTGAAGTTGAAAAAGAAGAAACCAGAAGGTCGCGGGTTCGAATCCCGTCAGGCTCACTATTTTTAATTTTTTTAATTATTAAAATACAATTTCAACATTAACGTTCTTTACACCCGGAATTTCAGAGAGTTTGTATTTTACCTCTCCAATTATCATATCTGCCAATGGGCACCCGGGAGTTGTTAAAGTCATTTTTATGTGAATGCTTCCGTCGTTTATTGCAACATCTTTTATAAGGTCCATGGAAACCACGTCCGCTCCTATTTCCGGGTCTATGACTTCGGATAATTTTTTCATTACAGTATCCTTTGTTATGTTCGATGCATTTTCATTGTTGTTTTCCATACGTTGTTCATTCTTTACTTCCTTATGATTTCCATTTTCTATGTGCTTTTCATTTTTTATTTCTTCATTGCTGCCTAAAGATTCATTAAATTCATGATTATTGATTTTCTCTTTTTCATTTGACGATATAGAATTCCCATCTGAAACTTTTTCATAGTTCAATTAATCACCAGCCTTCTGACGTTTTTTCTATTATTTTTCTGACTGCATCTTTTACATAAGGCGTGAGCTCCATTTCTTCGACATCTAAGAACCCCTTAACTATCAATGATATTGCATCATCTTTTGTAAACCCTCTTGACATAAGATACTCTAATTTTTCTTCATCTATTTTTCCTATGGAAGCTTCATGAGTCAATTCTGCATCCTTTGAGAATGAATCTAATATTGGTATTGCTTTCATTCTGGCTTTATCGGAAACCATTATAGCCTTGCATTCTATATGACCTTTTGTACCCTTCCCTTTGGATATTATTGAGCTCCTTGCAACATTTATAGACGAGTCAGAAACTACGGTGTGGGAAATTATCTCTCCAGAAGACTGATCGCCTTCGAGAATTATGCTTCCCCCCAAATCTAAATACGCGTCATTCTTTCCATATGCTATTGTCCTAAATGTTGCAGATGATTTTTCTCCCTTACATATAGCTTTTGGATAAGATTGTATGTCTTTTATTTTGTACAATGTTATGTAATTTGATATGAATTTTGCATTGTCATCAATTATAATTCCTGTTCTTGGTCGTACGTAACTCTTTTCAGACCAATTGTGAATCATATTGTAAATAAATTTCGAATTCTTCTTGAGATATATTTCTGTTACGGCAAGATGAAGGGTTTTCTTTGCTGCATATTGAGCTGTGCACCCATTTATCATATGGGCAGAGCTCCCCTCTTCAAGAATTATTATATTATGAACATTTTGTATTGCGTTGTTGGTCGAAATCAAAAAGCATGCTTGTATTGGAATTTCAATCTTCTGGTCTTTAAACACTCTTAAAAAATATCCCCCCTCCAGATACAATTCATTGTACGCAGTGAATTTATCCTTTATTTTGACAGCTTTAAAATAATAGTCTTTTAACCATTCGTATTTGCTTAATGCATCTTTGAGTGGCATTATTTCTAATTTGCCGTTAAACATTTTGTTTATATTCTGGTACAATGAACGCTCATTATTTTGTATGAATGTGGCGCTCCTTTCTTTTTCTGATAAATCTATTCCAACTTCTTTGAGCTTATCATCTATGTCACTTGGAATATCTTTTGTATTTTTTGTGAAAGTAAATTCTGAAAAATCGATATCATTTCCTATTTTTGGCTTTTCATTTAGCAATTTTAATAAGTATTCCTTATCGAACAATCTAATCACCAAAACCGTTTTCATTTATTTCTTCAAGTATCTTTGTATTTCCTCTGTTAGTTACACGCCCATCATTTATTACAATTATTTCATCAGGAGCTATTTTCTTTGCCATTTCGATGTTGTGCGTCACTATAATTAGAGTTGAACTAATTTTACGGAGCTCATTTATTCCGGCAAGTATGTATTTTATTGAATCTATGTCAACACCGGAGTCAGGTTCATCGAGAAGTGCTATTTTAGGTTTCATTGAAATTACTTGAAGGAGCTCCGTCCTTTTTACTTCTCCTCCAGATAATCCTTTGTTCACTTCTCTGGTCAGAAAGTCGGGGTCTATTTTTAATATATTCATATACTTGTGCAATTCCATTTCATTTACTTTTATGAGGTCGAATAGTCTTATTCCTTCTATTGCTGGAGGTTTTTGATACGATAATGATATTCCAGCCTTGCTTCTTTTATACACATCGAAATTAGTTATATCTTCATTGTTGAGAATGATTCTTCCGTCGGTAACCTTATACTTCGATATTCCCATCAATGTCATTAATAATGATGTTTTTCCACTACCGTTCTTTCCAAGAACCACATACGTTTTACCATCTTCGAAATCCAAATTTATATTTTTCAAAACTGTTTTATTTTCAACGTTGGCTATAAGATTTTCAATTTTTAACATTGTTCTTCGCCTTGCATTTTGAGCATACAAAATCCTTAAATATTCCGCTAAATGTTTTTGTAAATTCTATACATACGCGCTTTGATGTCTTTCTTCCCTTGGATGTCAATTTATAACTTTTTTTATTTCCATCCATTTTGTATTCTATTATATTTTCTTTTTCCAATCTTTTTAGTGTAGGATATATGGTTCCTTGAGTTATTCTTTTTCCTTTTATATCTGAAAGTTTTTTCATAAGGTCATAACCATAGCTAGGCCCTTTTAATAGCATCCACATTATTTGCATTTCCAAAAAGCCATGGTTCGAGTTATGTCTATTAATCGACATAAGATAATTAGCTTAGAAATCTTTAAAAATATAATGAAAATTATCTTATTTTAGCACCGAGCTCTATATTGTCTGACACTGTCAATATTGCAACGTTCTTTCCATCGTCAGCAGCTAGAAGCATTCCTTCACTCTTTATTCCACGAATTTCTTTTTGTTCAAGATTCATTATGACGACAATTTTTTTATTGAGAAGTTTGTCCGGAGTGTAATAATTTTTGAGTCCTGCAACAAGTCTCCTTTTTTCAGAACCAAAATCTACGGTAAGAAGATAGAGCTTACTTGCATTTGGATGGTCTTCAACTTTTATTACCTGCCCTATTCTCAAATCTAATTTCTTAAATTCGTTGAATCTTACAACATTTTCATTTAATTTATTTTCGCCTTCGGTCATATCATCACCTTTAGATTTTTTATAATTTTTAGCACGTATTATGTCTTCATCTTTAATCGGATTGAATAAGTGTTCTATTTCATTTATTTTATGTCCCTCCTTTATGTTAAAGTCTGTAAATTCCTTCCAAGAAGTTTCCTGAGCATTTAAAATTTCGAGAGCTCTATTGCTAGCCATAGGTATAATTGGTTTTAGCAATTGGGTGATCATTCTTATGACGTTTGTTGAGAAATACAGTGTTCTTTTACAATCTTCCCTGTCCGCTTTAAACGTTTCCCACGGCTTCTTCTTTTGGAAGTATTGATTCAAATCAGATGAAATGGTCATAATTAATTTCAAACTTTCGCGTAATTTTATTGATGATATCGTTATTTCAAGTTTCTCAAGTTTCTTTTTTAGATTATCGAGAAATTCTTGTTCATCTTTTCCAAGCGGTGCATATGGAACTTCATTGTTAAATCTTGTTTTTATGAAATGAACAATTCTATAAAATAGATTTCCATAGTTTGCAATGAGCTCTCCATTTATTTTATTCTGAAAGTCTTCCCATGAAAAGTTTGAATCTTTCGTTTCAGGCAAAATTGAAATGAGATAATATCTCCAATAATCAACGGGGAATAGCTTGAGTGCTTCATCTGTAAACAGGCCGTTTCCAAGTGACGTGGAAAACTTGTTTCCATTCCAATTCAAATACTCATATCCTGCAACATAGTATGGTAGATTGTATTTTCCGGCTGCCATTAAAGTTCCAGGCCAGAAGATTGTATGGAACGGAATGTTATCTTTTCCAAGAAAATGAATTATTAATGAATCTTCTGAATTCCACCACTTATTTAATTCATCATTTGATTTACACCATTCTTTTGTCATAGATATATATCCTATTGGTGCATCAAACCAAACATAAAAAACTAAATCATCGTATCCTTTGAGTGGAACCTTTATTCCCCATTCTAAATTTCTTGTTATGCATCTCGGTCTCAGTCCATCTTTTATCCAACCAAGAGCGAAGTTTCTAGTGTTTGAAGACCAATGGTCATTTGATTTTATCCATGCTTCTAATTTTCCTTGAAGCTTTGAAAAGTCTAAGAAGAGATGTTTCTTTTTTCTGAATTCTATGTCGCTTTTTCCGCATAGAACGCAGTGGGGATTTATCAATTCCTCCGGGTCTAAAAGATGACCACATTTTTCGCATTGGTCTCCTTTTGCATGCTCATATCCACAATATGGACACGTTCCTTCTATATATCTATCTGGAAGATATCTTTTATCATATCTGCAATACGGAACTGTCATTTCTTTTTCAATTATGTATCCATTTTTGTAAATGTTCATGAATATGTCTTGTGTTATTTTTTCGTTTTCTTTAGATGACGTTCGTCCGAAATATGTGAAATCGAGTTTCCATTTCCTGTAGATATCCTCTTGAATTTTATGGTATTTATCGCAGTATGCTCTTACATCCATTTTTTCTTTTAATGCAGAAATTTCTGATGGCGTTCCATGCTCATCAGTTCCACATATGTATATATTCTCAACATTAAACAAATTCAGATATCTATGAAATACATCAGCAGGCAGAAGTGAGCCGGTTAAATTTCCAAGATGCTTTATTCCGTTTACATAAGGCAATGCCGACGTTACAACAACTCTCTTATCAGTTTTAGCGAGATTTATGACTTTAATTTCAATCACCTTTCATGAATTAAATAATCATCAACTTTGTCTTTTGCTTTTTCAACCCTTTCATCAAATTTTATAAGGAATTTCTTCATGAGCTCCGCCGCTTCTTTTTTGCATTCGCCACACAATCTCTTTCCACTTTTGCATTCGTTGTATATCTGATTCAATTTTTTATCATCGTCTATTAAATGCATCTTGAAATAGTCAAATATACTGCATTTGTCTGGATTTCCGCCCTTTTCTCTCTGTTCTTTTACAGAACCTCCTCCACCTGTAATTGCACGCATCAGTTTTTTCTCGGCAACTTCTGGTGAATCAGTGAGGAATATTGCACTGTTTGGTTTTGAACCAGACATCTTTCCTCCGGTTAAACTCCTTGCAAATTTATGATATGTGGATGAAGGTTTTACAAACCCTTCCTTTGATGCTATATCTCTCGTAAGTCTTATGTAAGGGTCTTGGTCAATTCCAACAGGAACGACAACAGGTTTAGGTCCCCCAAATTTATCAGTCTGCGGTAAAAGTATGTGAGCTGTTTGAACAATCCCATAGAATATTTGTCCCGGAGGAGTTTCGTTATTGAAGCCAAATATAGCCTTCATCATAGATAATGTTGCTCTTTCAGAAAGTTTTACTGACAGTTCATATATGTCTCTATATCTTGTTGAAACGAATATATGTGTTTTTCCTTTTTTTAATCCAAGCGCTATTAAAGTTGGTATAACTCTTTCGTATGCATTTTTTGTTGCATCGTCAAGATTCTTAATTTTTCTAAAAACATAACTTTCATCATTTGAAACGGGGACAAAAACGTCTGCTCCGTTATCTTGAAAGAATTTTGCTTGGTCTACAAATAGTTTATTTCCAAAGTGAAGCGAACCCGATGGATTTGCTCCGGTTACGACGGCAAAATCTTTTTTTAGTCTTATAGCATCTACAATGACATTTAAGTCTCGGTGAGCAAAAACAATACCACGTCTATAAAGTTTGCTGAGCTCGGTTATCTTCTTGAGTTTTTTGAGCTCTTCGTCTATGGGGGAGACCCCAAATTCTTTTATAATTTTATTGTAATCGATTTCTCCTTCGACGTTGTCAATTGTGACTTTCATATAAGCACCTGCTGCAAAACAATAATATTTATTTTGTTTAAAATCTTTTAAATTCAATGATTTAAATTTATGCCCCAAAATTAAAGCATGAAGATAGATGAAATAGTTGATATAGTTAACAAAATGAATAATGATGCTCGCGAGAAAGCAGAGCTCTTCAAAAAGGAAAACGAGTTCATCAAAGTTAAAAAAATGGATTTGTCCGGTATGACCGTTGGAAGTGTCGACGGCGGCCTTTTGAAAAAATCATATCATCCATTTGATTTGGTTATTGTGACTTCCCTTGGAGTAATTTACAATTACGGCAAAGGTTCATTCAAGGTTTCTTATTACCCATCAAAGAATCCTAAGAGAGATATAGAGTTTTATGTTGGAAAAGAATTCAAATTCTTTTCAAATCTGTCCAGAGTTAAAAAGGAAATAACAACTTCGCTAGAACTTGTTAACAAATTTGATTTAAGCGCTCTCTTGTTAGATGGTTCAATAGTTCCATACCCATCTTTAAAGCCAAATGCAACATCCAAATTATATTCAATTTACGAAGAGATATTAGATGCCTATGAAAGATTGTATAATTTATGTCAGAAAAAGAAATGCCTTCTTGCAGGAATAGTTAAAGATTCGCGGAGCTCAAAATATTTTGAGAACTTCCGGGATACATTTATTTTATCATACATTATGCATGAGGGAGAAAGGACAAAATCTTTCAAGTATCAAGAAACTAATGTAAGCGATTTGAAAAGTAGAAATGATATATTTTCTTTTTATTTGAAATCAAACAAGAAGAGTCGCCCGCTTAGAATAGACTTTTACGGAAAGGATAATGAAGAGAAAATTTCTGAGTTGATTTATACCCTTTCATCATTTTCAAACGTTGGCATACCCAATGTTATACTCGAATGCGATAAAAGGGTAAAGTTAAGAGAATACGATTTGGCGAGAGTGGAAAAATCGCTCTATTCAAGATTTGGAATAAACAATTTCTTTTTGAGAAGAAACGGAAATTTGTTTTAATTACATCCAGCGGTTTTCCCAATGTTCCATATCTTTTTCATCTACGTGAAGTTTTTCTCTTCTCTTCTTTTCTGGAAACGCTTTTCTCATAAAAATTCCAAGTATGAGACCAAATAAAAAACCACTTATATGGCCTATGTGAGCTATGTTATCAGGATATATTATTCCGACAACATCTAAGAATACCCACATTGCCGATGCAAATATTATAGGTGTTGGCACACCAAATGCAAGAACGGTTAATTTTGGGCGTATTGCAGTGATACATCCTATCACCCCAAATATTGCTCCCGAAGCTCCTATGACAGAATTGTAAAAAAATATACTGAATATCCCGGAGATTATTCCAGATAAAAAATACACTATGAGAAAATTTTTACTTCCAATTATATATTCAAGAATTAGACCAAACATTATTAATGCAAACATGTTGTAAAATATATGTGATATAGATCCATGGACAAACATGTATGTTATTAATGTCCACGGCCTGCTAAATATACTTTGTCCCGAAAGTGCGAATTCATTCGTTATGTTTGGATAAACAGATTGTAGTATGAAAATTAGAGTGCACAAAGCGGCAATTTTAATTGAAGCAAAATTAACTTTAATTTTGGAACTCTTTCCTATCATTAATAATCTATCAAATCGAATTTTTAAATTGGTAATGAAATTTGTAGATTTCAGAATTATATTATATTCGTTAATTATCGAATAGTAATAAAACCGATAGATATAAAAAGAGGTAACTGAATTTCTTTATATGGAATTTAATGACTTGGATAATTTTTTCAATAAAATGGTAGAATATTACAATCTTGAAAAAGAAGAAGAGCCACTTACGTTATTTCCTAATTATGCTACTGATAAAGATAAACAAGTTAAAAATCAAAAACATGATAAAAAGAGGAAAGGCGGTCTGACGCAGAGAAAACTTAACGAATTTGATTTTTCAGATTTGGAGAAGATGTTTTATGGAAGTTATTTTATGAAAAATATAAATGCGATGTCAAATA
>CAYYKR010000012.1:0-9953 GCA_964469235.1 uncultured archaeon | reverse complement strand
CTGGTTTAATGATATCTGATGGTTTAATGAAAGATGATGTATATGATCCAAACATGGATGGTGAGGACAAAGGATTGTATATTACAGAAATTGTGAAGAATGTAAATAAAATATATAATGTAAATAAAAAATAAATTAAATGGGCAGAGAGAGATTCCTTATTTTTTCTGGCCGTAAATGAACCAATAATGGGTAAATTTCTTTCTCTGAGCTTCTATATGAACATCATATCCGGCGGATTTAAACAATCTTCTTATAGATTCCTCATTTCTTAGATACGGCTCGCATGGGAAAAAGAAACTTTTTCCAAATGCAAGAAATGAAAACCAGCCACCTTTTTTCAAATATTTTAAAAGATTTTTTATTTGATTCTTTGGATCGGATGCGTGAGATAAAGTTGCAACTGATATTATGGAATCAAAAGTACCTTTTGGAAATTTGGTTATATCTTTATCTTCTTTCAAGAGTATGACATTTGAAATTTTTTTGTGCCTGAAAATTTTCTTTGATATACGACTTAATTGATTTTTCGATAAGTCTGTTGCGACTACAGAACCGTTCTGCCCAACTATGAGCGACAATGTTACGGTGGAAAGCCCGCTTCCAGCCCCAAAGTCAAGAACTGTTTGGCCGGGCTTTACATGTGCATTTTTTATAACTTTGTATTTATCTTCATCTCTGTACCAAAATGGGAAAAATTTATCCCATATCCACGAGAAGTCATCAAAGAATTTTCCAACAAACTTTTTGTCCGTATAAAGTTTTATTATGAAATAAAATGGAACTCCTATGAATACAAAATCTAAATCGTTTAACATTATTCCCGCTGAGCTTTTTGATGAAATGAACCAATATCCAAGCATGAATAAATTAAACAACACTATGAAAATTGCTATTGGAACGCCGAAATGAAATTTGAAAGTTCTTTTTTCTTTGTTTGTATATCTCAGTTTTATGAATGAAAGTACCACAACTGTGTATAATGTTATTTCAAGAGGAAGAAGTATTTTTAAAAGGTATTCATAATTTGCAAAGCCAATTATAGTTATTATTATTGCAGATATCGTTTGAAATATTATTGCATTGTAAGGTGTTCCATATTTTTTATGTATCTTCGAAAATTGTGATATCATGGTTTTATCTCTTGCCATAGCGTATAAAAGTCTCGGAGATGTTGTTATATTTCCGGCAACAGTTCCAATAAGTGTGGAAAAAATAATTATTGAAAATAAAAATTGGAGTGATTTGGGGAATAGTTTTTGCGTTAATAAAAGGATTGGAGTTTTGGAAGATGCAAATTCATTTATCGGAAAAACGGTCATAGAGATGAAAACGAATGCAATGCTCATTACAACTGTAAATATTGTGGCCCATACGATGACCTTTGGAAAGACTTTCTTTGCATTCTTAACTTCTTCTGAAAGGTATGTTGCTGATTCCCACCCGAAAAATATTTCATATATAAAGTATGTTGCCATCAAAATCTTGGCCAGATTCAAATCAAATGGAAGAAGATTTCTAACATTCATTTGAAATGCACCTGGAACTGCTATGGATGCCAAAGCGAGAATTGTTGCAAACCCAAATATTAAAAGCATCTTTGAGCTCCATTTTATTCCTCTGTAAGTTATGTAATTTAAAATTAAAATTATGATTATTGAAATTATTCCATAAACTGCCATGGGCGAGTTTGGTAATGCATAGTACAGAGCTCCTACAATAAGCATTGAAATAACTATATTTAGGATTATCCATGACATCCATCCTATTACAAATCCCCAAAATTCTCCAAACGCATTTTTTGTGTATTCGTATGCACCGCCAGCTTTTGGATAGAGTGATATTAACTCTGCAAAGACCATAGATATGAAAATGGATACTATACCAACAATAAGCCATGATATTAACGATGCCGAACCTGCGTACTTTGCACCTATAGCTGGTATGAAGAATATATCTGTTCCGGCGAGTATGTTGACAACGAGAAAAAATAATACAAAAGGTCCAATTTCTTTTTTTAACTTATTCATTTAATCACATTATTCTACAACAATTTTCATTCCATCGCGAGCGAGTATAACGTCAAAACTTGTTTTATGGGATGAAATTATTTTGCGGAGCTCCTTTTCACTTTGGTATCTTCTGCTTATGTGAGTAAGAATTAGCTTTTTTACGTTGGCATCCTCGGCAATTTTAAGAGCTTGCTCAAATGATGTATGATATCGTTCAAATTCTTCAAAGTATGTTGACTCGTGAATTAACACATCGGAATCTTTTGAAAGTTTTACCATATTTTGACATGGGCGGGTATCTCCCGAGTATGAAATCTTCTTTCCTTTTTCAACGTACGATACATCATCAAGTTTTATTTTTATTCCCTTGTATGTAATTTCTCCAAGCTTCTTTAATTTTTTGAACAGGGGACTTTTTTGAGGCAGGTCAAATTTTTCAATTTTTTTTCTGTCTATTTTCACGCGGTCCTTTTCTGATATAGAGTATCCGACAGCAGGTATTCCATGCTTTACAGGAATGGATTCAACTTTTAAATCATCGTCCTCAAAGAGTACGGTTTTTTCATTGCCTTCAAATGGAACATCAACGGGAATAACTTTGAAACCTTTTGATGCGTATCCAACGGATAAAAGTTGTGGAACAAATTTTTCGGCTTCGGGTGCGTATATGTATAGAGGTTTTTTCCTATTTTCTATGGTCATGGATGATACTAATCCAAGAAGTCCACCAAAATGGTCAACATGCCAATGCGTTATGAAAATCCTATCTATTCTCATGAAGTTCAATCCATAGTTTATTATTTGTCTCTGCGTGGCTTCTCCGCAGTCAAATAGAAAACATTTTTCATTCGCAGACGCATATCTAATGTAAATACCAGGGTGATTCCTTTTTGGCGTTGGTATCATGGCTGTTGTTCCCAAGAATGTAATTTCGAATTTTGTCATGACATCACTTTTGTATTCTTCTATCTATATACAACAGAAGCAAGAATATTGTAATCAATATTATATCTCCAACTTTGTAAGCTCCAATAGCAAAATCTACGAGAGCTATTCCAAATGCCAACCCTGCTGTGAAAAGTAATAATGAATTTTCTTCTTCCCTTGAAAAAATCTTTTTTCCAAATATGGACCTTTCCTTCTTTTTCGGTTTGAAAGTTTTTCTCACTTAAACCACCTAATATGACTTGTTTTCCGAAGTTTAAATAAATTAATAAAAATATTCATTATATTGTAAGTGGTGTGGTGATTCAATGAAAGTTGAGAATTTTAAGGAGCTCAAAATCGGAAGCAATGTCACAGTTTATGGATGGGCTCATAGAATAAGGCGTTATAAAAAAATGATATTTGTTGATTTGAGAAATAGGTCAGGTATAATTCAATGTGTTGTTAAAGGAGAAAATATGAATAAGTTAGATGGAGTTCTAGAAGAGTCCGTGATGAAATTTGATGGTGTCGTGAAAGAGCGGTTGAGTAAAAATCCAAATGTAGAACTTGGGAACATAGAGATACAAGTCGATAGTTTGGAAGTTCTTTCGAGGGCTAAACCACTTCCACTTGACATAAAGAACCCGGACATAATAAAAAACACAAAGGAAGAAACAAGATTAAAATGGAGATATCTTGATTTGAGAAGACCGGAAGTTATGAACGGGATAATTTTCAGAGCTCAATTAAATCGCGCCTTTCGTGAATTTCTGGACTCGCATGGATTTCTCGATATAAGTACACCTTATTTTGCGAAGAGCACTCCAGAGGGTAGTAGAGATTTTGTTGTTCCGTCAAGGGTTCACAACGGAAAGTTCTATGCTCTTGCTCAAAGTCCTCAACTTTATAAGCAGACACTTATGGTGGCGGGATTCGAGAAGTACTATCAATTTGCAAGGTGTTTTAGAGATGAGGATCCAAGAGCTGACAGGCAACCAGAGTTTACTCAAGTTGATATAGAGATGTCATTTGTAAATATGGAAGATGTGCTGAAAATTTCTGAGGAGCTCGTCAAATATGTCGTCAAGAAGATGACAAATGTTGACTTGCCGGATTTCCCGAGAATAACTTACAAAGATGCAATGAATATCTATGGAAGTGATAAACCCGATTTACGCATAAAAGAAAAGATACAGACACAAGGAAACGTGAAATTTATATTTGCAGACTTAACAATTGAAGATAGCGAGGTTGAAAAGTCGCTGAGAAAAATCAAAGGAATTAAATATTCATACAATGGAAAAGGAAATTACGACAATGAAATCAAGAATTTGAAATTCGATGGTAATTTCATCGCCTATATGAAATTCGATGAATCCAATTGGAAGGACGTTTGTACATCTCTTGGAAACGTTCGGAACATGATAGGAAAATGGAGGGATGAGCTTTCTCATGAGTATAAATTCCTTTGGGTTGTAGATTTTCCTCTGTTTGAACTTAATGAAGAAGGTAAAATAACATCCTCTCATCATCCATTTACAATGGTTAAAGACCCTAAAATGCTTGATAAGCCCTTGGAAGCGCTTTCTCTCGCATATGATATAGTTTTGAACGGCTCAGAAGTTGGAGGCGGAAGCATAAGAATACATGATGAGGGAATTCAAAAGAAAGTGTTTGAAATATTGAACTTGTCCGAAAAAGACATTGAAGAGAGATATGGATTTCTTCTCAAGGCATTTGAATATGGAGTTCCTCCTCATGGTGGAATTGCATTCGGATTTGATAGGTTCGTTGCAGAGTTACTTTTCAAAGAAAATATACGTGAAGTCATTCCATTTCCAAAGACTGCTGATTGGAGAGAGCTCATGACAGACACGCCGTCTGATATTCCTCAGGAATATATCGATGAGACTATAAAGCCGATGATTAAAAATCTTAAGGACAGAAATATACTGTAATTGACGAATAGTTTTATTTTTATACTTTTGATAAATTTTTTAATGGGGTGCTGGTATGAAAGATGCAATTATAGTGCTAGCTTGCGGTATTAAAAATGGGGACCTTACGGATGAGGCAAAGAGGAGAGTTGAAAAAGGCGTTGAGCTGTATAAGAAGAAAGTTGCAAACTATATCGTGATGTCAGGTTCTTTAAGTGAGCGAATTAATTCGAAAATTTTTACAGAGGCCGAGCTAATGAAAAAATATGCGGCCTATCTTGGGGTTTCGCCCGGAAGAATAATACTCGAAAATTCTTCGAAGGACACATTAAGCAGTGCCTATTTTGTTAAGAAAATTTTAGACGAGAGGAAGTGGAAAGATGTTGCTGTAGTTACATCCAAATTTCATCTTCGAAGGACAAAGTACATATTCAATAATATTTTTGGACCGTCCGGAATAAATTCTAAGTTTTATTCGTCCAGCAGTTCTTATGAAAGCAATTTGATGAATGAAAAACGAGAGCGTGGACTTCTTGAAATGACAAAGAAGGTAATGAATCAGCCGAGTATTTCAAGTGCAAAGCGAGCTCTCTTATTTTCATCTCTGTTTATGGTTTTCAGGTCTTTGAAATTTGTCAAAATCAACGTCTAACTAATTCATTGAGATTGGTTTTACGGTGTAAAATCTTATATTGTATAGAATTGTCCACACCACGAACAATGCCAAGAAAAAGTACCAGAACCCATTCTCTTCAAAATCTTTCCAAGAATGCTTCCTCGGAGCCATATTTATTCCAATTGCAATTAATGTTGAAAGTAGAAGTGAAAATGTATGAATGTCAATAAAATATGAGAGTAGTCCCATGATAGAGCCCACTGCAACGTTAATTATCTTCATTTTTCTTCTTGTTACTTCCATCATAATCACCAAAATTTCTTAAATTTCCTTGTGAGTATTTCTTTTTCAATCTTTTATAAGTTATCCATCTGTTTCTTATGTAGTCGGATTTCTTTCCGGCGGCAACAAATTTTTCGAGGAATTTTGACGTTTTTTCATCCGATGGATACCCGGAGCCAAAATCTTCTCCAATTTTATTTCTTATTTTTTCAATTTCGCGGTCTCTTATAACTTTTGCAAGTATGGACGCGGCGGAAACGATAGGATACTTTTTGTCAGCATAATTTTCTGAAATTATTTTTACATTTTTATTGTCTAATTTTCTTCTTACCTTTTCTGAAAATTTATCGGTGTTCACTTCCGGGGAATCTATTATGACTTTTTCTGGATGAAGAAAATTTATCAGCTTTGCCATTGAATCTATTTCTATTTGATTCAAATTTTTTTCTTTCATGAGCTCATTCAACTTTTTGGCCGGAATCTTAACAATTAGATAATCATCTGCCAACTTTTTTAATTTTCCAAACAATCCCTCTCTCTGTGAAGGGCTTAGCAGTTTTGAATCCTTGACATGAAGAGATTTTAGAGCATTTATTTTTTTATCATCTATCAAATATCCGCAGAGAACCATGGGACCAATCACGGGTCCCCTTCCGGCTTCATCTATTCCTAAAGTTTTCATTCAATCACCATATCAATGACATGAGTATAATGCCTAAAAGTGCCAAAACGCTTGTAATAATTATAATTATTACACCCTTTATAAACCCACGCTTATCGAATCCATAATAAAGTCCGAATAGCAATCCGCCAAGGTGTGCTATATAAGATATGTTGCTGGGTTTTCCTGATAGAAGTCCAACTATATTATATGCAGCATAGACTATTCCGAGCACTCCTAACGGTATAGGTATGATATAAGGATACATAGATAAGTCAAATGGAGCCATAATTATGGAAGCACCTATTATTGAAAATATTCCCGCTGATGCACCTATGCCAACCGTTGTCCACGAGTATGCAAACAGCGACAGCAAATCGCCTGCTATTGCTCCGCCAAAGAATATAAGAAGGAAATCCTTCCATTTGACTTCGCGCTCAACTACTATACCAAAGAAGAATAGTGCAAGTAAGTTTGATATAAGATGGTCCAAATTAGAATGAACGAATATTGATGTAAAAATTACCCACGGGTGTTTGATAAGATTTTCTCCCGAGAATCCGTAATAATTTATGAATTCTTCTTTATTTCCAGAGTTAATCATAACTATGTATGAAATTATGCATAATAGTATGAGTATGTATGTAATCCTCACTGGATTATTTTTCATGAAATTAATTTGAGTAAAAATTTTAATAGGCAGTAAAAGTTCAGCAAACGGGCACCGCTTTTTCAAGAAATAGGTTGGGGTGTGGCGCGATTGCCCGTTTGCTTCCTTTATGGGGTGTGGCTTCCGATAGAACGGAGAGCATAAAGATGAAGGAAGGGGAATTTTCCATTCCCCATCCGTGCGGTCACAAGTTCCCTTTCTTGTGAAGTATGAACATAAATTAAGAGGAGGGAGAAAATGGACTCCCTAATCCCTTATCTCAAAAAATCAATTCCTAATTCGTTTGATAATGTATTTCTTTTTCCACTTGCAATTTTTCTTTCATCTATCTGTCCAAGTATGTACGGAGATTTTACACCCGTTATTACTGTTATAACTTCTATCTTTCCAGACATTTCAGGAAGCACTCTTGCTCCCCATATGACTTGTGCTTCTGGATCTAAGTATTGTGAAACGGCTTCTCCTATCGTGTTAATTTCGTCGAGACGCATGTCGTCTCCGCCTATTATTTGTATAAGAGCTCCGGTTGCACCTTTGTAGTCAACTTCTAGAAGTTTATTTCTCAACGCTTTCTGAACAGATTCCTTTGCACGATTCTCGCTTCCAGATGATCCTACTCCAATGGCAGCTACTCCACCAGATTTCATGACTGCCCTAACATCTGCGTAATCTAAGTTTACAAGAGATGGCTGAGAAATTGTCTCACTTATTCCTTTTATCATGGTTGCTATTAGGTTGTCTGCCATTGAAAATGCATCTTTAAGTGGCATGTTTCCAGCTACGCTCAATAATTTTTGATTTTCTATGACGATTACAGTGTCTGCAACTTTTCTAAGTCTCATAAGTCCATCTTCTGCCTTGCCTATTCTGGCACCTTCAATTTTGAATGGTAGTGTAACTGTAGCTATTACGATTGCTCCAGCTTCTTTTGCAAGGCGAGCGATTACAGGTGCAGATCCTGTTCCTGTTCCGCCTCCTAAACCGCATGTTATGAAAACCAAATCAGCTCCCTTAAGAAGTTCTTTAAGTTCACCTTTGGATTCTTCAGCTGCCTTTCTTCCAATTTCAGGGTATCCACCAGCTCCCAATCCTCTGGTAAGTTCTTTACCTATGAGTATCTTCTTATCAGCTTTTGTAGAATGTAAGAGATGTCTAGCATCTGTATTTACGGCAGCAGTTATTGCTCCCTTAATTCCCATTTCAGTCAATCTCGTAACGGTATTGGATCCACCACCACCAGCTCCGATAACAACTATTCTGGCTTGTTTTGACTGAAATTCTTCCAATTCTTTGTCTACAGAGTTTTGTCCTGTCCTTAAATTAGTCCAGGAATCGTTTTCGGTTTCCTTATCGAAAATCGATTTTATAATACTTTCCATTTTCAACCTCCTCCTATATGTTATAACATATGTTTTTCGATAGCGAAATGCTTTTTAAGTTCAACATATATCTATATTTAGAAGAAGTTGATTATAACAACTATCTTTGAAAGAACTTGATTGTTCGAAAGCCCAATTCGGTTCTGTTATAAGCCCCGTGAACCGGAAAGTTGGTTACAAAATTTCTGTTATAAGCCCATTTATAAGATAAATATCATTTTGATACTATTATTTACTTTTCTATTTAAAAAGCATTTCTATAATGTAAAATATAAATTGGCATTTAGGTAAGTTGATACATATTTTGTTGTTCATGTACAACATGTTGTTATTTAGGTAAGTTTTTTAACAACATGTTGTTACCGGAAGAAAAAATTCACACAAATTTGCTCATTTTGTTTATCCAAATGATTGAAGGTTTTTCCAAAATGGAAATTAATTAGTGTTTTTCTTTCCAGAGCTCCTTTCTTCTCGCCTCCAAAAATTCATTTTTACGGCCGAGAAATTCCGCTACTGTTATGACGCGCTTTCCGAGCTCTTCGGCACTTTTAAGTACGGGACTAATTTTCTTTTTGTAGTTCAAATCTCTAACGAGGTGGTGATCCATTATAATAGTCTTTACCTTCGTTTTCTTCAAGATTTTTATCAAATTTTTGTTGCTCTCATCCAAATTTTTTATCGAGATTTTCCACCCCAAAAATATAGTTGGAAAACCCGATAACATTAATATATCCGGGTTTTGCTCTATTATCCATTCTGTTGACTTTTTTGTTTGGCTTCCTTGAATGTCAGATGCATGAATGAATTTGAAATTTTCATACTCTACCGAGAGCATCAAGACAAATCCGAGTCTTGATTTATCCGGACCATGATAAACTGGCGGGGAAAATCTAAGCACGGTTTTTCCGAATACAAATTCTTTATTATCGGCAATATCAACTTTTTTGGGTGTGCTGTCGATGAAGTCTAGAAATTCTTTTCCTCTCTTTTCCTGTGATTTGTTCACATTATTTTTAGGGTCTTTTATAAGAAGTATCTTACTTTTGTATATGTTTTCATCGGGAATATAATGGTCGTAATGATAATGCGATATTGTAAGTATACTACTTTTTTTCGCGTATGATTTTATGAGGCTGATTGATTTATCAAGACATTTTAATTCTTCTTGTAACGGCGGGAGTCCGTATCGTTTTGGTCCAAGGGCAGCCCCGGGGTCTATCAAAATTTTTTGGTCGGTCTCTATGTAGGTTGCCAATGAGCGAACTCCAAGAGAGTCTGAAGCAAGTGGAAGTATTTTAAATGGCATAATTTAAAATTGGCATTAAATTTTAAATATCAGAAAAACAAATTGTTTTATGCTTAAGAGATTTTACATGTGGTATGGTATTTTGGGATTGTTTATAATATCTGTTTCATTCATTTTGAGTTGGACTATGTACACATGGAGATTTTCATTTATTTTTCCCGGG
>CAYYKR010000011.1:0-18144 GCA_964469235.1 uncultured archaeon | reverse complement strand
TTACAAACCAAAATTCATCCACGCTTGGCGTGTTGTTAAACGAAATTACTTTCCCTATCATAAAATCACTATCTACAATTTAGCAAGAAGTTTTAAAAATAGAACATCAAATGAAACCAAGTATTTTACAACATTCGGAGCTCATCCCATCTACACAACACTTAAATAGTTTTCTTTTAAATTCTTATTTATTAAATATTCTAGGTGATAGAAGATGGAAGTTGGTTTACCAGAACAAATGGGATATGATAGAGGAATTACTATATTTAGTCCTGATGGAAGACTTTATCAAGTTGAGTATGCAAGAAAGGCGGTAGAAAAAGCTACGACAACCGTCGGTGTTACATTTAAAAATGGAGCAATATTAGGAGCGGTCAAAGTTTCCATACCTCTTCTCGTTCCAGAAAGTTCCAAAAAAATTTACAAGATTGACGAACATATAGGTTCTGCTGTATGTGGACTTATAGCAGATTCAAAGGTACTAATAGATTTTGCAAGAGTAAAAGCTCAAATTCATAGAATGACCTACAACGAACCGATTAAAATTCATGAATTGGTCAATGAAATATCGCTTAAAAAGCAAATTTATACCCAATACGGCGGAACAAGACCGTTTGGAGTTTCATTGCTCATAATTGGTATGAACGAGCATTCTCATCTTTATGAAACAGACCCATCCGGAACTTTAAGAGAGTGGTATGCACATTCAATAGGAAGGGGAAGTAACATATCAAATAAGATACTTGAAAAAGAATACAAGCAAAATATGACAAAAGAAGGTGCAATAAAATTGGTTATAAAATGCCTTAAAAGCTCCGAAAAGAAGTTGACAAAGGAAAATTTAGAAATTGGTATAGTTGAAGATAAAAAATTTAGATTATTGAAGAAAGATGAAATTACGAAATTGTTACGAATGTACTAAGGTGTAAATATGGTTACAGTTGATGAGGCTATAATAGCCAAGTTACATAAAAATAATAAAACATACGAAATTTTGGTTGACCCTGAAATTGTAAAGTACGTTGGAAAAAAAGAAATATCTGTTTCTCGCGCACTTGTTTTAAATGAGATATTCAAAGATGCAAAAAAAGGTCTCAGAGTCTCACCCACGGAGCTCAGGGAAGTTTTTGGAACCGATGATGTATTCCTTGTTGCAGAACAGATTATAAAGAACGGGGAAATAGAGCTCACGACAAAAATGATAAGAGAGCGAATGGAAGAACTTAAGAAAAAGATAATAGACTACATTTCAAAGAATTCCATAGACCCAACGACAAAGTTACCTCATCCACCAAAAAGGATTGAACTTGCAATGGAAGAGGCAAAATCTCGCATAGATATAAAAAAGCCATTTTTGGACAATGTGAAGAATGTCATAAATTCAATAAAAGGAGTGATTCCACTTTCTTTTGAAAAGATTAAGATGAAAATAATTGTTCCTTCCCAATACAGCGCCCAATCATACGGAGTAATAAAAAAGATGATGTCAGATGGAAAAATAGATTGGGATAGCAACGGAAGATTGATTGCAGAAATAAATGTCACAGCAGGAATGAAATCAGAATTGTATTCAAAACTAAACTCCATAACTCACGGAGATGTTATAATTGAAGAAAATTGAGGTGAAATTATGAAAGAAATTGTTGTACCAGGTGAATTACTCGGAGAAGGTATATCCGGGTTCGGAACGTACAAGGAAAATAATGAGGTCTATTCTAAGACCGTTGGTATACTGAATAAAAGGGATAACGAATACAGAGTGGTTCCATTGAATGGTGCATATGTGCCAAGAAAAGGAGATGGAATAATAGCGATAGTAAGTGACATAACATTTTCTATGTGGATATTGGATATAAATTCTCCATACACAGCCATACTTTCGTTAAGTGAGGGAGTAGATGGATTTGTAGACCTAACGAAAACTGACCTTACGAAATACTTTAATTATGGAGACGTGCTATTTGCAAAAGTTAGCAACGTTACGAAATCTAAATCCATACACTTGTCCATGAGAGACAGACTTTGCAGAAAATTAGTCGGCGGCAGACTGGTAAAAGTTACGCCAACAAAAGTTCCGAGAGTCATAGGAAAAACTGGATCCATGGTAGAAATGATAAAGAAAAAGACAGGAACTCAAATTGTAGTCGGACAAAATGGAGTGATATGGATAAAAGGAGAAAATCAAGGAATAGCAACGAGAGCAATTCTAGAAATAGAGAAATACTCTCACATCGAGGGATTGACCGATAAAATTTCAAAGTTCATCGATGAACAATTAAAGAGGTGATTATATGAGTGATGAAATAGTATTTTTTAAAGATGGGAAAAGACTTGATGGAAGAACATTTGACCAACTTAGACCAATAGAAGCAAAGGCCGGAATTCTAAACAATGCTGACGGGTCTGGATACTTTAGATTTGGAAATACCGTTGCAATTGCAGGAGTTTACGGACCGCGATCCGTTCATCCCAAACATCTTGAAGACCCTCAAAAGGCTGTTTTGAGATGCACATACAATATGGCATCATTCTCAACGACAGAAAGAAAAAGACCTGGACCAGATCGAAGATCAATTGAAATATCAAAAGTTACAACAGAAGCATTAAAACCTGCGCTATTTCTCGAAGAATTTCCGAGAACTGCAATAGATGTTTACATTCAGATAATACAAGCTGATGCATCAACAAGGTGTGCAGGAATAAATGCTGCTGCAATAGCTCTTGCAGATGCCGGCATACCGATGAGAGATTTGGTCTCAAGTGCATCGGCTGGAAAAGCCGGTGGTGAAATCGTTCTCGATATAGCGGGAAAGGAAGACACAGAAGGTGAGGTTGACTTACCCATAGCATACTATCCAAAAAAGAACCTTATAACACTTCTTCAAATGGATGGTATAGTATCTTACGACGAATTTAAAAAAATTGTTGATCTTGCACTAAAGGGTGCAAAGGAAGTTTACAAGGTACAAAAGGAAGCATTAAAGAAAAAATACGAGGTGATTGAATGATATTTCATGTAGATAAAGAATCTATGTTGGAGCTCCTTAAGGAAAATAAAAGAATAGATGGAAGAAAATTTGATGAATTCAGAAATATAAAAATAAATATTGGTGCAGTTCCAAAAGCAGAGGGGTCAGCAGAAGTTTTTCTAGGAAAAACTCATGTGATTGCAGGAGTAAAGATGGATATAGGTTCTCCATTTTCAGATAGACCAGATGAAGGAGTTCTTATGACAAATGCAGAATTTGCCCCATTGGCATCGCCAGATTTTGAATCTGGACCACCAGGACCTGACTCAATAGAGATGGCAAGAGTAGTCGATAGGGCAATAAGAGAATCCGAAACTATAGATACAAAATCACTTTGCATAAAATCTGGTGAAAAGGTTTGGATGATTTTTGTTGACATATACATCATAGACTACGATGGAAATCTTATAGACGCGTCATCAATAGCTGCACTTGCAGCATTAAAAAATGCGAAATTTCCGAAGCTCATTGAAGAAGGCGATGATTACAAAATAGATTACGAAATAAAGACAGACCCGCTTGTATTGAAGAAAAAACCATTGTGCGTTACATTTGGAAAGATAGGAAATTACATAGTTGCAGATCCATCAGCACTCGAAGAAGAGGTCATGGACGCGCGATTAACAGTAGGAAGCACAGAATCTGAACTTTGCTCAATGCAAAAAGGTGGAGAAAACGGCGGATTTACACCAGATGAAATCAAGGAAATTGTGAAAAAAGCAAAAGAATTGGGAGATGAGCTCAGAAAGCTTATCAACTAATTTTTAATTTTATTTTTTATCAAATTCTTTTTCGAATGCCTTCACATCTTTGTCTATCTTCTTCAAAGCGTTCAAAATGACATTTTTTGGATTTTTAGCTTCAACTGTAAGTATGGGTTTTTCCAGGTAAGGGTGCCTCTTAACCACAGAGCATGAAATCACTCCCGATTCACTCCATATTTTATCAACAAGAAGGTTCAGAAGTCCCATATCTTCATCCATTTCCAATTCAACATAGTTTGGTTCATTTTTCAAAACTTTCATTCTTATCACCCAATGCAATTAACATTTCATTGGCATTTAAAATTAAAATGCCAAAATCATCATTGACTATTCGAGGGCATGCTGTATTCACAATACAATCTATGCCCAAACCGAGTAAGTAATCTTTTCTTATTATATTAGAAACAAATATAAAAGCCTTTTTTCCCTTGCTCTCCGCAACTTTTTTGACTTTTTCAGCGATTTCAATGTTAAACTGCCCAAGTTTTGTCGAAACAACTATTCCTATTCTATTGCAATCTCTCGCCTTAAAAATTCTTGCATACATCTTCTTTTCTTCTCTCAATATATTCTCACTAACGTCCTTTATCTCTCGCTTTTCGATATCATAAACGTAAACTTTTTTCTTCGTGCTTAATCCGAGGGGATGAAACATTCCAGAGCCTATGTACAAAAAGCAATCGACATCATTTTCAATTTTCTTTGCATTTACTGTCCAGCATCCAAGAATTTGCCCACCTATAAAAACTTTCTTTCCCATTCGTTCAAGGAGCTCCTTAATTTTGGTAAGAGATTTTAAGTGCTGAACTGTTGTTATAAGACCTATTTTTTCCGGGAGTGGTTTGAACTTTTCGATATCAGACTGAGTGAAGTTAATTTCTATGTCGACCGGAATGTATATGACAGGAAATTCGGTTACCTTTCTATAAAATTCATTGTGCCCAACATGAACTATAACATCGACGCCCAAAAGCTTTGCGTAATCAACAGGAATATCACATGCACCAAATGTAGGCTCTATGGTCGAGAACACCTTATAATTTTTACCCTCTAAAAAATCTACCAATCTCGTCAAATAAGTTTTGAACCCTTCCGGAAGCTGAAGAAGAATAGATTTATAATCGGTATGCCTCAAATTTTCATATATGTCATTTTCAATTTGCTCAATCATAAAATTTAGATTGCAACAAAGTTTAAATAATAAAATTCCAATTTTAGTTTATGATAAGAAGTGTCAAAAAAGAAATTAGAATAATTGGCTGGGATGACGAAGCTCTCGGAAGAAAGAAGTACATATCCGTTGTGGGAGCGATAACGAGAGGTGGCGGAAGGCTTGACGGAGTTTTAACAACCAAAATAGAACGAGATGGTACCGATGCAACTGAAAAGATTTCTAAATCTGTTCTGAGCTCCCGCCAATACGACCAACTTCGCGTTATAATGCTCGATGGAATAACATTTGGTGGATTCAATATAGTTGATATAAAGGAGCTCTATAAGAAAACAAAAATACCAGTTGTCGTTATTCAGAGAAAATTGCCGAATATGAAGTTGTTTTTAAAAGCTATTAAAAATTTAAGCAACTATAAAGAACGAGTAAAAGCAGTTAAGAACGCTGGAAAATTTTTTACAAACGGTGTTTTATACTTTCAATTTGAAGGAACAAATAAAGAAATTGTCAAGAGGATAATAAATGTGTCCTCGCCGAATTCAAATGTTCCAGAGCCATTGAGGCTTGCGCATATAATAGCATCCGGGCTTTCGGGCGAATCAAGAGGGGGAGTATAATGAAAGATAAAAAACTTAACAACTTTGTGGATATCGTAACAGCATTCATAATAGCAGTTGCAATTTACTACGGACTCTCTCTTATTTTGGGAACAAGTATGCCTGTAGTTACGGTCGTGTCAGATTCTATGCTTCCAACACTTCACGTAGGGGATCTTCTTTTAGTCAACAACATAGGAAAGCCAAAGGTTGGAGATGTGGTCGTGTATAAGGTTTCTGTTATAAACTATCCAATAGTGCATCGAATTATAGGAACTAAATTTGTTGATGGACGATATGGATACATAATAAAAGGTGACAACAACAATCAACCAGATCCATTCATAGTAATGCCAGAAGATATAATAGGAAAGGTTTATTTCGTCATTCCAATGCTGGGATATCCAAGATATCTTATTTATCTTCCGTTCAAAACGTACGACGAAAGTCACTTCTTCAAGTCATCTCAGAACTAAAATAATTAAACCTTTTGGTTTCAAAAAAGGCTTTTAAAGTTTTACTTCTAAGTTTCTAACTGAACAAATTTGCTAAATAGCTAAAGAGTGATAAGAATGGAATTTTGTCCAAAATGTGGTTCCATAATGAAACCCGTGAAGAAAGGCTCAAAGATTTACTTAGTTTGTCCAAAATGTGGTTACAAAGAGCCAGTCAAATCAAAGAAATTCAAGATAGAAGATAAAAATAAAAAAGAAGATAACATATTCGAGATTAAGAATATTGAGCTCCTTCCAAAAACCCACAAACTTTGCCCAAAATGCGGAAATCACGAAGCATACTATTGGGTAAAGCAAACACGTTCAATGGACGAGCCACCAACAACATTCTTCAAATGTACAAAATGCGGCTATATTTGGAGAGAATACTAATTTTTCAAATTTTTCATTTTTAATTTTAAAATGATATGAATAAAAACTTAAAGCGAAAAATTCTATTATGAAAAACCAAGAAATTGCAGACATATTCTACAAAATTGCAGACATGCTTGACATACTTGGTGTTCCATTTAAACCACGTGCGTATAGAAGAGCTGCTATAATACTTGAATCCCTTCCAGATGATGTCGAAGAAATTTACAAAAAGAGCGGAGTAGATGGAATAGAAAAAATTCCCGGCATAGGAAAGAATTTATCAAAGAAAATTGTAGAGTACATAAACACCGGGAAAATATCAAAGCTCGGAGAACTGAAAGAAAGAGTTCCTGGAGACTTAATAAAAATAATGAACATAAAAGGCATTGGTCCAAAGAAGGTCAAGAAAATATACGATGAGCTCAAGATAGCAAAAATTGAAGAATTTCGAAAGGCGTGCAAAGAGCACAAGATAAGTAAAATAAAAGGTTTTGGCGACAAAACTGAGGAATTGATTTTAAAGGGTTTGGACAATTTAAAAGAAAAACGTTTTCTTCTTGGAATAACTCTTCCAATTGCAGAGTCCGTAGTCAAGAAATTAAAGCCGTATGCAAACAAAATTGAAATTGCCGGCTCGATAAGACGCAGAAAGGAAACAAATGGTGATATAGACATTCTTGCAACATCTCCAAACAGCAACATTATGGAAAAATTTGTAAACTTGGAAGATGTGAAAAAAATACTCGCGCATGGAAATACAAAATCCTCTGTAATATTAAAAAATGGAATTCAAGTTGACCTCAGAGTTGTAAAATCAGATGAATTTGGTTCAGCGATTCAATACTTTACAGGCTCTCGAAGTCACAACATAAAACTCCGAGAAATTGCAATCAAAAAGAATATGAAACTAAATGAGTACGGACTGTTCAAAAATGAAAAGAGAATCGGCGGAAGCAAGGAAGAAGAAATATACAAATTGCTTGGACTTGAATACATTCCTCCTGAAATGAGAGAAAATCTTGGAGAAATAGAGCTTGCAATGAAAAATAAACTTCCTCGCTTAATAGATTACAAAGATATAAAAGGAGATAGCCACCTGCATACAAAATGGTCAGATGGAGTCAATACAATAGAAGAAATTGCAAAATATGCAATTAATCTCGGATATGAATACATAGTTATAACTGATCATTATGGATTAAAAATTGCTCACGGCCTCGACGAAAAAAGAATATTGATGGAAATTAAAAAGATAGACGAGTTGAATTCGAAATTTAAGAAATTTAGAATATTTTCCAGCGTCGAAGCAAACATACTTCCAAATGGAAATATAGATGTTCCAAATAGCATTGCAAAGAAATTAGATTTTGTAATAGCCGCGGTGCATTCAAAATTTTCTCTGGACCAAAAAGCACAAACGGATAGAATCATTAAGGCGATGAAAAATCCATACGTGAAGGTAATTGCACACCCAACAGGAAGAATAATATTTAAAAGAGAGCCTATGAATATTGACATGGAAAGGATTTTCAACTATGCATTGAAAAATAACATCTTAATGGAAATTAATTCCTCAATAGACCGCCTCGATTTAAACGATAGCAATTTAAGACTTGCAAAGAAAATTGGTGTAAAATTTGTTATAGGAACAGACGCACACGAAAAATCTCAAATGAACAACATGAAATTTGGGATTGCAACAGCCAGAAGAGGCTGGATAGAAAAAAATGAAGTTGTAAACACAAATGGACTCAAAACTTTTGAAAAGATGATAAAATGATAAGAATAGGAACAGCGGGATTGCCCAGCGTCACAAAAAACTCCTTCGATGCAATCGACTGGTTATACGAGCATGGTCTCGATGCAATGGAGGTAGAATTTGTTCATGGAGTAAGAATGTCTGCCGACACCGCAAGAAAAATTGGAGAAAAAGCCAAGGGAAGAATTGCCCTTTCGGTACATGCTCCTTACTACATAAATTTGTGCAACCCCGAAAAAGTTGACGCATCTATGAAACGAATAATTGATAGCGCCAAAATTGCAGAAGTTCTTGGAGCAAATGTAGTTGTCATACATCCTGGATTCTATGGAAAGTTGGAAAAAGATGAATGCTACAATATGGTTCTCGACGCATTTGAAAAAATGACAAAAGAAACGAATGTTAATTTAGGATTAGAACTTATGGGAAAAGTTAGTCAATTTGGAACACTTGATGAGATAATAAAAATATCTAAAGAAGTAAAAGGCTGCGTTCCAGTGATAGATTTTGCTCATGCGTATGCAAGAAATTTGGGAAAAATAAATTATGAAGAAATACTTGAAAAGATGAAAAGTTTCAAACATATCCACGCCCACTTTTCTGGAATAAGGTATGGACCAAAAGGCGAAATAAATCATGAACCAATAGGTCATCCAAATTTCACAGACCTTGCAAAATTGCTAAAGAAGAAACACATAGATATAACGTTAATCTGCGAATCGCCACTCCTCGAAAAGGATGCTCTAAAAATGAAAGAAATAGTAAACAGTGTTTAGAATGAATCTACAAAATTCAAAAGATAATTCCAAATATAATTTAAGATATTCACAACATCTTGAAGCAAACTGCCCTTTACATTCACTTGCTTTGTAGAGAGCTCAACATCTCCATCCGAAACTATTGCCTTTACAACGTTTTCATTCTTTTCGCTGTTAAATTGAAATGTAAAGACACTGTGATTTTTTAAATCAAATCTTTTCTTATATATCTGATGCCCGTAAGTTACTTCAAGTGCAACATTTCTCTCATCTCCCAAATTGTCGACAGAAACGCTAACATTGAATTTTCCATAAACATCGTCGGGAGAGGATATAGTTATGTTAAATAATTTCTTTTTAACAACACTAACATCTTTTTCGAATAGATTTCCATCAAATGCATAAAATTTGTAAACTCCAGGGTCCCACAATTTAATGTTTAGCCCTCTCGCATTTGGAAGTGTTAAATTCGGAGAAAACAAGACAAAGTTTTTGCGTGTAAGAACTCTAAGTGTAAAATTGTTTCCGGAGCTCACGGTATCTGGAGCAACTATTGAAACTTCACCATATGTTGGTTTCAAATCTATATCAACCGTTTTCTTTACACCCGACTGATCGTATATATTTATTGGGCAAACTCCATTTGGCTTGCCGTTGGACTCGTACGCCCAGTATACCGTTTTATTATCGCAAAACCAGACAAGTCTATTATTATCTTTTATATCTACAACTGGATTTCCATCATCAACGCACGAAAGAGCATTTAGATCAGCCATATAGCATGGGCCTATTAAGTTTGCCTTTATGTAGCCTTCATATCCTCCATCGTAAGATGCTGATATCTCTACTGGATTAAAGTAAGTGTAATTTATTATCCTGAATTTATCTTCATTTTTTTTCCATGATATAGAACCGGAACCTTTGTACTTGATTTCTTCTGTCATGTTTGTATCTGGGAGATATGCTAAAACTATGTGCGATGCATCGAGATAGCCGAGCTCATTCCATGTAGGGTCAGCATTCATCCATCCTTTGTCTGTAAGAACCTGAACCCATGCATGATTACCAAGCGTTTTCTCGCCAGGAGAACGATATGCGTATCCATCAACTGCTCTCGCCTTGACTCCGGAGAGCTCAGCCAGAGCAATCAAGCAGTTTGAAAGTTCATCACATGTACCACGCTTATTTTCAAATGACCAATCTGATGGCATTTGAACCTTTGATAATGATTTATCATACTTGAATGATGAAGCATATTTGAAAAGTTTTAAAAATCCATCCACGGAATTCCTTCCGTAAGAAAATTTTATCATATCATCATTCGATTTTATGAGTGGAGTTTCCTCAAATCTACCCGATGACAATCTATTTGGCTTGTCTATGTATTTTGCAGAATTTTTGACTCTCACAACAACCTTATATGGAATTTCTCCCGCCAAGTTTTCAAAATGAAGGTGAACCATTTTATTTCCATATCTATCGTCAACTATGGACCAATTCACATTTGACTTTATGTCATAGTAATTTTGCGGGATGTACATCGACAAATCAGCGGAGCTCACGTGCCCGCTTGGAATTAAAACTCCAGAACGAGTAATTTCCAAGTCCATAAAATTAATTGCTTTTGTTGATGAACCAAACGATATGCCACTTATGGCAAAAATCAAAATTAATGCACATAAAAACTCTTTTAATCTTTTTTCCATTATAAGTTTTTATATATGACATTTAAATTTTTAAGGTGATGATGTGGAAAATGAAATATGGACAGAGAAATACAGACCGCGGAAGCTCGATGAAATTGTAGGTCATGAAAAGATAGTCAAAACGTTAAAGCAATTTATAGCTAAAAAATCTCTTCCTCACTGTCTATTCTCCGGACCGGCCGGGATAGGTAAAACTACAACTGCTCTTTGCATTGCTCGTGAGTTCTTTGGAGAAAAGTGGAAAAGTAATTTCCTGGAGCTCAACGCTTCTGACGAAAGGGGAATTGATACGATAAGAACGAAGGTAAAAGAATTTGCTCGAACAAAACCAATAGAAGGTTCGTTTAAAATAATATATCTGGACGAAGCTGACGCATTAACAAAAGATGCTCAGCAGGCATTAAGAAGGATAATGGAATCATATTCCGACACATGCAGATTTATTCTCGCATGCAATTATTCATCAAAAATTATAGACCCCATACAATCTAGATGCGCAATTTTCAGGTTCTCAAAGCTTTCTGAAAAGGATATCGAAAATCAGATAGCCAAGATAGCAAAAAAAGAGAAGGTCAATCTTGATAAATCAGCAATTGATGCCATAATAGATATATCTGAGGGGGATATGAGAAAGGCGATAAACATACTTCAAGCAAGCGCATTCAAAGGAAAGGTAACAGACAAATCAATATATGAAATTGTCGGTTTCGCCGAACCGGAAAAAATCAAAAACATGATAAATCTTGCAATCGAGAAAAAATTTAAAGATGCTCGTGCAGTTCTTCTCAATTTAATGTACAAAGAGGGACTTTCTGGAGAAGGAATAATAAAGCAAATTCACAGAGAGCTCATGAATATGAAATTGGACGACAAATTGAAGATAGAAATACTAAAATTTTTGAGTGAGTATGAATTTAGAATAACAGAGGGTGCAAACGAGCAAATTCAAGTTGAGGCATTTTTAGCCGAGCTCGGAACATTAAAGAAATAAAAACATTTGCATTGAAATTTTCATAATGCCGGTGTAGCTCAGTCGGTTAGAGCGCTACGCTCATATATCGGAACTTCAGAGAAATCTGAATTCCGGGTCATATGAGCTCTGAGTCGAAAGACCATGAAGGATTGAGAAACGTAGAGGTCGCGAGTTCAAGTCTCGCCACCGGCATGTAAATCTTTTTATCTTTCTAAAACAAATTATTGTATGAATTCACGAACTCAAATTATAATGTGGCTAACATTTGCACTGATTATAATGGTTATAATTCCCATAATTGTGATAAATGCTTTTCCTAAAGACCAATGTGCCATATCATTTAACAGAGGCTACGGGCAGTGCTGCTATGGGCTGTCAGATTGCAAGAAATGCTTCTCAGTCAATCCAACTCCAATTGCTGGAAAAACTTGCGGGAATAAAACGTGTATGACAATTCCAATGATAGACCAACAAAATGCACTCGTAGATGCAATAACATGCGAATGTAGATACTACAACCAAAACTCAACGGACAGCAAAATCGGAAACGACATAAAGAGACTTTACAAAATTCTTTCAAAAGAAGACAGAGACCCAGAGTATATATGCACAAAAGGAATATCCACAATGGTAAAATATGCATATTGAAAACATTTTTATTAATGCCATAGATTCAAACAAATCTTTCTATAAGAAATAAGTTTAATTTGCAGAAAATAAAAAAGAAAAATATAAAAAATCTAACGTTGTTGATCTTACGTAGTTTAATTTTAAATTAACTTACTCAGAATCAGCTGCAACGTTTACTGCTTTTGGTCCTCTATCACCTTGCTCTATGTCAAAGGTGACTGGATCATTTTCATGCAAAACCACACCTTGCTTTAAGCCGGTCTGGTGTACGAAATACTCTTTTCCGTCTTCACCGATGATGAAGCCGAAACCTTTCATTCCGTTAAAAAACTTTACTTTTCCTTTCATTTTATATACCTCGTTTTACTGTTGGAAAAGCAACATACATCACTTTTCCAATATGAATATACAATTGAATTCTTTTTAAACCTTTAATGCCACTCGATTTCTCACTTGATTTTTTCAAGTATGGTTGCTGGACATACTTTCGTGACACCATGAATTTTTTCGAGCTCCATAATAAAATTGCTGAGCTCCTCATTGTCCTTAAACCAGCATTCCATCATAACCATATGGTCTCCGCTCGACATATAAAGATTTAAGATTTCCTTCATTTTCTTTAATTTTTTTACGACATGAACGAGCTCCTCTGGCATGGAATCCAGCCCTATTATAGCGTCTATATTATATCCTAATTTCTTGGGGTCAGAAAGAACGGTATAACCCTTTATGACACCTCTACTTTCAAGGCTCTTCATTTTCTTTCTAACGGCTGCCTCAGTGACATTCAATTTCTTGGCAATGTCCACAAAACTCATTCTAGCGTTCTTCCTGAGAAGCTTTATCATATCTAATTCCGATATTCGAACCATAAAGTATATATAAAAGAAAACTTTATAAAGATTTCGTAACATATATAGTTGGTGATAAAATGGAAAACGAAAATAAAATACCGCTTCTCGGAGAAAAGTTTCCTGATTTAGAAGTACAGACAACTCATGGAAAACTAAAACTTCCGGAGCATTTTAAAGGAAAATGGTTTGTTCTATTCAGTCATCCAGCAGATTTCACACCAGTATGCACAACTGAGTTTGTTGGATTCCAAGTTAGATACGATAAATTCAAAGAACTTGGAACAGAACTTATAGGATTGTCCATAGATCAAGTATTTAGTCATATGAAATGGACAGAATGGATAAAAGAAAATATAAAAGTTGATGGAAAGGCTGTTGAAATACAATTCCCAATAATTGCCGACGATACAGGAAAAGTAGCGAAGAGATTGGGACTCATACACAGTGCAAAAGGAACGAATACGGTACGTGCAGTATTCATAGTTGATCCAAAAGGAGCCATAAGAGCAATACTTTACTATCCTCAAGAGCTCGGAAGGAACATCGATGAAATTTTGAGAATGGTTAAAGCGTTGCAAGTAGCTGACAAGAACGGTGTGGCAATGCCTCACAATTGGCCAAACAATGAACTTGTCGGAGACCACGTAATAATTCCTCCAGCATCTTCAGAAGAAGAAAAAATGGAGAGGCTCAAAGATAAAGAAAAAGGAAAAATAGAATGCTTTGACTGGTGGCTTTGCCACAAATCCCTCTAGATTTTTTATTCTTTCTTTCCAAATATAATGGGGTGATATAAATGATGTCTAAAATACCGACAGAATTTAATGAAGAAAAAACAGACTTGGAAATACTTCGAGCTGGAATAATTGCAGAACTCGATGCAATAAATATGTACGAGCAAATGGCAGCGATGGCCAAAAGCGATAAAGTCAAAAAAGTATTACTCGACATAGCTCGTGAAGAAAAGGCTCACGTTGGAGAATTTCAAACAATGCTCTTCAAACTCGATCCAGAGCAAGTAAAAGAATTTGAAGATGGAAAAAAGGAAGTAGAAGAAATGGATTAAATTGGTGAAAATATGACAGAGCTAATGAAAGTTTACAAATGTGAAATATGCGGCTCCATAGTTGAGATACTTCATAGAGGTCAGCCGCCTTGGTGCTGTGGACAGCCTATGGAAGAGCTCGAAGAAAAATACGTTGAAGGGGACAAGCACGTTCCAGTCATAGAACGGAATGAAAAAGGATACCTTGTAAAGGTTGGAAATGTTCCGCATCCTATGGAGGAGAATCATTACATAGAATGGATTGAGCTCATCGTGGACGGCGTGGTTTACAGAAAATTCCTTCACCCTGGAGACAAACCAGAAGTATTTTTCGAAATTCCAAAAGGAGAAAACGTCCGAGCTCGGGAATTCTGCACTCTTCACGGCCTTTGGACGTCGAAGAAGTAATTATAACCTTTCTTCATTTTTTTAAATTTCATTCAAAACATTTTCATAGAAGAATTTTAGAGCAAAATAAACATTTCTCACAATTGACTTACTTTTGTTTGAGTAAAAAAGCAAAAATCCTCTTGGGGTTTTGCCGGATTTTAAAAATCTTTTAACAACATCTCTATACTTTTTACAAGTTCTGTACAAGTATTTCCTTAGTTCGGTTCTTCGATAAGTTTGTTAACAAGTTTTAGCTTTTCTAATATCTATTTCATAGTTTTTACGAATGATTGAATTAAGAGAAAAAGAAAATTTAAATATTTCATTTAGCATTTAAAATTATGTGGTTTCCAAGAAATATTACGGGAATTGGAATCTTTATTTTTTATGGTCTAGATGTTAATAGTTATTTACCTTCAAAAAATATAGATAAAGAAGATGCAATAATTGCTTTTGATACATCAATTTTAGAGATAATTGTGTATTTTATGTTAACCAAACAAATGTATCAACAAAAATGTGACTTACAATACTTTATAGAATACTTATATTGAAAAACATTATGAAAGTTTACGTAACACCTTATAAAGATGTAATATATATTTTTTAAAAACATAAAGGTTGGTGAGAAATGAATCCTGAAGTGTCAATTATAATTCCAACATATAACGAAGCTGATAATATTGAGAATTTGATTTCAAGAGTAGAGAATGTGCTTAAAAAATCGGATATAAGAGGAGAAATAATCATTGTTGATGATAACTCTCCAGATGGGACTGGTAAAATTGTAGAGAAATTAAGAGATAAGTATAGAAACCTCCGAGTTAGAATTAGGTATCATGAGCGAGGGCTTAGCTCTGCTATAGTTGAAGGGTTTAAAATTGCAAGAGGAGACATCTACTGTGTAATGGATGCAGATTTGAGCCATCCGCCGGAGAGCATTCCAAAACTAATTGAGCCAATAAGGTCAGGTCAGGCTGAATTGGTTATTGGAAGCAGATATGTAAAGGGGGGCGGGGTGAAAAATTGGCCATTTAAACGTAAATTAATATCTAAAGGGGCAGTACTTCTTGCAAAGCTAATTACTACTGTAAATGATCCAATGTCAGGTTTTTTTGCCCTAAAAAGAAGTGTAATTGATAATGTGGAATTAAATGCTATCGGCTATAAAATTGGATTAGAAATTATCGCGAAGGGTAACTATAGTAGAATAATCGAAGTTCCATATATATTTCAAGATAGGAAATATGGCAAAAGTAAACTGACTAATAAAGTTATGAAAGAGTATGTTTATCATCTTTTTTCTCTGCTTTTTACTAAAAATAGTTTATTCAGACAATTTTTTAAGTTCTGTGTTGTAGGTGCAATAGGGACAATCATAAACTTAGTAGTACTTTATTCTCTAGTAGAATGGCTATCTGTGTGGTACATTTTAGCGGCATCTATTGCTTTTGGAGTAGCATCCACTTCCAATTATATATTAAACAAAATATGGACGTTTCATTATAAAACCACGAGTACATCTGGAGTTTTTGATTCATATGTTAAGTTTCTTTCCGTTTCTATTATCGGATTAGCAATAAATTTAATAATCTTATATTTATTAGTCGAGTACTTCCATATATGGTATATATTCTCCCAAATAATAGCTATTGGTGTAACATCAATCTGGAACTACAGCGGGAGTAAAATATGGGCCTTTCATCATTAAAAATATAACTCTTTGTCATTCATTAATCTCGTCAGATTCATTAGCTCAGTATTATCACACTCACTTAACAACGAACATACGGTCTCACTATACTTTGCCCAATTTGTTCTGTTTCATTTCACGAATCTTCACATATCCATCAAATATTATACCAACAATAAGTTAACGGAACCTCTTTTTTATTTTTTACAAAAAAATCAATATAATTTTAATTACCAAATCGTGAATCTTAAATGCCAACAGATAAGTTTAAATCTTAGTTGTAAGCATATAATGAATCATGGCAAAGAAAAAGAAAAATCCTAAGAAAGAAAACAAACAATAAAGCCATGAAAAGATAGACATCTATCTTCCTTCTTTTTTTTTATTTTTTGAAAAGTTCGCTTCTCAGAAATGGAGCAAGTGCGAGAACAGTCGCCTGAGAGAAAACATCTTTTCTTGAAACCGCGCTTCTCGTGAAAAATCCTGCGGCACCGCCTTTCTTCTTACTATCATGGTCACCACTTATTCTATCCATGACGACGCCAAGTTCATCTCCTTCTAAAACATCTTTAACGACGCTCTTGGGGAGCTCAAATGCCGAACTTGTTGCACAACCCTCTTTACCATTTTTATCGAGTATGCACACTACTCCAAACGTGAACCACTTTCCAAACATGTTCGTTATGCCACCTTCCAAGCCGACGTAGAAATCTGCACTGTAGCTATGACTGAGCTCGCGCGCCCGATTCCTCGCACCTTCAAATGTTTCGCCGCCTATCGGCTGATTAGAAATGTGAGAATTCACCTTTATTCCTTTTACGTCGACACTTCCAAAAACTTTTTCGAACGCATCGCGAACAGCACCGATTTTCACGGGATTTTCAGAGCCAACTAAAACTTTCATACAAATATAAAATTACGTAATTATTTAAATTATGATTGTGGAGAGGATTGAGGAGCTTAAGAGAGACCCGATAAAAAAAATCATAGACGGCCGAATAAAAGAATTCGAGAATGTGGGGCACTCGGGAATAGAGAGAATCTTTTCGGAGCTCTGCTTCTGCATACTCACGGCAAATTATTCGGCCTCAGGCGGAATTAAAATTCAAAAGTCCATCGGGCGCGGATTCTTGACATTGAACAAAGCGGAGCTCGAGAAAAAACTTCGGGAGCTCGGCCACAGATTTCCAAAGGCGCGCGCAGAATATATAATTGCCGCACGCGAAAAAATTCGCGATATCGAAAAGGCTCTCAAATCATTATCAGGTGAAGAATTGAGAGAGTGGCTCGTGAAAAATATAAAAGGTATAGGAATGAAAGAAGCAAGTCACTTCCTCAGGAACATAGGGCGCGAAGATTATTCCATAATAGATTTTCACATAATTGACTTACTTGTTAAGGAAGGTATTATAGAACGACCAAAGACATTAACAAAAAAGCGATACTTGGACGTGGAAAATGTTCTGAAAAGGTTGGGTAAGAGAACAGGTCTCAGTCTCGGTGAGCTCGACCTTTACTTGTGGTATTTGGAAACAGGAAAGGTTTTGAAATAATGTTAAGAAATAGAAAGTTTATAAAATTTCAGCTAAAAGAAGTTTCATTTAATTTCAATTAATCTTTATAAGTTTTTGGCAAGATAAAATATCATAACGATTCAAAAAATATGCCTTCGTGGCTCAATGGTAGAGCGGCTGCCTTGTAAGCAGAAACCTCCAGCGGGTTTCTGCACATCCAGCAACCAAGAGAAATCAGAAACCTCCAGCGGGTTTCTGCACATCCAGCAACCAAGAGAAATCAGAAACCTCCAGCGGGTTTCTGCACATCCAGCAAACCAAAAAGATGAAAAACAAGATAGCAGCAGGTTGAGGGTTCAAGTCCCTCCGAAGGCTTTTGGAGGAAATGCTTAC
>CAYYKR010000010.1:16251-18966 GCA_964469235.1 uncultured archaeon | reverse complement strand
GAACTAGAAAGGATGTTATCAAAGGAGTTAAAGGTAAGTCGGTGGCGAATTAGGGTCCAACATCGTTCTTCGCTTACGCTCATCCAAACCCTTGCGGGCATCGTTTATCCACAACCCGTTAATTGAAACAAACGTCCCAATCACGAATCAAAGATATTTATAAATATGTTAAAATATTTTAAATGTGAGGCCGAGATGAGAAAAACGAAGGAGTTTTACACTGAAAAGGTTGAGCTCGCAAAGAAATTATTTGAAGATGGTATGAGTATAAGAGATGTTGCAAAGGAGCTCGGTGTAAGCTATTCTGCCGCATACCACTGGATTAAGGGATTGCGAACACCAAAAGCGAGTCGCCTCGAGGAATTTAGAAATTTTATAAAAGTTCGTGGCCCAGTCCCCATCTGCGATGTCAAAAATAAATTTCCAAAGCATAACGACCTGTATAATTTGTCTTCAACCCGCGGAATAAAGATAAATCGCCTTGTCATAGAGAAAAATTTCCGCGGAGGGATGGATTACGGAACGTGGTACTTCCTCCCCGGGCAGGAAGATGAGCTCGCCAAAAGGGTGGAAAAGCTCTTGAAAAATTACAAGTTGGCAAAAGAAACAATATTGAAAATACTTGAAGAAATTTCTATAAAAGATTTAAATATTAACAAGAACAAATAATTCTAGGTGATATTATATGAAAGGGAATTCAAAGGGAATAACGCCTATAATCGCAATAGTCTTACTCATGATGATAACAATTGCACTCGCCGGATTTACATACATATGGCTTCAAAGTGTTTCGAAAACGGCGGCAAACAATACTCAGAACCAGTTGAATCAACAGCAGCAGACAATGATGAAACAAATTAGGATAGATAGTGCAGCGGCTGGAAATCCTGGAAGTTTAACCATAAGAAACATAGGGTCATTAACGATAAAGGGTAGTGAAATAGCTGTATTTGTTAAAAATGCAAAAGTTAGTTGCAATCCTGGTGATATAGCTCCTGGAGCTGTTGGAACATGTGATATAACTTGCAGCTCTGGTGATACGGTAAAGGTCACGGCTCCTGGAAACTCAGATGAAACAACGTGTCAATAAAACAATTAAATTTTAATTTTGTTTTTAATTGCTTTCAATTTTTAGATTGATTGAAATTTGGAGGTTGAGACATGGCAATTGAAAATCTTGGAAATATTATAACTCTTTCTCTCGTTTTGGCGGGATTGGTGTCAATTCCATTCTTGTCGCATAGCGTTACAATATCTGCTATAGACAATTATAACCACGGATTGGAACCAATCATTGGAGAAGAAAATATGTCTTCAACAGAAGCAAAGTATTATCCAGGAACAACAAACGAAAAATTTGGTCCAAGTAATTTCCATTATGAGACTTCAACAAGTTTTGGAAAGTTTTTCATAGATGTTAAGAATTCAGACGTTCTCGATGTAACAGAGAAATTAGTTAATGGAGATGTCACATTCATCGCTGAAAGCATAAACAATGGAACTTTGAAAAGGATATGGACATTGAAAACAAATGGCTTTACACTCGTATCAGAAAAGTATTATTCCTACGCAAAAGAAACTTTCACTTCTCCAGAAGGAACATGTCAAAAAGAAATAAATATGGGAGAAGTGTCTGAAACATGCAGTGGGCAAGTTGGAAAGATTGAATCTGAGTGGGAAGATGCAAAGTCATTGATGGACGATTACAGCACAAAAATGAAAAAGGCTGTAGAGGAAGTTGATATTCCTAATATCCAATCGACTCAGTGGAAGAATTAGGCATGGTCTGCTCATTTTCTTTTTTTACCACTTTTATAAACTATTTTTATAACATCATTCTTCTTAACTAAAATATTTTCACTATTGTACCTGACAAATAAAAAGTCTTCTGAGTCGTCATATAAGTTTCCATTCAAAATCGACCCATTTCTCAAATAAATCTCACATTCTCCATGTAAAACGTTTTTCTTCGTGAACAAATAACCGGATAGAGAAGCTATCGGAATTATATAAAATAAAATTGTGAGAGATGCTCTTGAAATTCCAAAAACGAATACAATTGGATACGTTATTGAAATGAGTATAAGACCTATGAGAATTGACTTGCCAATTTTTTCTACATTCATATAATCACCGTTTATTTTTCTTGCTAATCAATTTTTGCGAAAATTCTTTAATTATTGATATTTCATTTCTGGAAAGAGCTCCGGACTTTATGGAAAGGTATATGTAAATAACCAACGATACAGAAATAACTATTATCATTTCAACATAGGGGTTTGCAACTATTATTTTTTTCAACACATAAACTACCCCAGAAAATAGAATTCCCATAACTAAGAATTTAAGCAAGAGCATATAATTCATTGGAAGCTCCATTTTTCTTGCTTCCCTGCTAAATAAATAATATTCAAGAATATATGACATCAAGCTTGCAACTGCAGCACCTATCATGCCAAATTTTGGTATGAATGCCAGATTCAAAAAGAAATTTGATATCGCTGCTGCAAGAATTATGATAGATATTTTTCTCGTATCGCCACGGGCTGCAATGAATGACGAAATTATGACCGAGAGTGAGTAGAAAAATACGACAAGAGATAAAATTCTCAAAACTGGCGCCGCTTGTATAAATTTTTCTCCAAATAGAATCCTTATTATTATAGCTGGGTATGAAAACATTACAATTGCCATTGGAACAGTCGCAAACATAAC
>CAYYKR010000010.1:0-16151 GCA_964469235.1 uncultured archaeon | reverse complement strand
CTCAAAAAAATTGGTATGGAATAAATAAGAATTTCCTTGAGATAGGGAATCTCTATTTTTGTCTTTTGAGAAAAAACGTATGGAGTTTTCTTAAATGAAACAATCACATAGATTAATGCTACTGTAATTGATGCCAAAAGATACCCAGCTGAAACACCTTCAAGGCCAAATCTTATGAGGATGAAAATAAAAATACCCGCAAAGAGGTTTCTCATAAACTCCCCTAGAGAAAATATGTACACAAATCCCATTCCTTGAGTATAACTTAAAAACATTGAGTATATCATCGAAAATATTGACGAAAGGAGTAGTATGATAATTATATCGGACGCATCTGTGTGAAAGAGAAAAATGGAAATTTTACTTGATAGAGATACAACTGCAATAAAGACAATTGTTGCAAGTATGGATTTTATGAGAAGCGCCAATGTAACAACTTCTTTTATCTTATCATACTTTTTTCGAGCCTTGTAAAATGATGAAAATCTTGAAACAGCACTTGTTAGCCCAAAATCATAAAATATTGAAAGTGTGAGAACGAATGCAAGAACAGAATAAAAGAGACCAAATTGTGTTTTTGGGAGCTCCCTTGAAATGTACAATCTAATTCCATACCCTATTATGGATGCTAGAGCCGTCATGAAAAATAAAAACAAAGACCCTCCAATAAGTTTCTCTTTGTAATTTTCCATACATTAGTTACAATTAAAGATTTTAAAAATATATTAACAAAGGATTAGCATGAAAAAAAGAGTTGCAATAATATTATTAATGATTGCATTTTTTGGAATTATGATTTATTTCATAAATCCATACAAGTTCATTGAAATATTCAACAACTCAAATAAATATCTTCTTGTATTGGCATTTGTTTTTCAATTAAATGCACTGCTGTTGAGAACATTGAGATGGAAATACATAGTTGGAAATATAAAATTTAAGGATATCCTTCCAGTTGAAGTAAGTGGGCTCGCCGCAGCAGCGTTCTCTCCAGTAAGAAGCGGCGACGTTGTAAAGGCATACCTCCTAAAAAAACAAACTAAAATGCCGATATCAAAAGGCCTCCCAACAATACTGTGGGAAGAGGTAACAAATGCTATTTCGTTCTCATCCGTTGCACTACTTTCGATTGCATTTCTGTCAAGAAAGATGAAATTAATGTTCATAGTATCAATTGCAATATTCGGTGTTGGTATATTCTATATAATAAAATTATTGTATTCAAAAAATGGTGTTGATAAGATTGCAAATTTCATAGAGTATATATTGAATAAAATAAAGTTCATAAAAATAAAGTTGATAAGTGAGGATAAAATAAAGATGTTCAAAAAAACTGGAAGACTAAAAAGAAAAAAATTAATATATTCATTCATTTACGCTATATTGATAGCAATAAATGATGGAACAATATTTTACATAATACTAAAATCCCTTGGTGTCGGTGTAAGTTATTTTCATGTAATACCTTTGTTCTGTGCATCAGTAATAATTGGATCGCTCATAGTCTTTTTGCCCGCTGGTGTCGGGTCAGTAGATGGAGTTTTAATAGCTTTGTTTTCATTTGCCCCAATAAAAACGATAATGACCGCTGTTTTGCTGTTCAGAATAGCAACACTTTGGTTCACAGGATTTCTCGGAATAATTTCTTATCTATTCATAAAGAGATGAATAAATTTTCTCAAGTTCATTTACTATTTTATCCCACGAATAGTTTTTTGCCGTGTTGATGGCTTCTCTTTCAATGCCCCTGGATTTTATAGCGCTTTCTATGCCAACTTCCAAATTATTCGCTAGTATTGAATTTTCACCGTTGCAGAATTCGTATGCATCAAGAGGTTTTGCAACAACCTTGCAACCTGAAGCCATAGCTTCAAGAAGGACTATTCCAAATCCCTCAACTGTTGATGGATTTACAAATATCTCCGCTTTTGACAATTCATCGAGCTTTGTCCTCTCGGATGCAAAACCATAAAATTTAACATCAACATTTAATTTTTTGGAGAGCTCTCTCAAATTTTCATACTCCTCTCCCATGCCAATTATTTTCAATTTATAGTCGTATCTCTTTTGTATCTTTGACATTACTTTGATTAATTCATCGACGTGCTTATATTTCACAAGGCGCCCAATATAGAGAACTGTTTTTTCTTTTTTGGAACGTTTGTACTTCTTTAATTCTATACCATTTGGAATTACAGAAATGTTTTTCATGCCAAAAAATTCCATCTTTCTTTTTGTCGCATTGCTTACAGTTATCAATTTATCATATCTTGATTTTGACCAAAAAAATTCAAGCGTTCTTCCAAAAAGTGAAAATGGAAATTTATAATATTTAGACCATTTATCTATGTAAAAATCGTGGTATGTTGAAATAAATTTTGAGCTCCTCGAAAAATTTCCAAAGAGAGATGATATTCCTTGGTTCGCGTGAACTATGTCAAAGCCCTTTATTTTTGGAAATTCAAATGGAATTGAAAGAAGCTGATAAAATGATCTTCCATCTTTTGGATGAACCAGCCCGCTTCTGTGAATTTTCACACCGTCAACAATTTCAAATCTATCTTCATTTGGAAGTCGGAGGGTAAACACATGAACATCGTGCCCATTTTTGGCAAGACGTTTTGATATCTCAAAGAACTGACGTTCTCCCCCTCCAAGTAAATATGGATAAAATAAATCAGTTAGCAGTGCAATTTTCATAATTAAGAGTATAAAAAATTCTTTAAATGTTTTAGTTGGTGGCCGTTTCGTTGAATTCTATTTTGAACAACTTAACTTCACCGCCGAAATTCTTAACGAGTTTAAATCTCTTAAGTCCGGCGCCGTTAAAGAAAAACATTTTTGTAAACATTGAATTCTCTATTTCTGGTGGTATGAAAAATGCAACTCTCATATCAGGAGTCAAATAGAGCATTCCTTTTATCTGTGGATTATCAGAATATTGAACATATCCGGTGTAGTTTTCGAAATAAAACACCTTTTCTATTTCATATGGAGTTGCCCGGCCGTTTCCACCGTAAATCATGTAAGGTATTATTCTCCGACCTTCCTTTATTACCATGAAAAAATTCCCATAAATGTATTGAGTCCCATTACCGGATAGCATAGGTTTTGTGTCCGTCAATGGTGCATAATAGTAACTCGATTTTTTCCCTGTGTGAGTTGTTGGAGTCCATGTTGCAAAGTAAATCCACCAATGTGATTTTCCTATCAAATCCGAGGATGCTATGAAGTACATTTCAGAACAATTTGGCATTTTGTAATACTTCAATATGTTGGCGGCTTTTGTCTCATTGTCAGTGTAAAGAACTGTTGCAATGTCTTGTATTCTGCTTCTAACTATCGTTCTATTTCCAACATGCTCTATTAATTTGGCATTTTGGCTGGCACCGTCAAATACAACTGGCCTTTCAGCAATTGCTCTTATGAAATGCCCAGGGTCCCAATATGTTGCAACAACTGAACAATTTGGCGTATTGTTTTTAATCCAATTTAGTGCATTCCACCAGTTATTATCCATAATCGGAGGCTGACTCAACGATACAGCATAACTTGTTGTGAATGGAGTAAATAATATTATAATTGTCAATGATGAAACAAATAGGGCTAAGAAAACTCCCCATGGAGATTTTGATTTGAAATAAAAGTATGCAGACAAGGCCACATAAGTTCCATAAACTAAAATTGCCGCGTATTTAAAATGAGCTGCTTGAATACCGATATATTTTCTAACGAGTATAAGTCCCAACAAAAATGATATTCCAAATGATATGTAAAACTTATTTTCATTCGATAACATCTTTATCCTCACCTGTCAGCAATCTAAATACTTTAGATAAAAATATGGAGCTCCCAAGAGCTAATGGAAATGCAAGAAATATCTCAAACCTCACGGCATTTAATGAAGCGTACATAGTTATCAAAAGCCATGAAATTAAAAGTGATGCAGTATCTATATGTTTTTTCTTCTTGAAGAATGCCCAAATTAAATATCCGAGAGCGCCAAATGTCAATAAAAATTCTGAAATGTTCGTTGCTATAACCTTTAAAACTCCTCCCGGAGACATGAGCTCTGCAACGCTAACATAAACGTTTGGAAACTGACCAGTCTCGCCTTTCAACCCACCGGTTGGAGAGAGCTGACTTATCATATCAAACGGAGCCTGAAATGTTGACCTGAAAAAGTGAAGTCCAAAGTATGGAACTGCAAGAACAAGCATTGAAATTGTCATAACTGTTATTGCTATACCAACGTGCTCTATATATTTCTTGTCCACTTTTGTTTTATGAATGTAATTGTATATGTAGTCAAATATTGCAGCAGTTATAAAGTATCCAATTGTTATCCAATAGAGATACCAATATCCAACCCATGTAAATGCAAACAGTGCAAAAGATGCACCCGCAAAAATCGATGAATATATTAATTTCTTCTTATCGCTCTTATACTTTATCATGAAAGAGACGCACATGAAAACTATCGATGTGATAAGAAATACTATCGCATCACTATCCGGGTCTCCACCAAGTGTCCTTGAAACCATGGAAGGATTAAAAATCATCAAAAATGATAAGAACAAACCGGCCTTTTTGTCGTAAAGGTTCTTCCCCGCTATGTAAAGCGGAAACACTGACAGCGATGCCAAAATTGCCGGGAAGTAAATTAAAAATCTCCAAAGTTGAAGGTTCGGAATAAAGTACTTGAATAACTTGTAAGTGTATGCTCCAAAATAAGGATAGAACAACACTTTTCCAAATCCCATTCCAGATGGTGCATCAGCTAAGTTATCCAACTTTGGAAGGTGGCCGTTTTCATAAATCAATTGCATCTCCCTGTAAAATGAGTAAGAGTCTATGTTTCTCAAATATGGATAATGAAATCCAGAAATTCTAACATAGTATGATAGAAAGAATATGAATACAACAAGTATTTCAATCCAATATTTCTTTAAAAATTTCATCGGCTTGTTCATCGGCACACCCTACATGATTTAATTCAATCGTTTTATTTAATTGTACAGAATACTTTTTAATATTATATCGTAATCGAATTTATTTGAATTTATCTTGTTTTTGAGCTCTCCTGAAAGTTTTATTCCAGCGTCTATGATTTTTTGGGGGAGAAAATCGTACGCCCTCCTAAATGCAAAACCAAGCATAAATTCTTGACCAAATTCTTTTTTCCACTCGTCTTCATATTTTTTCAAGTTATAATTATCATCATTGAGAAATCTAATTATGTGCCTTGAAAGTATATCAGCAGCCTCAAGCGAATAAATTATTCCTCCAAATGTAATTGGTTTTAATTGCGATGCAGCATCTCCAACAAGAACAACCCTATGAAAATATATCTTCTGAATTCCGAGAGAAAGAGGATATAAAAAATATCTCTTTGATTTGACACCCAGAGTTTTTTCAAAGAATTTAAATGATTTTTTTACATTTCGCCTGTGAACTATCATACCGTATTCCCCGTCTGGAATTTGCCAAGAGAATACGTCTGAAAATTTTTTATTGAAATGGACGATATAAGAGTCTCCAACAGGTCGGGAAAATCCGAACATCCCAAAATACACATCTGTATTAATTCCAAGTGATCTTCTGACTACAGAAAGAGCTCCATCAGCCCCAACAACAATCTTTGATTTATATTTATTTTTATTCGTCTTGACAATGACAAAGTTCTTGTGCTGCTCGACTGACAACACTCTTTCCTTTTTTATATTAATTCTCTTTCTTAACATTTTCCAAAAATTTATTCTATCTATAACATATGCAAAAGGCTTCTTTCTTTTGAATTCAATCCTTTCATTTTGGCCGACTATATCAATCTTTCTTATCCTACTTTTTACCTTGATGCTTGGATAGAATTTAAATATCTTCTCAGAAACACTTCCAGAATCCTTGAGATAAACTTCCCGGGGGTCTATCGAAATATAATTCACATCGGATGAAGATAATTTTTGTGCAAGTCTACTTCCAGCAACTCCCGCGCCGCAAATTATTACATCAAGCATAATCAGAATTAATTTAAATTTTTAAATTTGAACATTTAAAAGCATTTAAAAGTATATAAAAAAGAATATATTTGTTGGGTGAGATGAGGTAATGAGAAAATTTTTTGAACGCGTTGAAAAATATGAATGGATACCAATTTTAATTCTAATACTCTCATCTGGATTGTTAATTTACAACCTCGTAACCAATGGAGAAATGATGAGTAGAGATATTGACCTGAGCGGGGGAAAGTTAATAACACTTACAAGTCAGAAGTCATACAGCCAAATAGAAAATATAGTCAAGCAATATACAAACAACTACAACATACGTTCTATGAATAGGCAAAATGTCTATGTTATTGAAATTCCAGAGAATATGAACGAGAGTGAAATAATAGATGCGATTTCTCCAAATGATTATAATATAGAGACTGTTGGTCCTGTTATAAGTGATATGTTTTGGAGGCAGTCAAAAATTGCAATAACTATTTCATTTATCTTAATGGCACTTGTAGTATTCTTCATATTTAAATCATTTGTCCCAAGTGGGGCAGTCATATTATCAGCACTTTCAGATGTCATCACAACTATTGCAATTTTATCTTTAATGAACGTAAAGTTATCAACTTCAATAATAGGTGCATTGTTGATGTTAATAGGTTATTCGGTAGACACTGATGTATTACTAACAACCCGTGTTATGAAATCTACAAAACACTCCATTCCAGAGAGAATTTACGGAGCATTCAAAACAGGTATAATGACATCCGGGACGTCATTTGCAGCATTAATTGTAATGTTTTTCTTTTCATCTTCAGTTGTAATTCGTGGAATAGCATTAACCTTATCAATTGGACTACTCATAGACATAATTAACACTTGGGTTCTCAACGCAGGGATAATTAAAAAATGGGTTGAGAAGAAAGAAGTGATATAATGAAGAATCTCTTGAAATACACAACCGTGAAATTTTGGCTGATAACGTTACTCGTCTTCATATATGTACTTGGATTTAGATTGAATACAAATGGTGTGGCCGTTACATATGTTTCGAGAAATTCTTCCGCATACAATCAAGGTATACAACCTGGTTATATAATATATAATTTAAATGGGCAGGCAGCAACGGTTGACCTTATAAACAATTTTAAAAATGGCTCCGTTGAATTAAAAACCAATCATGGAACATTCTATTTCACAACCAATAATACGCTTGGACTTGAAGTTTCACCATTGAAAAGAACGAGATTAAAATTCGGACTTGATATAGAAGGTGGAACAAGGGTAATAATAGAACCAACTGAACCCGTAAGTCAAGAAACAATACAGAGGATGATATCAACATTGAACTTAAGACTGAACACTTATGGATTGAGGGAAACCACAATAAGACCGTTGTATGGAAAACAAAACTTCATAGAAGTTGAAATGGCAGGTGGAACGAAGAAGCAGGTTGAAAGCCTCCTTGAAACGCAGGGAAAATTTGATGCAATAATACCTTTAAAAATCGACAATGGTGGAACTTTCACATTTGACAGCACTCATACTGTAAAATTGGTAAATGGAACGGTCTTTATAGATGGAAATAAATTGGTTAACAGCACGAAAATTGATGGAATTCCAGTAGAAATTGGTAATTTGACGAATAATTCTGTTGTTTTGAATGCTCTTGTGTTCACTGGAGATGACATAAAACAGGTTTATGATGACCCGCAACATTCAAGCGTTCAAATACAGGACAAAGGGTACAGATTTAATTTTGGCATACTTATAACAAATGAGGCTGCACAGAAATTTTCAAAGATAACAAACAACCTAAAAGTTATTCCAAATCCAAATGGAGAGGGATATCTAGATTCAAAATTATATTTATATCTTGATAACAATCTTATGGACAGCCTCCAAATTGCAGCAGGTATGAAGGGACGCGCAATAACAACTCCATCCATAACCGGATATGGAGAAACTAAAGAAGATGCCATAAATAGTATGAGAAAACTTCAATCAATTTTAAATTCAGGTTCTCTCCCAGTTCCAATAAGGATAGTATCAGTTGAGGAAATATCACCGAAATTGGGTTCATCATTCTTAAAAGAGGCCGCAATAGCAGGAATAATAGCATTTATAGTCGTGTCCTTAATAGTTTCAATAAGGTATAGAGATCCGAAAACGGTCTTACCGATTGTTATATTTTCATTTTCAGAAATATTAATTACACTTGGTATAGCAGCACTTATAGGTCAAACCATAGATTTACCAGCCATAGGAGGTTTAATAGCAGCAATTGGTACGAGTGTTGATGATGAAATTATGATAATTGACGAAGTTGAGGGTAAAAAGGAAGACCTCTCCTTAAAGCAGAAGATTAAAAGAGCATTCAATGTGATTTTCGGCTCGGCATTCACAACAATAGCAGCAATGACGCCTCTTATATTCGTTGGATTTGGGGTATTGAAAGGATTTGCAATAATAAGTATAATAGGAATACTGGTAAGCATTTTTGTTTCAAGACCAGCATTCAAAGATGTTGTCGCCGAAATTATAAAGCATGAGTAAATTAGTGATTGACGAAATTTGTTTGGATTTTCCAACAAAAAGATTTAAAAGCTTTATGATACATATAATAGACAGAGGAAGGGGTGTGGTCACATCAACAAGTTCCCTCTACAACCTCTTCCTTTCTTTTTTTGTTAATTTGACTAATAATTATAGAACTGATTTATAGTAGGTCAAAATAAGAACTACATCACTCGTTTTCCTTCTACAATTGCAAATATTCCAACAATGAACTTAAATAGAATGAATATGTACGTAAATATTACAAAAGCTCCGGGCTTCATTCCAACACTTGTAATTGCCTGAACAAATGAAAATGATATCAAGAAATAATAAAATGATTCTATTATTATTGATATTCCAAGAAGTATCAAAAATATGCCCAAATAATTCTTTTTATCTTTGGCATCTTTTCTTTTTCTTTTATTCATTTTCTTCCCTCTTGAGCTCAATTATCGCTCGCGCTATATCATTGTTGAGCTCCTTCAACTTCTTAACGACGTTATCTCGTTCTTTTCCTGTCTTCTCCATGACCAATTTAACATCGTCTTCGTTTATCTTGTCTTCCACGCTTTCATTTCCAGTTATCTGATATGTTCTCCTTCCCATTATATCCGCTATCATGACCTGGGGTTTTGTTATCGTTATTGTTTTATTCTCTGTTTCAATCACAACCTTTATTGCTGGAACTTCCTCTGTTTTTATGTTCATTCTCTTCATTATCTTTTCCATCTTTTTAGGATCTATGTTCATATACTTAATTTATCGCAAAGTTATTTAAATCTTCCAATAATTTTCATTTATGAATCCCGCCTTGATGTTCATCTTTGGCTCTCTTCTTGGATTTGCCGCTGGATTAATTCCCGGAATTCATCCGAATCTTGTCGCGTTTTTACTCTCAACGTTGTCGGCAAATGAAAACATTATTTATCTCGTCGTTCCACTTGCCGTCATAAATTCTATAGTTGACACAATTCCGTCCATACTCTTTGGAGCTCCCGATGTCGGCAATGAACTTGCAGTCCTGCCGGGGCATAGGATGCTTATGAAAGGATTGGGATACGACGCCGTGAGAAGAACTGCCATTGGTAGCCTTTTGTCTGGAGTTTATGTAATACTCCTTCTTCCCATTGCATTCTTGCTCTCGAAATCCTACACGAGTTTTAGAATCTTTATACCTATAATATTGGTGATCATTTCAACTTATATGATACTAACCGACAAAAACCCAATATTTGCTTCGTTTTGCTTCGTCTTCTCTGGTTTAATCGGGGTTCTCTCATCCAAAATTGATATCAGTAGCGGAGTTGTTCTACTCCCCATACTCTCTGGACTCTTTGGACTCAGCAGGATATTGATATCATTGAGAGTTTCATCGGTCCCGCCTCAGAGAGAAGATGTCGAATTTATTTCGTCAAATGCCGAGAAAAAATCAGCATTCTTTGGATCGTTTATGGGAATGCTCTCGGGGTTCATACCTGGAGTTGGAGCAAGTCAATCAGCGTATGTTGCATCATCTGTCAAGGGTGACTTCTTAACATCGCTTGGGGCAATTACGACATCTAACGTAATATTTTCGTTTCTGTCTCTCTATTTCATAAACAAAATTAGAAGTGGCGTTGCGGCATCCATATCATTTCTGGATATCAATGCAAAAATTGCATCCACAATAATTATACTCTCCCTTATGTCAATCCCGGTTGGAGTAGTAATGACACTGGCTTCATCAAAGATAATAATAAGATACATTCAAAAAATAAATTATCGGCTTGTAAACATTTTAGTTGGATTATTCATAATTCTGACAACCATCCTAATTTCTGGAATGATTGGGCTTCTACTGTTGATAGTATCAACATCGTTGGGGCTCATGGCCATTACAAAGGGTGTGAAACAGTCCAACTTACTCGGTGTGATAATAATTCCGACAATTGTCTATTTCACATTAATGTTCATATAACTAAATTTCAAAAATTAAATTTCATCTCATATTCACACACCAAATCTTTGAACTCTTTCAACTTCATTCAAACTTCACAAGAATTTTATTAGACGATTGACTTATTCACATTAAAAACACGACTTCACAAGACCCCCTTATTTCCTGTGGAAATGGACACCCCTTGGTTTCTTGTGGAAATGGAGTGTGAAAAAGAATGTGAAAATAATTACTCAAACTTTTGATGAGCTGCTTTACCCGAGCTCCCATGTGAAGATATTATAACATCTCCACCACAAACATCACACTTTCCAGAAAGTGGCATTCGGCGAAATGACTTGCCACATTTTGAGCATATAAATTCTTCCCACGAATCGAGCTCCTTTTCATCATCTTTTTTTCTATTTTCACTTTTGGATTTTTCATTATATTCGACATTTATCGTATGATTTAGCACCCTCTTCTTTTTGGAGAAAACATCAAACATGTTAACTTGCCTTCCATGCCCCAAGAGCTCATCCCTAGAAACTCCAATTGCTTCGAATAACCTTTCAATTGGTGGAAGAAGTTGATTGTTTATGTAGTAATTAGAATCTATTTCTATGTTATGCTCTTTTATATACTTGGGGTCCTCGGCCCTCTTTGACAGCATCTCATTTCCCCTAATTATAACGTACCCTATTCTATCCCCAACTTTTGGGGCTTCGGCGGGGTTTCTTCTCATCATCTTCTTAGCGAGCTCTATATGTGGCATGAGACCATCGTATTTATCTGGGGACTTGGTTATGCCCTTGAATATCGCCAAGTCTTCAACAGGAATTTCATTTCTCTTCAACTTGTCAACGGTCTCTCTGAATATACCTATGGCCTTTTTTACATCTCCATCTATCAGTATAATTTTAAGTATTTCATTCATGACGTTAGTCACGAGCTTACACCAATCCCGCCTTACAGTTTCTATTCCTTTCATATCTATCTTTTTAACCCATTTACCACCAACTTTATCAAATTTCCATCCAGCATACCTTTTTTTCGTCAATATTAGAAATGTTCTGTACAATTTATCAAACCCAAGCTCAAGATACCCCGGTAATTGAGAGGATACGTATGAAGCTATCTTTTTGGCTTCCTCTGCAGCATTATCCACATTGCTCGTTTTTGTCTTTATGAAAACAGAATCTGTATCACCATATATGACTTTAAGCCCGAATTTTTCCTCAACTATTTTCTTCGTTTTTTGAATATTGTCTCTTCCATATGATGTTATGGAGCTTGCAACCTCCATAAGATAAAGCCTCGCCCTGATGTATCCAGTATATCCATAAAATGAGTTCGCTAGAATTTTTATGGCAAGCTGCTTTGCATTCATATAAGCTCTCTTCTCTGGATCAATCTCTTTTTTCATCTGCCGTTTTATGGCAAATCTGGTTTCAAGGAGCTCACCAAGTATCTTTGGCATTATACCCTTCCTAACGTCCTCATCTACAAACATGGCACCCTTCGGTGAATTATGGTGTTTGAAATTGGTGTATTTTTTATCAAGTATGACGGTTGTTGGGCATATGTTAAATGTTCGTATAAGGGATGGATATAGAGAATGAAAGTCCAAAACTATGGTACATGTATCGGCGTGAAGGCCCGTTACCGGTTCCAAAACTGTTGCCCCTGTCAGCCCTTCGGTCTTTCTCTCTTTGTCCCGCCTTCTCATCTCAGCTTCACTCGGTCTTGAAGGCATCAAAATATCATGTTTCTTGAACTCATGTAAAATTTTTACTTCTATTCGAGTTGTCTGCCCAGCCATAGAATCTTGAAGAAGAACTCCAGATAATTTGGACAACTCCAAAAATTTATCAAGGAGCTTTTTCTCTTGAACTATACGAAGAGCGAGCTCGGAATCCTTTCTGCAGTATTCCGCTAATTTAATTTGTTGTTGTTTGCTTCCATCCCAAAGTCCATTTATTTCGGAATGGGCAACATCCATCTTCTTGTCCCCAATCATGTTTGTTGCAACAGTTGTTAAGTCATATCTTATGAACTTCGTATACGGGTCCTGTTTTATTATGAGGTATGGGTCAACGACAACCCTTCCCGTTATTGTAACGCTCGTTCCGACCCCAAATTTTCTTACATAAGCTTCTTTATCCTCTGTGCGCCCGAGATATGGTTTCACACCGAGTTGTTTCATCCGTGATATCACGAATGGAATATCAAAGTTATCTATATTGTAACCTGTTATTATATCTGGGTCAAAGTCGTTTATTATATCTATGAATTTTTCAAGCATCTCCTTTTCATCTTTACACCCTATTATACCATTTCCACTTATTGGTTTTGCTGCGAGAACGAGAGATTTTGATTTTCTGTATGATGGACTGAAATAAAGTGATATTAAAATTATTCTATTGTTATAATAGTCATCTATCTTATCGGTCTTTGTATACGTTTCTATATCAAATGACAAATATTTCAACGGGGCGTTCTTGGGGTGCTCAACTTTTTTCATTTCCACAATTTCAAATGTTGGTATTTTCGATACCGTGCTTTGAACCTTCTTAACCTTAACATCAAGCCAATCCATACCATAAATATCAAAATCTACCATAAATCTATACTTAAATAGTATGTCGGCCTCATAGCAGTGCACTCCGGCATTTTTAAGTTTATCCCTTATCTCTGGTGTTTTAGATGGGGTTGTAATTGTTATTTTAAAAAACTCACTCGGCTCCGGCTGGAATCCAAGGGCAGGAAACTTTTTAACCTTCTCAACATTCTTAACTTCACTTTTATACTCCCGTAAAACTCCCTTTATCCTATTTTCATCCCCACGGGCGTAGAAATATGGTAGAAAATTTTCATAGTATAAACATACAGATTTGCCATCTTCTGTTTTACAGAACATTCGGACTATTGGCTTGTTTGAATTCATTATATAATCAACATCTAAAACTTGAACTTGCATTTAATCCCACCCATCATACTCTTTCCATTCTCTCGTATCCAGATTAACTTTCACGGGACGCATAACATCAAGCAGCGTTCCTGAATTTATTATAGTTATAGATTTATAATTCATAATATTTGGCTTCCCATTTGAAACGACTATATCAGGAACAACATCCATTACCAGATAATCATCATCTAATATTATGGAGCTCTTTCCTAAATACCTTTTCTTAAGCATCTTCATATTAAAGCTGCTCATTATTAAAAACTTGACACCATTTATTTCTATCATAGCCGGGTTGGACAATGAAATTATGTTTTTATTTTTCGAAAGTTCCAATGGAATTGAAGGGTACGTCTTCGAGTCTTTTGGACCTGGAACGACAAATGTTTTTTTATTAAATTCAAAATTCTCAAATGCATTTTTATCTCCTATATTGCCAACAACTATGAGATAATTATATTCCTCCATTTGTAAAAGTTTTTTCAATTTATCAACTTTATCCGTTGGAGCTTCGTCTAAATCCAACCCAGAAATTATGAAAACGTTTCCTTTTCCGGTCGTTGCCTCTCTTATTGGAACGCCTGGATATAAAATTTCATCTGCATATATAACGCTGCCTGCTGACATCCCGCGAACTCCTATCACATCATCTAACTTAACTTCTTCAGGTCCATTATAAATTACAGATATCGTTCCGGTTATATCTTCAACATCAATTATCTTTTTACCATCCTTTTCTTTGACTTCTTTAACCATACCCATAATTGCTACATGCCCGCGCCTTCCAATTTTATTTATAGATACAAAATCGTTTCCAACACGCTCTATAAATATTTTCTTCATTTTTTCGTACTTTGAATTATAAAAACTTAGAAATGTCTCCGTTGTCAATTTTTCTGGAATAAATGTTAAATTCTTCAAAATTTTTATTTCTTCAACATTCTTCATTAAATCATTGAGAGTTATCACAATATTATCATATTTTTTATTTAGATACGTTTCAATGCTGTCATTATCCTCTATGAACTTTTTGGCCTCGGGAGTGAGAAGATGACCAATTTTAAAAAACTTTAATTCAATATCATCCATGAAATCACCCGAGCTCATTTTTGAGTATATCAACAACTATATCATAAACCTTCCCATCAATCTCCAATGAAATTTCTCTGCTTCTTCCATATCTTCCCTTTGAAACTATCTTCGTTGTAATTATACCAAGCATATCATATTCTGTTATAAGGTCGCTAACCCTTCTCTGAGTAAGTGATGTCAATCCATTATTTTTACATATCATTTTATAATTTTCCAAAACATCTCCAGTAGTAACGCCGCTTTTCCCCGATTTTATTATTGAATAGAGAACCGCTTTTGATTGTCTTGGTTGATTTTTTATAACTTCTACTACCCTGTCGGTGTCTAATTTTTCTTGGGCACGGTCCACATATTTTTCGCTTACAACTTCACTTCCTTCCCTCTCAGCTAGTTCTCCTGCGACTCTGAGCAAGTCAAGTGCTCTTCTTGCATCACCGTGCTCCTGAGCTGCAATAGCAGCACACTTCCTTATTACACCATCTGTTATTACACCATCATAAAATGCATTTTTCGCCCTTTCAGATAGTATATCCTTCAATTGAACAGCATTGTAAGGAGAAAATAAAACTTCCTCTTCTGATAATGAGGATCTAACTCTCGCGTCCAATGCTTCTCTAAATGATATGTCATTTGTTATACCAATTATACTCATTTTTGATTTTTGGAGCTCGGTATTCATCCTCGTTAAATTGTATAAAAAATTGTCTCCAATCTTTTTTACTAAGTTATCTATTTCATCAAGTATCAATATTAAAATTCTATTTTCAGAATCTATAACATCAAAGAATTTCTTATACAACGTTTCTGTTGGAAGTCCCGTGTCTGGAACTATGATGCCGAATTCGGACAATATTCTGGATAACAGACGGTACTCTGTATCTGAAACGCGCTTCATTTTGCAATTTATATATATGACTTTAACATTATTTGTTTTCTCTTCAAGCTCACCCGTCACATACCTCGTTGTTATGGATTTTCCAGTCCCAACTGTACCATATATAAATATATTATTTGGAAGCTGATTTCTAAAAACGGGAACTAGTATAGATGCTATTTGATTGATTTCTTTATCGCGGTGATATATTTTCTTTGGTATGTAAGATCCCGACAGCACATCCTTATTTTTAAATAGTGATTTCTGGGACAAAAATTTTGAAAATATTCCATTGTCTTTATCTTTTTTATCATTTTTATCATTTACAAAATCATTGATTTTCAAGTCAACACCCCAGTCAAATGTATTATACCTTCATTTCTCATGGAAAGTATTTAAATTTATCTCCATTGGAAACTATGGTTGGTATAATATATTATAAAAATGAGACATCTCACACACCTCAATTTCCTGTGGAAATCTCTATAATAATAAAATAATAATTATAACATAATTATAATAATAAGAAAGATAAGAAAGGCAAACCTTTATTATCCGACATTTATTTAATATCTCCATAGGAAGTGTAGGACTAAGTGTGTATATAACATTTTACATTGCTTTATCTTATTTTTTATTCTATTATTAAATAGTTTTAAATGGTTTTCGCCGAACTACAATATATATATTGAATGAAATCTATTTTAAAATATATTTAGTAAAATATACTTATTATGTGCAATT
>CAYYKR010000009.1:6017-19109 GCA_964469235.1 uncultured archaeon | reverse complement strand
CTCAAAGAAGTTCTTTTCCGATAAAACGCTTTTCTTTCTAAGAAAAGGGTTTTAGTGGGCCCGACGGGATTCGAACCCGCGACCCTCTGGTTAAGAGCCAGATGCTCTAACCAAGCTGAGCTACGAGCCCAAAGATATCAAAGACATCAAAGAAAAATTTACTTTCTTCTTTCTTTGTGTAAAGGTTTTTTCCATTTCCAATTTTCATGTTTTATTTTTGCATCAGGATAACCACAGTAGCTACATTTTCCTGTTTTTATGTTTAATGAATGATGACCACATCTAGGACATCTTATATGGGTTATTTTGTTATGCTTTCCGAAACTCGATGTTCCTCCTCTTTTCATAAAATCACCTTAATTTCACTGCTCTGGTGAAGCCATTACAATTGTGTCTCCTCTTATAAGAACAGTTCCCAATTTTGTTGTTTCTCCCTCTCTTGTTTCCTGAGAATCGTCGAGCCACATATTCAAATGTAGGTCCAATGCTACAAGAATTCCTGATATTTGACTTCCGTTTTTTAATCTTACAAGTACTCTTTTTCCTTTTGCATTATTTAAAACATCTATAGGTCTATCTGTTGCCATTGTTAAAACCTCCTAAAACTTTATAATTTAAACATTGTAATGCTTAAATACTTGATTACTTAATGTTTATAAACTTATTGAGCTGAATTATTGATAGTTTAAACTTTAAAAAGATTTTATAGATAAAGATAAAAGTTGGTGATAAAATGACAGTAAAGCAACAAAGGTCAAAAAGAAAATTTACAGGTGGAAAACTTTCCAAGCATGGAAAAATTACTAGGCATGAATTGGGGAGAGATTATGTTCCAGCAAAATTAGGCGACGAGCAAAAAGTTAGAAGTATAAGAACTATGGGTGGAAATAAAAAGATGATGGTTTTAAGTGCCAAATATGTTAACGTCTTTGCTGATGGAAAGCCGAAGAAGGTTGAAATAAAAAATGTCATTGAGAACAGTGCAAATCCACACTTCGTAAGAAGAAATATAATAACAAAAGGGTCCGTAGTTGAGACCGAAATTGGAAAGGTTATTATTACATCGAGGCCTGGCCAAGATGGAGTTGTAAACGGAAAATTGATTCAATGATTATATGATTTTATTTCTTTTTCTAAAATTTAAATTAATAGATATAATAATTCTATTAGTTGATTAATAAAACGGTGCTAAAATGGACAAGACGGAATTGTTTGTATCCATACTTGGTGGATTTTCATTTGCGTATTGCGTAACAGATTCAATATTGTCCATATATTTGAAAAATATTGGATTGAACAGTATACAAATTTCGTTGATGTTCTCGGCGCTAATGTTTTCTTTCATAGTCTCCTCATCTATCATTGGAGGTATATCCGAATTTGTAAGTAAAAAATACATATTGCTTTCAAGTATATTTCTCTCAGGGATATCTTATATTTTCTTAATACTCGGAAAAAATTATTTTTTGTTTATTCTTTCACAAATTATTTTAGGTATAGGGGTTTCAGGAGTTATGACAATATCAATGTCTGAATTTGAAAAATACATAAAGAAGGAACGCGGATTTCGAACTGGCGTTAATTTTTCTGTTCAGTATCTCGGAAAATTTTTCGGTCCACTCTCAGGAGGAATAGTTGCTTTTATGACAAATTCCGAAACATCCATATTGTTTTCAATATTTTCGTTTCTAATATTATTTGTAGTTGTTTATGTAATATATCACGACAAGAAATCAATGGTTAAAATTAAATCGCACAAAGATTTTATAGATGTTCTCTTGGATTTTAGAAAATTTGAAAAAAATAAAGATTTGTTTTTTGCAAGCATTGTTGGATTCTTAGAAATGTTTTTGATTGACATTAAATATGTTTTCATTCCCATACTTTTAGTTGAAATGGGACTTCCATTTACAGAGATAGGTATAATAGTTGCATCTTTCTATCTTTTGTCATCAATTGAAGTTTTGTTTACAGGAAAGATTCTTGATAAAATTAGATTGGGACCGATGATGATAATATCTACAATTCTTTTTGCGTTGTCTTTTATATTCATATTTATTTCTGAGAATTTTATCATGCTTTTTATATCAGCACTAATCTCATCTTTTGCAGTAGGAGCTCTCGACGTTTCAACATCTGAGGCTATATTTACAGTTTCAAAAAAGAGACAAGAAGAGAATTATGGATTCTATTTAAGTTTCTCAAGAATTGGCGGCCTAGTCGGATTTTTAATTTCTGGATTTTTAGTGCAGATGTTCGGCGTAAGAAATTTATTTCTAATCGCTGGAATTTCTTCAATAATCTTTTTTGCAATTTATATAATAAATAATAAGGATGTATTAAATTCAAATTATTTGTTTTAAAATCAACCATATTTTTATAAATAGCCAATTTATTTATTATTGGTGATATTATGTCAGTGAGACTGGTTGTTGATGCTACTTGTGACATGCCAAAGGAATTTGAAAAATATGTGGAAATTCTTCCAATGTATATTTATATGAATAACAAAAGTTTTAGAACTGATGAAATAAATTTAGATGAATTCAACAAATTTCTTTCAAACGGAAAAGATGTCCCAAAGACATCTCAATCAAGCCCAAAGATAATAGTTGACACTATAAGAAAATTAGATAAAAATGATGATATAATAATACTTACAATATCGAAGAAAGTTAGTGGTCAATATAATTCCGTTCATCTTGCAACAAATATTTTAAAAGATTATAAAATCACTGTTGTTGATTCTGAAAGTTTAAGCATTCAACATGGCATTATAGCAATAAAAGTGATTGATGCAATAAAAAAGGGAAAATCAAAAGATGAAATTTTAGAACTTATAGACGATTTAAAGAAAAGAGTTAAAGCCATAGGAGTTTTGAAATCTCTCGATTATCTTCAAAAGGGAGGGCGCATAGGAAAATTAAAAATGCTCACTGGAAAATTGTTTGGAATTCAGCCCGTAGTTACAATAAAGGATGGAGTTTTGGACACATACGGAAAAAATGTTAGAGGAGAAAAAAATATAGTTCCATTTGTTTTGAATGAGATAAAAAACATAAATCCGGAAACTATTATTATAGCTCATAATGATGAGAAGAATGAATTTGATGCTATAAAAAAATATTTACATGAGAAGTTTGATTGCAAAATTTATGAAGCCGATATAAATCCTATTATATTAACCCATGGAGGACCAAAATTATTCTTCATATGTTGGATTGAGAAGAACCAAAAATGAATTCTTTTATTTTCTTTTCGTTTCGTTTGGATGCTCTGTATCCGATATCTATAACTTTTTTTGCATTTATAAAATCAAATCTTCCGACACTTGAAATATTCGGTTTCAATACAAGTGTATTCTTATAATTTATTTCATCTTTTATAGACAATTGCATTTGCATAATTTCAATTGCGTTTTCGATGGTTGAAAATAAATTTAATTTCTTATTTAATTTTATTTTTGAATTCACATCCACGGCTATTATTTTATCTGCACCGAGCTCTTCTGCAATTTCTGCCGGGACAGGATTTGTAACACCACCATCAACAAGAATTCTTTTTTTATATTTAATAGGTTTGAATATACCCGGTATCGACATACTGGCTCTTATAGATTTTATGGCGTTTCCATTTGTAAATACTATTTCTTTTCCATTTCGTATATCAGTTGCATTGCACGCAAATTTAATTGGAAAATTTTCTATTTTTTCTTCTTTTATAATTTTCTTTAGGAAGTCCTCGATTACATCTTTCTTGAATATTTCAATCGGTTTTTTTATCTTTAGAAATTTTATCATGTTCTTATATCCTTTCATTTCTATTGCAATTTTCTCCATCTCATTAATTGACATTCCACTTGCATAAGCCCCGCCGATTATGGCACCTATACTGGACCCACAAATTATATCCGGATATATCCCAATACTTTCTAAGTGCTTCAAAACTCCGATATGACTTAACCCTCTTGCAGCTCCGCTTCCTAGTACGAGACCTATTTTCATAATTAGAGTTAATTTAAATGCTTTAAAACATTTCTATTAAGTTTTATATACAAAATAAAAGGGGTATTGAAATGACTATAGAAAATGGAAATAAAGTTAAGATTGAATACAAAGCTATGTTTGAAGATGGAAAAGTTTTTGATTCTTCAGACAATTTTGAATTCGAAGTCGGAAAGGGAATGGTAATAAAAGGAGTTGACAATGCAGTTATCGGAATGGAAAAGGGCGAGGAAAAGAACTTAGTTCTTAATCCAGAGAATGCATACGGAATGCCACAAGAAAAGTATATAATAAAGATACCAAGAGCGAATGTTCAGAGCAATGAAATAAAAGTTGGAATGTACATGAAATCTCAGAATGGACTCACTGGAAAAATTGTTGCCGTTGATGACCAAAATGTAACTGTTGATTTTAATCATCCATTAGCTGGGAAGACTTTGAAATTTTGGATAAAAGTTGTTGATTTTTCATAAATCAATTACTTTTCTTTCTTTCCTATTTTTAACAATTCTCTTTCGAGCCTATATTTTTTCTTGACGAGCTCCGATTCTTCTGAAATTAAAATTTTGAACACTGGACTTTTGAAATTTTCGGCACCAAGGTTTTTTATTTTGGCCTCTACACGAGAAATAGAATCTTCTACATCACCGAGCTCTTCAAGAAGTTTGTTCTTATCCATGACTTTAATTTGTTCTTAAAACTTAAATTTCTAAACTCGAGTTTTTTAATGTTTTATCCACGTCACATTGACATCGTCTGTTCGCCAATTCTGGATGAACTTTGCATCCAGTCCAATAGATTTTCCATTTGATTTGTATTGGATTAATCCAGTATGGGCTATCATAGTCCCATTGTCACCTGCATATTTCATTGGGACGGCATATAATTTTGCCCCGCGTTCTTTTGTCATTGTTTCCAGAATTTCTTTTAGGCGTTTATTTGCAGCAACTCCTCCTATAACGAGGAGCTCATCTTTTCCAAGTTGAGCCATTGCTCTTTCGCTGACTTCGGCTAACATTGAAAACATTGTTTCTTGCAATGAAAATGCTAAGTCGTTTAAATTATTACCATTTTTTAACTTTCCAAGAGCATTTGTAATTATTCCACTAAAACTCAAATCCATTCCTTTAACAACATATGGTAGTTCAACATACTTTCCATTCTTTGCAAGTTGCTCAATTTTTGGTCCTCCAGGATAATCGAGTCCAGCCTTGCGGGCAAATTTATCTATGGCGTTTCCTATTGCTATGTCTTCAGTTTCTCCGAATATTCTATATTTTCCAGAAGAAAATGATATGATTTGAGTGTTCCCGCCTGAAATATAAAGTATAACTGGGTCGCGAACTTTTGTTAGCAATTTTCCTATTTCTATATGAGCTATGCAATGATTAACTCCGACGAGAGGTTTTTTTGTTATATAGTGCAAAGTTTTGGCAACAATTAGTCCAACTTGAAGGCATGGAGGAAGTCCGGGACCTTGGGAAAATGAAATTATATCAATATCTTTGAGTTTTAATTTCGCATCTTTGAGGGCTTTATTTATTATTCTATCACATAATTCAATATGATGGTTTGCTGCCAACTTTGGATGTATTCCAAATCCTTTTGGTGGCTTGAATACATCTCTGACGTCCGACAATATTTTCCCATCTTCCACTATTCCCACACCAAATGTATGCGATGTTGATTCTATTCCAAGTGATATCATAAGAATAAATTGACCGAAGAATTAAAAAGATTAAATCAATAAGTATCTAGGTGATTGAATGGTAGATTTCAAAATCAAAGACATAATTTCAAGGCAAATTCTCGATTCTCGTGGAAATCCAACCATAGAGACTGATGTCATAATTGGTGATAATATTTTTGGTCGTGCCGCCGTTCCATCAGGAGCTTCAACAGGAGAACACGAGGCTTTGGAGCTCAGGGACGGAGGAAAATCTTTTCATGGAAAGGGGGTTTCCAAAGCGATAAAGAATATTGGAAAGATAAAGAAGAAACTAAAAGGGAAAGATGTTAGAAATCAAGAAGAGATAGACGAAGCCATGGTTAATTTAGATGGGACGAAAAATAAATCAAAGTTGGGAGCGAATGCAATACTTTCAGTTTCTCTTGCAGCGTCGCGTGCGGCAGCGTTTGCTCAGGGAATGAATTTGTTTGAATACATTTGGGAATTGTGGGGACGGAAAAATTTCAAATTGCCCGTTCCAATGATGAACATTATTAATGGTGGAAAGCACGCCGGCTCAAATTTGAAAATTCAGGAATTTATGATAATTCCGTTTGGAAAGAATTTTTCGCGTTCGCTTCAAATGGGATCTGAAGTATATCATACACTCAAAGACATATTAAAGTCCAAATATGGAAAGATGGCAATCAACGTTGGGGATGAAGGTGGATTTGCCCCACCCATGAAAAAAACCACTGAAGCACTTGATGCCATAATCAAGGCGATTGAAAAGTCAGGGTATAAACCTGGAAGGGACATTTATCTTGGAATGGATGCAGCAGCGTCAGAGTTTTTCAATGCTGGAAAATATGAGATTGACGGAAGGAGAATATCTCGTGAGAAGCTCCTCGACTTATATGAAAGAATAGTTAAGAATTATCCGATGTTTTTAATAGAAGATCCGTTCGAGCAGGAGGATTATGAAGGTTTTTCAATTATAACAAAAGCTCTCGGAAAGAGGATTGAGATAATAGGCGATGATATATTTGTCACAAACTTTGAACGTCTTGCAAACGGAATTTCAATGGGGGCTGCCAACACACTTCTCTTAAAGGTAAATCAAGTTGGCACATTAACAGAAGCTATGAATACGGGTCATCTTGCAAGTGAGAATAATTACAGAATTGCAGTTTCGCATCGGTCTGGAGAAACGGAAGACCCTTATATATCTCATCTTGCCGTGGGAATTGGATCGCAGCAGATTAAAACGGGAGCTCCATGCAGAGGAGAGCGGACGGCGAAATACAATGAGCTTTTGAGAATAGAGGAAGTTCTTGGAAAGAGAGCTCGATATTGGAAAGCTTCCGAAATAAAATCAATTTAAATTTTATGGGACTATCCAATCAAGTCCAACTTTCCTTAAATTTTTTAGTTTGAAAACTTTTATTGCATTTTTCGTTGTGGCATTTATAACTTCTTCTGTTAAAATTCCTTTTTCTTTTGCTATTGCATCAGCTGTAAATGAAATGTTCCATGGGCGATTTTTAAGTTCGTTTGAAAACGGGTCAAGCCATGGGGAATCCGTTTCAAGAAGCATTTTATCCAACGGAACTTTTTTCGTCTGAAGTTGCCTTCTCATACTCTTGACAGTTAGTGTGGATAATGAAATGTAATATCCTCTCGAAAGTGCTTTTTCTAAATCATCATCGGTTCCAGAGAAACAATGAAGGACAACGTCAACTCTTGCTTCTTTGAGAATCTCGAAACAATCTTTCATAGCATCGCGGCAATGAATTACAAGGGGTAAATTTAATTCGTTTGCAAGTTCGACAAACATTCTAAATATTACTTGAGATTCTTTTCTCAAAAGTTTGTTTGTTATATTTCTATATTCGAGGCCAACTTCTCCAACAGCAACTATTTCATCCTTGTGAGCTCTTATAAAATTCACATAATCGTTTATCTCTTTCTGGCTCATCTTGACAGCTGGCTCCGGGTGAAGTCCGAGGCACGAGAAGACAAACCCTTTGTATTTTTTAGACAGCTCGAGTGTTTTTTCCTTGTCCTTTGGGTCTGCACAGGATGTTATAATTGCAGTCATCTTTTTCATAGACTCGACTACAACTTTATCCGGATCTTCCATGTGCGTTAGATGGCAGTGGTCGTCTATCATATTATCGCTAATCTTTATTTGATAGCTGAAACTTTTTATAACTTGAAATCATAAATGATATATGGGAATTTTTAGAAAGATGACAGATGAAGAATATCTAAGAAAAATAAGAGAAGAGGGAACTTTTCTAGACAATGAAAGAAAAAAGGAGCGAAAAAAGAAGATAAAAAAAGCGAGAAATGTAGTTTCACTTCTTACTGCTTTTATGATTGCATTTGGAATAGCATCAAAAATTCCAAAAAAAGATTCTCCAAAAAAATCTGGTTTTGAAGCCAAAACGGTAAGTATCAGTTCATATAATTCTAACAGTGATAAAATTAACGCTGAAATAAAAAATCAAATTAAGCATATTAAAGATACCACTTATTCAAATATCCAAAAACATTCTTTACCATCGGATGTAAAAACTTATATGGAAAGAGAGAAAAAATATGATAAATTTATATGTAAATATTCATCGATTTATAAAATTCCAAAAGAATGGATTATAGCAATACTTTCTAATGAATCGTCTATGGGATACTCTTCGGACAATTTGGGTCAGATTACTCCAATAGCTCAGAGTGAGATTAAAAATCATGAAAAAGAAATTGAGAAAAAGTATGGAATAAGCATAGATCCTAATAAAGTCGACGACCCAGAAAACAATATCGCCATGACAGCATGGCTAATTTCAAATTACAGAGACAAGATAAACTCCACATTAAATAAATACAAATATAGAGTTGGAAAAGATGAAGAGTTTAAACTCACTGCACTATCTTATAGATATGGAATTAGTATAGTTGACAATTGTATTGAAAAAATACTATCGAAAAAAAATCATCCCGCTAATCTATCAGACGCGGTTAAGAATTATCTTGAAAATAATTATCATGGCGTTAGAGGAGAAGGTTATGATAAAAAGGCAGAAAGAATATCAAATTTGGTAGGGAAAATTTTGAACAATGAAAATTAATTTATTCTATTTGGTACCTTAGAAAAGCACCTATTCCACCAAGCATGTAGAATTGCTCTCCCTCACGTGTATCCTTTGAAACAATTTCCACAGATGTTCCATAGTTGGATGCGTATTCATCTATTACATCTATTAATTGAATCTTTTTGACTAAGCTCCCACCCATATCCTTTATTTTCTTATCAAGCTTATCTTCATATGAAAATATCCTCTTCTCTTCACCATTGACATTTACTACAGCTTCTACTATTTCTACTCCATCTGTTAGAATTATTTTATCAGCAGCACCCATTTCAAGAGCTCTGACAGTTTGGTTTACTCCATAAACTACAAGGGGCTTGGACTCTCGGAGCTCTTCAAAGAATTTTTTGAGCAGTTCTTTTTCCTTAAATATGGACGCTTCCTTTATTAAATCTTCTCCCCTCTCGAGCATTTCTTGAAGTCCAAACTCACCATCGTATGCCGTGTCCACCGTTCCAAGTATCTTTTCTTTGACTTGATAATTTATGTAATCTCCTTTTACAAACTCTTCTTTTAGCATCCCAGTTCCGCCAACTAAGATTCCCTTTATATCCTTGTTATTAGCAAATGCTTTTGAGACGGCTTCTCCGACTTGTTTTAGAAAGTCGTGTTTTAGTGCTTCTCTTATTCTTGAGAAACGTGCAGATGATTGTCCGCCTGCCCTTGTTTTCCCGGGTATTATTGAATCCATATGCACGATGGGAACTATTTTCTTTCCTTTGAGCATTGCTATGTCAGCACTGTTTTTGTCTATACAAATTAGCCCGTACAACTCCTTTTCTCTCACCATATCTTTGAGAGGTTCCAATCGGAATCTTTGGTCGCACCAATACAATTTGACATTAATTGGCTCTGGAGGTTCGATAGATTTCAATTGTATGTCTGGATGACCTTCCTTTTCTGAAACATTTCCACAAAAGACAGCGAGTCCGTTTTCTGGAGTTGCTTTAAATAATTGAAGATATCTTATTATTTTTTCAAGTGCGTTGACGACATTTTTTCGCGTTGACTTTGATTTTATGTTTTCAGCTGTAGACTGTTCATCTCTCAATTGGTTGGCAACATCGTGAATGTTATACCCTTTTGGAATGTAAACGCTAACTAATTCTGTGTGACGTCCTTTTTTCGATTCCAATTCCGATACCAATTTTTTTAATTTGTAGTGTTGCTCATCCAATTAAAACACCCTCTTTTGACTAAGAAAAAGTCATTCTTCCTTGATTGACATTGATTTGATATGATTTCTATGCATACACATAACATAAAATAAAAGCATTTAAATTGATTTATTTGAGTTGATTTATGACATTACACTGATTCCAATTCCATTTTCAGTTTTGTCAGTTCCTTTTCCGTTCTCAACTTCCAGAACGTTCATAATTTTCTTTATTTCGTCAGAAATCTTTTCGATGTCTGAGTCTACAATAACTTTTTTAATTTCGTCCTTCATTTTCATTCCGTTGTTTGTTTTGTACTTTCTCAAATATGATACTATGTCTTTGAGGAGCTCCCCATATTTTTCTGCCTCTTCATCGATAAGTTCATCTGATGGCCATCTGGTAAGATGAACAGATTTCGTACCTTCCAACTCTTTGAAGTAATTCTGGTAGAGCTCTTCTGTTATGAACGGTGCAAAAGGTGCAAGCATCTTTATGGACGACAAAAGGACTTTGTAAAGTGTATACAGCGCCGATTCATCCTTGCTTTCATAAAGTCTATGCTTTACAAATTCTATGTAGTAATCTGCAAATTCGTGCCATATGAATGTTTGTATCTTTGTGAGAGCCACATTGAATTGAAATTCATTGATGAGCTCTTTTGACTCCTTTTCGACGGTTGACAGTCTTGAGAGTATCCATTTATCAACTATATGTAAATTTTCTGGTTTCTTAGGATTATAATTTTCGAGATGCATCATCGAAAACCTGTATATATTCCAGAATTTTATTAGGAATTTGTACGAGAATTCAACATCCTTCCACGAAAATGCTGCATCTTTCCCATAAAATCCCATGAGTATGAGACCCATTCTTATCGTGTCCGCGCCATATTTTTCAAGAATATCGTCTGGCTCTATAACATTTCCAAGAGATTTGTGCATTTCTCTTCCATCTGGACCAAGGACCATACTGTTAATCAATATTTTGTTCCATGGTATTTCCCCAGTTTCAAGGTAGCATCTTAACATCGTGTAATATGCCCACGTTCTTATAATGTCGTGACCTTGTTGTCTAAGGGATGTTGGATAGAATTTCTTCCATTCCCCAGATTTTCTTTTTTCTTCTTTCCAATATCCGGAAACTATTAGAGGGGATATTGAGCTATCTATCCACCCGTCACATATATCTGTATCGCCAACTATGTTAGTGGAGCCGCACTTTGGACACTTTGTAACTTTCTTTTCTATGGCTGGATTGACTGGTAAATCTTTTTCATCAACTGGAATGATGTTTCCGCAATCCTTGCAATAATAAAATGGTATTGGAGTTCCAAAAACTCTCTGCCGGGAGATTATCCAATCCCAATCCATAGATTTTGCCCAATTTATAAGTCGGGTTTTCATATACTTGGGATACCAATCTATTTTGTTAGCCATTTCAATTATTTTTTCATTAAACTCTTTTGCTGATATCGCCCATTGCTCTTTTGGTATAAATTCAATTGGATTCATGCATGTCTTTCTTTCTGTATGGCAGAGTACATTGTGCTTATAAGGTTCGATTTTGACAAGAAGTCCTTTCTCGGATAATCCATCTATTATCTTTTTTCTGGCCTCTTCGGTTGTCATATTTTTGAATGGACCTGCATTTTCATTTAATGTTCCATCTTCTCTTATAATATCTATTTCAGGAAGCTTGTATTTCTTTTGCCATTTTATATCCATCTCATCTCCATAAGTACATAGATAAACAGCCCCCGTTCCAAATTCCATATCCACATCTTCATTTGAAAGTATGGGAACTTTTCTGTTAAAGAATGGGACAACCGCAAATTTACCGATTTTATCTTTATGGCGCTTGTCTTCTGGATGAACAAATATAGCAACGCATGCTGGAAGGAGCTCCGGACGTGTTGTTGCAATTTTTATGGAGCCTCCGCCATCTATAGGAAATTCTATATAATATAATTTACCGTTTTTTTCAACGTACCCGACTTCTGCCTTTGCAAGAGTCGTGCGACATTTTGTGCACCACATAACCGGATGCTTCACTCTTTTTAGAAGTCCTTTTTTGTAAAGTTTTAGAAGAGTTGATTGAACAAATTTCATATATTCCGGAGTATGAGTTTTATATTCATAATCCCAATCGGAAGAATAACCAAGTTTTATCATTTTTGATTTCATTTTATCTATACTTATCTCGGTCCATTCCGAGCACTTTTTCAAGAATTCTTCCTTGTTGTCCTTTTTGATACCGTATTCTTTTTCTACCTTGAGCTCAGTTGGTAATCCATGGCAATCCCACCCTTGAGGAAGTAAGACGCTGTATCCATTCATTCTCTTAAACCGTGCAATTATATCATTCCAGGTCCACCAAAGGACATGACCCATGTGCGGAACCCCTGATGTAAATGGAGGTGGAGTATCTATAACATAAGGTTTTTCACCATTTTCATCGAACTTGTAAATTTTTTCCTTTTCCCAAAATGTTGACCATTTTTCCTCGAAGTCTTTTGGACTGAGTTTTTTTGATATCATTTCAACACCTAACTAAAACTTATACCAATAAATTTAAAAGAAAAATATAAAAAAGAAATAGAAAAAGATAATTTAGAGCAATCTATCATGGATTTACTTTATAGAACAACGGTACCTCCCACCAATTACCATTACCATAAGCTTTGGCAGCATCTGTAGGTTCTCCACGACCAACTTCAAATGAATAGCTTTTTCCGATTTCGTATTTATTATTGCCATCCACATAGATTGCAATTTCTGAATATATCTTTCCTATTCTTCCATTTCCATCTCCGACAGGACATCCATTCTTGAATATTCCTCCATTCTTTTTGTCCTTTATATGTCCATCTTTTAAGCTTACATATACAATATGGTCTTTTACACCAATTACTTTTCCATATATTTCTATTTTTCCTGGACTAAAATAATTTACTATTTCTTTGGCAGGCTTGAGAAATAATTTCTCTCCCGTTTTTTTAAGAGCTCTATCAATAGGTTTTGCTGTGGCATTTCCAAGTAAATATGCTGCAGCTAGAGACCCCAATATTATTTTAGTTTTTTTACTTACCATTTTTCACACCCTATGCT
>CAYYKR010000009.1:0-5917 GCA_964469235.1 uncultured archaeon | reverse complement strand
TATTTAAAGATTTCTATACTGAAAAATATACTATATTTGCCAATTAACTATTAAAGTAATGAATTAATAATCTTTTTCTATGTCAGTTAAAATTAATATAACAGATAAGAATGGAAATAATGTTGATATATATGATGTATTTAGTTTCTACAATCATGTTAATGATGAACTAACTAGATTTGAAAGAACATTTGGCTACAATGGGATACAAACAAAAGAGCAATATGATTCTCTTGTCAAACGCAAGGAAGAAATTACAAAGGATGCACCAGAATACTATGCATTTGTTGACGGAAAGAGATTCAAGATAAAATATAGAGAAGACATGTGGAATCATAAGACAAAAGAGCCTAATGTTGTATTTCTTCAGGATGAAAATGAAAAAAACAAATATGTTTTGAGGGAGGCAAGAATATACGGTCCTAATAGCGGAGAAATGAGAAATTTGAGGAATATTGTATTCAGAGGAAAGTCAAAATTAGATGATGATGCATATAAAAAATTGTTTCTTGGGGGATTTGATGGATATGACAAAAGGAAATATTTCTTAATTCCAGAGCCAATTCTTTTGTATACAATGAAAAAGATATCAGATGAACATGGCGTGACGAATGTATTTCCAGAGATAATTCCAATAAATTCTGTAAGAGATGGTAAAGATGGAACAAAGAATTTTTATTATTTGCGAAAGTACTTTAATGAACCAGGAGATATCAATGAAATTGTAAAGACAACACTTCCACTAAAACTACTAATGTTTGCAGACCTTGGGGAAGATTTTAGAGAAGAGATATATGAAGATAAAAATCACGTGATGATAGATCCCGACTTTTTCCTTATTGGAAAGAGCAACAAAAGAGAAATACAAGAATTAAACGGGTTAATTAAAGAAGCTGGATTGGAAAAGATTAATTTTAAGAATTTATTATCGCATGAAAGCAATCCTAATGCAGAATTACTCAAAAAAATAAATTTTTTGGAACTTATGCCAAAATCAGTAAGTGAAACAGAAAAGCTGTTCTTTGAATGGTATGAAAAATCCGAATTTAAATAAATTTTTTCAACTTTTCGTTGTGCTCATTTAATGTGTCTAAATTTATTTCCATGTCATCGTGTGCTGCCAAAGTTTTTACGCCCGTGTTCTTCTCTACGAATTTTGCCTGCTCGTATGGATTATTTTTTAGCATCCACATCGAAAGGTGGGTTAGTATTATTAACTTTGGCTTGAATTTCATTCCGTTGACGGTTTTCGCAACATCATCCACGCTAAAATGCTTTACCATAGTCGGTATTTTTCCATGGGGAACGAGAACATTTGCTATGAAAATATCTACACCATCATAATATTTTTCTATTCCGTCGAAGTAAATTGTGTCTGCAGTATAGCCAATTTTCTTTGAACCTTCTATGACAAATCCGACAACTGGAGATGTATGCTCTGCCCTTGTTGTTCTTATCTTTATGTTATCTACTGCAATTTCTTCATCAGATGATACACCACGTATGAATTTTGCTTTTTCTTGATGATACTTTGAAACTACAGGTGTATCGTCTTCATCTCCGGTGAGGCACGTCTTTTCAGCTATTAAAGTTGCATTACTTAATCCATCGAGATATGCGTTTACATCTGTAGAATGGTCCACATGTCTATGAGAAAGCATCACAATATTTATCTTTTCAATTCTCAACTTCAATCTCCTGGCATTTGAAATACTTCCGGGCCCGGGGTCTATTATAAAATTATTACCGTCGAGCTCCCCGTATATTCCTCCTGTATGGCGAATTTGAGTAAATGTGATAGTTCTTCCGCCACCGCTTCCGAGAAATACCAATCTGTTCATGGAAAAATCTTTTTCACAAAACTTTATAAAAACTTTGTAAATTACAATCCCATCTGATTACTGATATTTAAATATTTTAGATGAAATGAAATTTAAATTTAATTGAAACAATAATTAATGGAGGTTATTCTCATGACAGGAAATAAAAAAATATTGCCAAAAAAGGCAATGGAAAGTCTTTCTGGAAATCCAAAATATGAAGTTATGGAGCTTATTTTATTAGAGGCAGAAAAAAAATACAATAAAAAAGAACTTGATAAAGTTGATGAAGTGCTCTCAGATATTTTAAATGGAAATTACAATAAAATTGGTCCTGATGAATCAAAGTATGTTGAATTTATTTATAATGTATCACGTAAATTGAGTGAGCCTAAAGATTTAGCTATCTATCTCAGTAAAATTGAAAATAAGATTGACAGAAAGACCCAGAAAGATTTAGCTAATTATCTCAGTAAAATTGAAAAGGGAATTGACAACGCTTTCTATAATCCGTATAAAATTATAGAAGGCCACCTTGAAAAATATAAAAAAACTCAGAAAGATATAGAAAATCCAAAGATAGGTATATATTTAAACAATGCACTTGAAATATTAGAAATTCTTAAAAAAAGTAATAATTCTGAAGATCCATATGAAAAAATTAAGAAAACTCCCAATTTGGAAGAAACTCTCGAATTCCTGTCGAATAATTTAGAAAGAATATCAAATTCAATTAAAGACGTTGGAAAGAAAAAGCGTGTTCTAAACTTATATAATAAGATATTGGCTTTGTGGGGAGAATTCAACGTTGAAAATAGTTCCTCCAAGAAAAAGAATGGCCATCATTCGTGAAATCCAAATAAAATAAACCAAAAAGTATAGCAATGTTTAAATAGTATCTACGAGAAAATACTCATATGACAAAAAGAGGGAGCTTATCAAGATTCATAGGTGACGGTGCCGCAAGATTAGCTGATTCTCTTAATGCAAATTATGTTGTTATAATTTCGAAAAACCCCGAGTCAAATTCTCTCTTCGATATTGAAATTTTTAGTGAAAATAATGGTGTAATAGCAAAGAGATATTACACGGCTGACACTTCAAAACTCCCTCCAGGGTCTATAATGAGGATAAGGTCAGTTATAATATCTATGGTAGATGATGGAATACTCAATGAGGGGGATAGTGTATTTTGCATAGTTGACAAAGATGTGGGAATAGAATTCGATAGTATGTTTTTCATGTTCAAAATTGATGAAAGTATAATGAAGTACTCCAAGAAAAGAATAAAAAGTGAGCTCTATATGAATGTTTTTGAGCGTGTCATGGAAATTGCACGGGAGATTGCTAAAGAAGGACGAGAAGGAAGGCATGTTGGAACAGCATTTATAATTGGAGACAGCGAAAAGGTCATGAAAATGTCCAGACAGCTCATATTAAATCCATTTGAGGGGCATTCCTCTGAATCCCGAAGCATTTTAGACCCGAGATTGAAGGAAACAATCAAGAATTTCTCTCAATTGGACGGAGTTTTTGTTATAGATAGGACAGGATACGTTCATGCTGCTGGGAGATACTTAAATGTGGACACTTCTTCTGTCGATTTGCCAGGTTTGGGAGCCCGCCACCATTCTGCATGTGCTATAACCAAGGAAACCAACTCGGTTGCAGTTGTTGTATCCGAGTCTGGTGGGGTCATACGCGTTTTTAACCATGGTGTTCTCATAATGGAAGAAACCCCATAAACTGATTCTAATTTCTTCTGAGTCTTGAAAATTGAGCTCTTAGAGTGAAAAAATATCACAAGCTATATTATATAACATGATTATTGCTGTATAATAAAGTTTTTAAGCTTCCATGTTCAATTTAGTTACAGGTGAAAATATGGAAGCAAAAACTATGACTTGGCTTTTTGCCATTCTCGGATTGGCAATTTTAGTGTTGCCGTTCTTCTTGACAGGAAGCGCAATGACTTGGACAATGGTTGTACTAGGGGCACTCGTAATAATTGTTGGTGCTTTGGCACTCGGAATCAGTAAAAACGGATGGTATGAAATAATTGCTGGTGCAATTGTTTTGGTATTACCATTCATTATAAAAACAGCAACCACATTGAAATGGACAGAAGTTATCTTTGGAATCATTGTAGCAGGGCTTGTATATGTCCTCCCATTGAAGAAGAAGTAAATTCTTTTTCTTTTTTATCTTTTTCTTTGTATTTAATATTATGAAAGAAGCAATGTTCTATGAATCCCTACCGGATGGGAGCGTTAAGTGCCATTTATGTCCTCATGAGTGCATCATTAAGCCGAATATGCGGGGGGTTTGCGGTGTTCGCGAGAATATAAATGGAAAGCTGTATTCGTTAGTGTATGGGAAGATTGTATCGACAAATATAGACCCAATTGAAAAGAAACCGCTCTTTCATTTTAAACCCGGGTCCAAAGCTCTGTCAATTGCTACCGTTGGATGCAATTTAAAATGTGAGTTTTGTCAAAATTTTGACATTTCTCAAGCACCGAAGCCGAAAAGGCCTATAATAGGGCATGAGCTCACTCCAGAGGATGTTGTTGAAATGGCTAAGAGGTACAATTGCTCTTCGATAGCGTATACCTATACTGAACCAACAATATTTTACGAGTTTGCACTTGATACTGCAAAGTTAGCTCATAAAAATGGTATTAAGAATTTGTGGATATCAAATGGATTTACTAATTCTGAGCCAATCAAGGAAATTTCAAAATATATTGATGCTGCCAACATAGATTTGAAAGGTTCTGACAAATTTTATAGAGAAATTACAGGTGGACGCCTTGAACCGGTCATGAATACTGTAGAGACACTTCATAAAATGGGTGTATGGGTGGAAGTTACTACATTGGTCATACCGACTTACAATGATTCCAAAGAGGATTTGACTAACATAGCTTCATTTATATCTGGTGTAGATAAGTCAATTCCCTGGCACATATCAAGGTTCTTCCCGATGTATAAGATGCTTGACGTTCCTCCAACTCCCATATCAAAGTTAAGGGAGGCGTACGATATTGGAAAGAATGCAGGTTTGAAGTATGTATATATTGGAAATGTTCCAGGAAAGGTGGATACGATATGTCCCAAATGCGGTCATCATGTTATAGAACGTACTGGATATGATGTCTCGAATCATCTCAAGCATGGAAAATGTCCAAAATGTGGGTATAAAATAGAAGGTGTATTTGAATGAAAATAGAGAGAACTTCAGGGTTTGTATTATTCTCAAAATTTGGAGATGAGATTAAATACCTGTTTTTATTCAAGAAAAATCCAGGCAATTTTTGGGATATACCGAAAGGCCACCTTGATGGTAGTGAGGATGATATTGACGCTGCTATAAGGGAGCTCAGAGAGGAGACGGGTATTGAAGATTTTGAGATAATACCCGGGTTCAAAGAAAAGATAATATATAATATTAACGATGGCAGTGAATTGATAGAAAAGCATCTGGCAATATTTTTAGCTCGGTCGGAAATTTCTGATGTGAAACTTTCAGAAGAGCATACAAAGTACAAATGGATGAGCATAGATGAGCTCTTGAAATCAATTCAATATTATAAAGAAGTCTTCAAAAAAGCCGACAGATTTCTTAATGGATGGCGCCCGAGCAGGAGTGGAATATATGGTAAGATTGTTGCTGTTGTAGGAGCTTCGCGCGATAAAAAGAAGTATGGATTTGAAATATTCAAATTTCTCCTAAACGAAGGCGTTGAGGCATACCCCGTAAATCCAAATTCGGATGAAATACTTCATGTTAAGTGCTATCCTAAAATTTCTGACATTTCAAAAAAACCTGATATTGCTGATATAGTTGTCCCGCCAAAGATAGCAGTAGAGATAGTAAAAGAATCGATTGAGCTTGGAGTGAGCACAGTTTGGCTCCAGCCCGGCTCGGAGTCGGAAGAGGCGATTGAGCTCTGCAAAAAGAAAGGAGTTCATGTAATTTACAACGCGTGCATTACGGAAAAACCCTCTTAAGAAGAGGGTTTTATCTGAGAACTCAAAGAAACCCTCTTAAGAAGAGGGTTTTATCCGAGAAACCTCTTCAAAAGAGGTTTCAT
>CAYYKR010000008.1:18376-22822 GCA_964469235.1 uncultured archaeon | reverse complement strand
CGCCTTCTTTTATCTTGTCTTTTAAATCGTCGGGAATTTTTGCCTCAAACATTTCATAAGTATCCACATCCATGAGCTGAGCAACATCCCCAGAGATGGATATAACCTGGTTGGATTTCTTTACTATAAGCGGAACTGGAATTTTATCTCCAGATGGCTTTACTATAACCCTCTTCTGATTGTCAAATATTCCGACTGCTGTCAACTTTGCTTTCGCGGCTCCGTGCTTCCCCGGACGAGATATCTGTACGCTGACAACCGTGCATGGCTCACCATCAACCATGACATATCTTCCAGGCTTCAAATTTTTTATTTCGGTAAGTGTTTTCTCTTCCATATAAAAACCTCCAACTGTCAATACTTATGCATTTATTTTTAAATATTGAATACAAAAATATTTAATGATACCTACCTATCCAATTTCAAACATAGCCAAAAAAGTTGGCGTTAGAATGTCCAAGGAAGCTGTCGATGAGTTAATTTATTTTCTCGATGAATTTTCAAAGAAACTTGCAAGGAGTTCAATCGACCTTGCCGAATTTGCGCAAAGAAACACAGTCATGAAAAGGGATGTTGAATTTGCATTTAGGAGGATGAAATTATGAACTTCATATCAATTGCCAAAAAATACAAAAAAACAATAATTCTTGATGAGCTTGAAGATGATAGAGTTTTCAAAGCGGCAAAGTCAATCCTTAAAAATAAAATTGCAAGACTTATGGTCATAAAAAATAAGAAGAGCTCAAAAAATTGTAAACTCCTGAAAAAGTTTGGTGCAATTGTGATTGACCCTTCCGAGTATGTCAATGAAATGGCTCAAAAGTTTTACGAGCTCAGAAAAGACAAAATCAATATCGAAATTTCAAGAGAGATCATGGAAAAAAGTAATTATCTCAGCGTCATGCTCGTTAAGGAAGGTATAGCAGATGGATACGTTTCTGGAGCCATACATGCAACTGCAGATGTACTCAGACCAGCGTTTCAGATATTAAAATCTTCTCACAAAGCATCCGGAGCATTCATAATGAAAAAAGGAAGGAAGTATTTCATATTTGCAGACTGCGCAGCAAACATAAATCCATCCGAGGAAGATTTGGCTTACATAGCTCATGATTCTGTAAAGACCGCAAAAATGTTAAAAATAAAGCCGAAAGTCGCATTTCTTTCATACAGCACAAATGGCTCTGGAAAGGGAGCTGAAAAGATGAGAAAGGCGTGGGAGCTCTTCAAAAAACTTCATCCTGGAGTGGAATCAGCTGGAGAAATACAGGCTGATGCTGCCATAGATAAAAAAACGAGAGAGATAAAATGGAAAAAATGCCCATTAAAAAATGATGCGAATGTCCTCATATTTCCTGATTTGAATTCTGGAAACATAGCATACAAGCTTGTCCAAAGACTCGGTGGATACGAAGCCATAGGACCCATAGTACAAGGTCTTGAAAAACCTGTAAATGATTTGAGCCGCGGATGCTGTTCAAAAGAAATAGTTGACCTTGTGGCAATAACTGCAATTCAGTCAAATTATAAATGATTTATAATATTCGCCATATGACGAAAACAACCGAAAAGTATTTAAAGTTTTCTGTATAAGATTTAAAAGGTTAATTAAATCGAAGTATATTGTCATCTTTTAGTAATGATTATGTTAATCTATGAAGGTGATTTAATGGAAGAAAAAAAGAAGTTAGTTTGCCCTGAATGTGGTTCTACAGATTTTTATCATGACCCAAAAACTGGGGAGTTGATATGCGCTCATTGCGGATATGTCATGGAGGACAATATGATAGATACCACGCAAGATTGGAGGGCTTTTGATTCTGAACAAAAAGAAAAACGTGCAAGGACCGGAGCTCCGTTAACTCATAAAAGACATGATAAAGGATTGTCAACAGAAATAGGAAAGGGTGTAACTGAATTATTTAGAGTTCCTGCAAAAAAGAGAAGTCAGTTCTTTAGAATTAGAAAATGGCAAAAAAGATTGTTAACATCAAAGGATAGAAACTTGTCGTTTGCACTTGGAGAGCTCGAGCGTCTTGTCTCATATTTAGGACTACCTAAAACTCTTCATGAAGAAGCTGCTCAACTGTATGAAAAAGCTTTGAGTAAAGGTTTCATAAGAGGGCGTTCAATAGAATCTATAATAGCAGCAATAGTATATTCATTGTGTAGAGAGTATGGATCACCAAGAACATTAACTGAAATATCACAAGCATCTGGAATTGAAAAGAGAGAGCTCGGAAGAACTTACAGATATATATCAAGAAAGATGAAAATGAAGATAATTCCATCGAGTGCAGAAACTTACATACCAAGATTTGCTTCAATGCTTGGATTGAGTGATAAAGTTCAGATGAAGGCAATAGAAATATTGAAAAAATCAAAAGAGAAGGATGTGATATCCGGGAAAGGTCCAACTGGATGCGCAGCAGCAGCAATTTACATAGCTTCCGTTCTTGAGGGAGAAAGAAGAACTCAGAGAGGAGTTGCAGATACGGTTGGGGTCACAGAGGTAACAATTAGAAACAGGTACAAAGAGATTGTCGAGGCACTGGGAATAGAAAGAGAAGTTGAAGAAAAGGCACGCGAACAGGAAGAACTAGAAATGAAAAATCAGGAAAAGATGAAAAAAGAAGTTTATAAGAAAAGAGCGAAAAAAGTTAAAAAGGAAAAGGTTGTAAAGAAAAGCAAACCTAAAAAGAAAGCGACCAAGAGTAAGGCAAGTAAGACCAAAAGACCGAGGAGCTCAAATAAGAAGAAATTGGTCAAGAAGAAAACAAAGAAAACCAAAACTAAAGTCAGAAAGAAATCTTCTAAGAAAAAACGAAGATAAATTTTCTTTTTTTATAAAAATTCTAAAGCCTTTGGAATAATCTTTGCTTTGTATTTAGTAACTTTAAATGGTTCACTATCTATATGCATCCAAACTGGTCTAAGAAAATTAACATCGACAACTTTTGCCTTTTGTTTTGATATATCTTTAAACTTGGTATGAGAACCAGTTACAATACCTATAAGATATCGTATCATGGAAAGTGGATTGTTTCCCTTGAAAACAAGAACGTCAAAAAATCCATCGTCTATTGAACCTTCTGGATTTAAAAGATATTTACCGGCATAATGAGAACCATTAGAAACTATAACAAAATGCCCTTTACCTTTATATCCTGTGTCTAGCTCCACAGAAAGTCTCGGCGGATTGTAGTAATTGAATATGTCTCTTGCTCCATGTAGTATAAACGCAAGCTTTCCAAGTGCTATTTTATCCTGTTTATTATCCTCTACGTGTTTAGATATGAGAGCATCAATACCTATAGAAGACCACATAACAAAATAATGGTCGTCGTTTACGACCCCTATGTCTATCTTTCTCGGCTTCATCTGAAGTATTTTATTGCTCGCCTCTCTTGCATCTATTGGTATGCCGAGCTCAGTTGAAAAAACGTTGGATGTTCCGAAAGGTATGAGTCCAAGAAGTGGCTTTTTTTTCATTTTCATAATTCCGTTGACCACTTCATTTAAAGTTCCATCACCACCAACAGAAATTATAGCGTCATATCCATCAGAAGAAGAAACTTCGTCTATAGTTGTTTTCCTATCCTTTGTGAGATAAAATGATATATCGTGACCTTCAAAGCATTCTTCTATTGTTTTTATTTTCAAGTTGGTTGCTTCTTCACCAAATTTTGGATTGACTATAAATTTTATTTTCATAGAGATATATTAAATTCAGAAAATATAAAAATGAAAAATCGGCCAAATTTGTTACAATCCAATCTTATAGACAGCTGCAATGCTTGTATCTTCTTTAAGACGTTCTGAATTGAGAATCTTATTTACTATTTTATTCTCATCGTACTCGGAAGCATCCGCATTTCTAACATATTCAATTATATCTCTTGCACTATTGTCATTATTTATAGTTTCCCAGAGCTCGAACATAGACCTTATAACATTTCTATTCTTCAATGCAAGCTGAGATGCTGTTGTTTCCTTATATCCATTTTCATCCGAATCTATCAAGAAATATGCCATCATTATACTTTCAAGTATGGCCTTTATGTGATCATCAATGTTATCAGGAGAAACTCCCGATATCAAAACTCTTTCACCATCGGTTTTCTTGTTTTTATCTTTAAACAAATAAAATGCTTCCTTAAAAAGTTTAATTCCAAAATTGTCAGAATTCGTCTTTTCAATAATTTCATTAACATTAGGTATTGCAACTGTCGCTCCAACCATTTTACCCTTATATTTTGCAGTGTATATATTCCACCACGATGGAGTTATTTGTTTTATTCCATTTACCATTGAAAAAAATTCTTCCTTTGTCATACTTCTTCCATCTGGATGATTGCAATCATCCCAAGCTTTACGATAAACTTCTTCTATACCATTCAATATTTCATTTTCTTTGTAATTATGTAATATCTTACTTATGGGAAC
>CAYYKR010000008.1:0-18276 GCA_964469235.1 uncultured archaeon | reverse complement strand
TTCGGCTCCATAAAATAAACAAAAGGCTCGTGAATTCCAAGCCCTACGACACCGTTTTCATTTGGCTGTCCCGGACCTATTAGATATTTTATATCTGAGTCTTTTTCTTTGAATCCTTTTGCCTCTTCAAATGATTTCTCTAAAATCTCCTTTCCAATTTTTTCATTTTTCGCCTCAAACCATCCAAGCCAAACAGAATGGTCTTCTCCGCACTTCTCATGGTGACCGTTATACAATTTATCAAGTGTAACCACAGCTCTTCCAACAGGACGGCCATTTTCATATGCTATTATAAATTTAGAATCATTATCCGGTATTTTGAAGTATGGATTACCTAAATCAATAATATCAGTCAAAACCGAAAAGTACTTCCTTTCATCGTGAGACCTTGCATCAAATGCTGCTCTTGCAAAATTAATTTTATTTTTGAATTTTTGAATTTCCTCACGATTGTACACCCTTATCTTTATCGGCTTTTCCGAAATTTGATATCCTAAGACCATATAGTCACTACTTAAGAATAACTTTTTATACTTTTAATTAAACCAATTAGTTTAATTTTTGTACCTGCTGACAAAATTATTTCCAATTATATAAAATCTCCACGGAACATCTCTGTACTCTTCTGCATAATCTATGCCAATTCTTGGAGAAGATTGAATCTTAAAACTTCCAAATTTGGTTAAAACATTTTTTGGAGGATTTTCTATATAAATTTCATCCCCAAGTAAATCAGCCCCGTTTAGAGATTTATCAATTTTCATCGCCTTGCATAGCTTTCCAGGACCATTTGAAATCTTTATTTCATCTTTTTCGGATTTTAACTCAATTCTCCTGTTCTTTGCCATGAGCTCAATTCCTTGAATTGGCTGCACAGCTCTTATTAAGACTGCTTCTGGCATTCCCAATTTCCTTGTCACAACATTTAAGCAAAAGTACATTCCATAAATTTGATATACGTAAGCCCTCCCTGGCAATCCATACATGACCTCATTTCTCTTTGTTCTTCGACCTCCGTAAGAATGAGAACCTTTGTCTTCGGGACCGATATACGCTTCATCCTCAACTATTATGCCTTTCATAACTCCTTCTCTCGTCTTCCTAACGATGACTTTTCCAAGAAGTTCTTTGGCAACTGACAGTGTATTTCTATTGTAAAATTTTCTCGGAAGTTTCATCCCATCACCGAAAGCAAATCTTCAATAGAGCAATTACATTTTATTCCAGTTGGAGAAAACAGTGTTCGAGATGCTAAGAATCCCTTCTGTTTTAAATCATAAATTATATTATCCATCTTTCGCGGAACTTTTTTGTACATGCTGCAAATTTTATGCACATCATAATAAAGTGGGCAATCAACCTCGTTCACTGCAATATTAATTAAATTGTTTTCCAATCCCGTCAAAAATTTTTTATTGTGTAAATTTCCAAAATAATAAGGACCCTCAACTTTTGTATCTCTTCCACAATTTGGACATTTCAATTCTATTCCAATGTGACGGTACCCGCATGAACAGTGTGATAAGAAATTAAATTCCTTCATGAGTTTATTTGTTATTTCTGCACCTTTCTTTACAATTCCAAATATCCTAACATAATGACGCTCTTGAATACTTAGTACAGGATAGAAACTCCTGTCATATTTCGCACCCTCACGAATTATGAACGATATAAGTATTCGCGCGGCGAGCTCCTTATTGAAATCTGAATGAATACTCCTTGCTCCATATCTTCTCAAAGATATATCTGGATACACTCCATTCAAAACTGCAGTATCTGTCGCCGTTACAAAAAGCATTCCAGGAGTTTTTAGCATCCTAAACGCACTATCAATATGACCGCATGGAGAGCCATATGGGTCTATATCTATAATGTCAAAACCTTCGTTTAAATTTCTCCAATCAGTATTTAGGAATTTAATTTTAGCGGCATTCATACTTGCATTTTTCTTGGCGAGCTCAAGGGCTTTCTCATTTACATCGCATGCCGTAACCTCTTGATTAACTTCCTTAAAATATCTTATAGCTCGTATTCCAGTGGCCGTGAATGCGTCCAATATTTTGGGGCTTTTATTGTACAGCTCTTTATATCTTTTGGCAATTAACATGCTCAAATCTCTGTTATTTTTCATCGCGGGATTATAAAATCCATTTGGTTTTGAATCTTCCACTCTCTTGACGTTTGGTACTATTATCTTTGCACTCCCCTCTTCAATTATTTTATTTTCCATTGCAATCACTCTAATATTTCAATATCATCTATAACATCGTCATAGTTTTTATCCATTCCCCTTACGACATGGGCAACATATTTTTTTGAAAATTTATTCTTTTTACCAATTTCATCAAAATATTTTGCAAGAGCAATTATAGATGATTTGGTTCCTCTGTGATCTTTTCCGGAGACAATCAATATTCTATTCCTTTTGTTGAACGGATTTTCTACGTTCATAATCATTCCAATATTGTCGCCCGAATATGTTTTTCCAGACAATGCAGAAATTATTCTCCATTTTTTATCAAAAAATATTGGAAGTCTTCTATTCATTCTTTTCATTACACCGTTAACTCTCGGGCCGCCAACGATTATAAAACTTTGTTTTATGTCTTCAACCATAGTATCCCTTACAGTCGCTATTGTAGGAATCTCCAAAAACGAGCCAACAAATAAAGATAAATCCGACACAGATTCAATATCCCTTGAAAATGTCCCAAAATCTCCATGAGATATCGGGGAACCGACAACAATCTTTGATAACAATTTTCCATTGTCTACTATTCCATTTAATATTTTTGGTAACTTCATTGGAATTTTTGTTATTCTCTTAAAGTCCCCGATCTTGAAAAAGAAAGCGTCGGACGATAATGAAAAGTAGGTCGCCTTTATTCCGCCAACAAAAGCTTTTCTGGTTTGCTTTATCATCTTCATCTTTTCCAATTTTTTTATATGATAGTATATTGTTTGTTGATTAATTTTCAGCACTTTAGATATTTCAATCGGATACATTTCCTTATTTTTGAGCAAGGAAAGTATATTTTCATCCAATTTGCTGAGAAATCTAATCTCTCTCGCATTAAGTCCCATTCCATTTTCATTTACTATTATCATCTTTGCACCTTCATTATGAATTTTTTTATAATATAATTAAAAATTTTTTAATAAAAGTATTTAAATGTAGAATACAATTTCAATCTCTTGGTGATGCAATGCTTTTTGGTTCAAGTGGAATAAGAAGAAAGATGACTGACGACTCATTTAAGTTCTTTGAAAAAATTTCCAAAGCAATAGGAACATATTTCCCAAATGGATCAAACATTTGTATTGCTTGCGATACAAGATTGTCTGGAGAAAAACTAAAGGGCGTTGTTAAAAACGCGTTAGTTTCATGCGGAATAAATGTAATTGACCTTGGTGTCCTTCCAACAACTTTGCTTGCATTTTCATCCTCAAGATTCTTCGATGGTGGAGTTATGATAACAGCATCTCACAATCCCAAAGAGTACAATGGAATAAAAGTTTTCAACTCAAATGGACTTGGATTTACAAAAGATGAGCAGAAGAAAGTTGAGGAAATATTTAAATTAGAAAAGTTCAGAAATGGAAAGGGAGAAGCATCTTATAAAAGAGATGTTATTGAATACTATGAAAATGAATTGAAGAAAGTCATCGCGAAGGAAAAAATTCCAATAAGAACTGATTTAAGAATTTTACTTGATCCAGCAAATGGTGCAATGTCCGGAGTGGCGTTAAAAATTCTAAAGGATATTGGAATGAATGTTGAAGCGATAAACAACACTCCTGATGGAAATTTTCCAAATCATCAACCAGAACCAAAAGAGGAGACACTCAAAAAAACGATCGAGCTCTCCAAAGATTATGATTTCTCAGCGTGCTTTGATGGGGATGGAGATAGAGTAGTGTTTTGCGATGGAAAATTTTATGGATATAATGAAGGTATAACGGCTGTGTCAAAATTCTATGGAGCCAATAAAGTTGTCACAACTGTTGAAACCGGTGAGCTCATAGACGATTATATAAAAGATGTCATTCGCGTTCCCGTTGGTGATGTAAATGTCGCCGAAGGTGTCTTAAAGAACGGTGCAGACATAGGTGTGGAACAAGTTGGTCATTATATATTTCCTGATATTGGACCATTTCCAGATACGATATTTCCAATAATAATTTTTGCATCAAAGTTTGAATATAGGAAATTTAACGAAAAATTTTATTATACAAAATATTCCATAGAAGTAAAAAATAAATATGAAGTTATGAAAAAATTGAATCCAAACTTATTTTCTAAGTTGAATCCAGAGAAAATAATTGATATAGATGGATTTAGGCTCGAGTGGAAGAATTCTTGGTCGTTGGTTCGCCCAAGTGGAACTGAACCACTCATAAGGATAATAGTTGAATCAAAAAGCGAATCGAAAAAAGAATTAATTCTTGAAAAACTTAAAAAAATTGTGGGGTCGGTAATATGAAAGTTGTTTTTTTATGCGGTGGTATAGGAAAGAGAATGATGCCTCTAATGGAAGATAAGTTTTTGTTTAAATTTTTGGGGAAAACGTTGCTGGAATACCATATAGACATGGCAAAAAAGAACGGGCTCAATGAATTTGTCATAGTGGCAAATGATGAAAACGTCGACAGAATAGAAAAGATTATGGAAGGTAAAAAAGTGGACATAGTTGTTCAAAAAAAGGCAAATGGCATGGCAGACGCTCTTCTCACAGCAAAAAAATTCATATATGGAGATGAAATAATTTTAGTTAATCCTAACGATGTGTTTGATGAAAAATTGTATGAGAAACTTCTCAACGCTTACAAAAATGTAGATGCAGATTCATTTATAGCAGGTCATATTGTAAATGAATATTTTCCTGGTGGCTATATAATAAAAGATGAAAATGGATACATGAAAAGAATTATTGAGAAGCCTTCAAAAGGAAAAGAGCCGAGTAACCTTGTTAACATAGTTTTACATCTGCACAAAAACACCAAAACATTGTTTGATTACATTGAAAAAGCTGAGAGTGAAAAAGATGATATATATGAAAAGGCTCTGGACAGGATGATAAAAGATGAGAATAAAATTTATGTGGTAAATTATGATGGTTATTGGCAGGCAATAAAATACCCATGGCACATACTTCTTGTGATGGACCATTTCATGGAGAGCATAGAAAGAAAAATTTCAAGTAGTGCAAAAATTTCTGACAGTGCAAAAATACGTGGGAATGTCATAATTGAAGATGGGGTCAAAGTTTTAGATAATGCAGTTATAAATGGCCCGGTATACATTGGCAAGAACAGTGTAGTGGGAACAAATTCACTTATATGGTCTGGAACGCAAATAGGCGATAATTGCGTCGTTGGATTCTCAACTGAAATAAAACATTCGTACATAGGAAGTGATTGTTGGTTCCATGAAAATTATGTAGGCGATTCAATAGTTGGTGATGGATGCTCTTTTGGTGCAGGAACAATAACAGCAAATCTCAGATTTGATGAAAAGAATATTTCGATGATTGTCAATGGAGAAAAGATGGACACCGGAATGAATAAATTTGGGGCAGTCATAGGAGAAAGTTGCCACACTGGAATACACGCCGGAATAATGCCTGGAATAAAAGTTGGACCAAACTCAATCATAGGACCGAGTGTAAACTTAAGAAATGATTTAGAACCTAACAAAATCTTGTTCCAAAATGGAAAAATCATAGAGAATAAAATAAAGTTTCCAGAGAGGAATTTAGCAAAACTAAAAAAGAAATTGGGTGTGTAAATGTGTGGAATAGTAGGATATAATGGATTTAGAAATGCAGCGGACGTTCTTTTCGATGGTCTAAAAAGGTTGGAGTATCGTGGATACGATTCCGTTGGCATCGCTGTAAATGGAAGGATGGAAAAATGTGTCGGTTCCGTTGACAGCATAAAAGGCAAGTTGAAAAAATTCAAAGGCTCAATTGGAATAGCTCACACAAGATGGGCAACTAATGGAGGGATATCCGTTAGAAATGCACATCCTCAAACAGACTGTAAAAAAAATATCTTTGTTGTACACAATGGAATAATAGAAAATTATGAAATTCTAAAAGATGAGCTCATTAAAAAAGGACATAAATTCATAAGTGATACCGATACAGAGGTCATTCCTCATTTTATAGAGGAGGAATTAAAAAAAGGAAATACCATTTTAAATGCGATGAAAAAATTTATCAACGTCGCGAAAGGAACTTATGCGGCCATAATAATGAGGCTGAATGATGATAATTTATATGTCATGAAAAAATCATCTCCGCTGGCTCTTGGAATAAGAAAAAATGAAATGATAATAGGTAGTGATATATTTGCATTCTCAAATTTAACAAACAGGGCAATATTTTTCGATGATGGAGAATATGCTGTAATTGGAAAAGATAAATATCAAATTTATAAAAATGGAAAAAAAGTTGTTAAAAAACCGATAACATTCAAATGGAAATACGAGCATGAAAATAAGAAATACAAACATTTTATGTTAAAGGAAATCCATGAAGAGCCTGAGGCAGTTGAAAGGCTTTTAAAATCATTAAGAATTGAACAAAAAGAAACTTTTGAAAAATTTGTAAAAGAAATAAAAAAGGCCAAAAAAATTTACTTCATAGCTGCCGGAACTTCTTATCACGCATCTTTGATAGGAGCTTACCTTCTGAATAAAATTGGAATAGATGCAAGGTCCATAATAGCATCCGAGTTTGAGAACTATTCAAATGTTGATGAAAAAACTTTACTTATAGCAATTTCACAGAGCGGAGAAACGATGGATGTTATAAATGCGATGAAAAAATTCCCTAAAAATAAAATACTATCAATTGTAAATGTTCCATATTCAACCATACAAAGAATTTCAAATTGTTCAATTGAAATTATGGCGGGGCAGGAAATTGCAGTTGCCGCCACAAAATCTTTTATAAATCAAGTTGTCCTTCTTATGGAAATTGCAAAAAGGTTTGGGCTGAAATTCAGTGGCAGCACGAGCAAATCAATTAGAAATTTCATTGAAAGCAATGAAAACAAAATAAAAAGATTGGCAAAAAAGTTAAGGAATAAAAACTCAGTTTATATCATAGGACGTGGTATTAACTATCCAATTGCAAGAGAAATAGCACTTAAATTGAAGGAAATTTCATATATTCATGCCGAAGGTATGATGGGTGGAGAGCTCAAGCATGGAACGATAGCACTCATACAGAAAAATACTCCAGTAATATCTCTCATATCTGGAGAGAGGAGTATATCTGATATGAATGAGATAAAATCTCATGGTGCTTATATAATTCCAATTGTAGATTCCCATAAGAATGCAAAGCTCGATATAAAACCGTTCATAAAAATAAAAAACAACTTTCCAATAGAAGCCGCCATATTTGGGCATCTTTTATCATATTACATAGCACTTTATAACAATCTTCCAATTGACAAACCAAGAAATCTTGCAAAATCTGTAACCGTGATGTAATCATCTTTTATTTCTTCCTCTTTGGATTTTATAGAGCTCCTTCACGTCATCTATAGAACTTGCATTCTTTGGAGACCTGTCATATCTTATTCTGACCAGTCTTGGAAATCTCAACGCATATCCAGAATTGTAATTCGGAGATTTTTGAATTTCTTCGTATGCAACTTCAACAACTATTTTCGGTTTCACTACGATTTCATTTCCACTCTCGCTAACTATTAACTTCTTTATCCTTTCGGTAATTTCTTTTAATTGCTCATCTGAAAGTCCGGATCCCATCATACCGACAGTTTGAAATCCTTCATCGGAACGAACGGCTAATTTCAAAGAGCCTATTAAATTTGCACGCTTTCCACTTCCCCACTCAGCTCCAACTATGACAAGGTCAAGCGTATCCATTATTGGTTTTACTTTAAGCCAATACCCAACTCTCTTTCCGGGATGATATTTTGCATCAAGATTCTTTACCATTACTCCCTCTTCCCCAATTGAGAGCGACCACTTGTAAAATTTTTCAGCCTCTTTGTAATTTTTTGTCTCTATGTGCTCGGCCAAAACAAATTTTCCCTTAAGAGGCTTTATTATTTCATTCAATTTTTTCCATCTTTCTCTCAATGGCTTTACCATATAATTTTCTTCATCGGCATAGAGTACATCAAATAAATTTATTTGGATGGGTATTTCCTTTACCATGTTTCCTATGTTATATTTTCTCTGTATCCTCCTTGAAAGCTTCTGAAATGGAAGTGGACGCCCGTCTTTGCTTATTGCAACGGTCTCGCCTTCTATTATGCATCTATCGACTTTGATGTACTTTTTTGCAAGCTCGACCAAATCTGGAAATTGCTTCGTTACATTCTCGAGGCGTCTTGAAAATATCCAAATCTTATTTCCATCTTTATGTAATTGTGTTCTAAATCCATCATATTTAGTCTCTATGCACGGGTCTTTAAAGCTGTCCAGTCCTTCTTTCAAATTTTTCGCACGTTCAGCAAGCATCACTCTTATTGGACTGCCAACTACTATCTTAACTTTTTTTAATTTTCCCGGCGACGTCTTCGAAATATATGCAACCTTTCCATAATTGTTTAGTATGGAATAAGCGTGTTCTACATCAGAAACCGGAACATCAAAAGCCTTTGAAATCGAATCTCTAACTATACCTTCTGCAACGCCTATGCGTAAATATCCAAGTATAGTACGTGTTATGTAAAGAGCCTCTTTTGGAGATGATGAAACCAACAACTCTGATATAAGAGATATCTTTCTGTCTTGAGAACCTTTTCCACTCATTTTTTCTAACTCCTTTATATTGTGATAGACTTTTTCGAGAGTCAAACTTCTCTTCAACAACGTCATCTGCTTTGTGTTCTCAGAATAATATTCTGCGACTAATCCAAGGTCTCCAAGCTCCTTGAATTTTTTTACTATACTATTTTTATTTATACCAAATGCCTTGGAGATTGCATCTTTCATTAGCTCATTTGAGATTCCAAGGTCTTCATCAACTCCAGTAGAAAAATTTACTGCAAGCTCGAGCTCATCTTTTGAAATTGACTTGTAGAATTCCGCAAGCATATCTCTCTTTTCAAGTTTCTTTGTCGTTTTAGATAACTTCTCGTACAAATCAACGAGGGTTGAATATTTCATAATTATAATTTGCATGAAAATATAAATTAATTTGATTAATTGGAAATTGTCTCTAAAAACTTGAATATTTCTTTTTTTATCTCTTCAAGTCGTTTGTCAACAAAATTATTTATTTCTCTGTTGGAATTCAAGAAATAGACGAAATATCTGCCTCTCTGCGGTGTGCAACATTTTGATATTTTATATATGAGCCTCTTTCTCAAAAGGTCGTTTAAATATCTATTCACGGTTGAAATGTCTTTATTTAAAACTGAGCTCAGCTGCTCGGATGTGTACGATTTCTTTTTCAGAAGTTTAATTATTTTAATTTCGGAATCATTCAGCTCGAGTATCCTTTTTATATCCATATAAATCAACTTTGAAATAACAAGATATTTCATAATTTATGCAAAAACTATTTAAAGTTTGGTGAATAAATAAAAACCTGAAAGTGCTTCATATATATTCTGAGGTGTTAGAATGGAAAAGGTGTACGATGTTGGAATTGTTGGTTCTGGTCCTGCTGGATTGTCAGCTTCTATTTATGCTAGAAGAAAAGGACTATCTGTTATATTGATATCAAATGAAGTTGGTGGCGAAGTTGCAGAAGCAGATGAGATAGAAAATTATCTTGGATTTAAGTCGATAAAAGGTGATGAACTATCCAAAAAATTTGAAGGCCATGCAAAAAAATTTAATCCTGATATAGTTTTTGATTTTGTGAAAGAAATAAAACAAGATGGTGAAAATTTCAAAATAATAGGTGAAAAAGAATTTACTGCAAAAACTATAATAGTCGCGACTGGAAGAATTCATAGAAGGCTGGAAATACCTGGAGAAAAAGAGTTTACCGGACATGGGGTCTCATACTGTGTAACTTGCGATGCTCCATTCTTTCAAGATAAGGTCGTTGCAGTTGTAGGTGGTGGAAACACGGCTGTCACATCTGCCATACTGCTTTCATCCATAGCAAAAAAAGTTTACATAATTCACAGAAGAGATGAATTTAGAGCGGACAAAATTGATGTCGATAGGATGCTCGAAAAGAAAAACATCGAGCCTGTAATGAGCTCAAATGTCATAGAGATAAAAGGGGATAAAATAGTCAAATCCATAATGGTAAAGAAAACATCTGGAGAAACAAGTGAAATAAATGTCGATGGAGTGTTCATAAACATAGGAGAAATTGCAAATTCGACATTTTTGAGCGAGATGGTAAATCTAAACAACAGAGGAGAAATAATAGTTGATGAAGTGTGTCAAACAAACAAAAATGGAATATTTGCCGCCGGTGACGTGACAAACATAAGGGATAAACAAATTATAACAGCTGCAGCACAGGGAGCAATTGCAGCACTGAGCGCATACGAGTATTTATACAAAAATAAAAGAATATAAAAATTTCATTTATTTTAAATATAAAGAGGCGATTAAATGAATGTAAAAGTTGATAAATGGGGACCAGAAAAAGTTGTTATTGTTAACAACAAGCAGATTGGTCTCAAAGGATTTCTCGTTATAGATAATACAGCAGCCGGCCCCGGAAAGGGAGGCATAAGAATGGTTCCAGATGTAACACTTGAAGAAGTTGCTGGACTTGCTAGAGCTATGACTTGGAAAAATGCCATGGCTGGATTACCTTTTGGGGGAGCAAAATCCGGCATAGCAGCAAATCCTCATGCAATGACAAGAGATAAAAAAATGAAAATTATAAGAGCTTTTGCCAGAGCTTTAAAACATCTTGTTCCGTCAGAATATATTGCTGGTCCGGATATGAATACAGGAGAAGCTGAAATGGCTGTTTTTGCTGATGAAAATGGCATGGACTCATGCACGGGAAAACCTTCTGAAATGGGTGGACTTCCGCACGAATTGGGTTCAACAGGGTGGGGAGTTTACCATTCAACATTAACAGCTCTAAAGTTTCTAAAAATGAAGGTGAAAGGAACAACCGTAGCAATAGAAGGGTTTGGAAATGTTGGAACATTCACAGCAAAATTCTTGAGTAGCGCAGGAGCAAAAATAGTTGCAGTTTCTGATTCCAGAGGTGTCGTTTACAATCCACGTGGATTGGATGTAGACAAGTTGATAAAAGTAAAGAAGGATAGAAAGACAGTAATAAAATATGGTGGAAAGATATTGAAAAATTCAGAATTGTTCAAATTGAAGGTCGACGTTCTTATACCCGGGGCAAGACCGAATGTCATAAATGAAAGCAACTACAATGACATAAAAGCAAAACTCATAGTTGAAGCTGCAAACATACCAATGACACCAGAAATAGAGAGCAAATTGTGGAAGAAGAAAATCACAATAGTTCCGGATTTTGTTGCAAATGCGGGTGGTGTTACATCATCATACGTTGAATCAATACATGGAACAGAGGACCAGATGTTTAAGATGGTAGAAGAAAGAATAATAAAGAACACAGAGCTCGTCTTAGAGAGATCAAAGAAGATGAAAATATCAACAAGATTGGCTGCACTTCAAATAGCAGAAGAGCGTGTTCATAGAGCAATGGCTTACCGAGGATTGTAATTTTATTTTTTTATTTTCTTAATTTTGTTTGAAACTTTTTTCTTTCTTTCCGTCATCCAATTTTTGAAATAAGAAATTATATTCATCTTTGCGACTCTTTCTTCCGGTATTATTTTTATTTGAGAACTATCTGTAATCACTTTTATGTTTATCTGAGCTCCTTTAGTTTTTATGAAATAATTTATACCATCAAACAATGGGGATATTGGCACATATACCGTCTTCCCATCTTTCTTAGTTTTTTGGCACACGACATAATTTTCTTTATCCATAAGGATATTATTAATTTTTAATCTTTTAAATTTGAAAATAGATTATGAAAAATGAGATTCCCAATGACGTTCCAATTGTAAGAACGAATCTAAGAAAAATTTACGAGTACTATTCTCGCGATGATATAGTAAATGAAATATTCAAGTATTCTAGAAATAGAGAAGTTGTAGGTTCTAAGTCAAATGGATCTTTTATAAAAAGACCTAATATTCTTCAATATCCAAACGACATAAAGGAAGCTGTTAAGAATGGTGTAGTATCATTTCATCTTTCCGTTGAGAGATGGAAAAATCCAATGATGATAAGCGATGAGCAAAAGGGGAATAGAATTGGGTGGGATTTAATATTTGACATCGATTCCAAGATAACACTTCTTGAATCTAAAATAACAGCCAGAGAAATACTCAAATTCTTAAAGTCGTATGGAATAAAAAACGTTGGCGTTAAATTTTCTGGGAGAAGGGGATTTCATATAATAGTTCCATTTGAAGATTTTCCAGAAAAGATAAATTTCAAATACACAAAAGATTTATATCCAGAGCTTCCAAGAAAAATATCGTTTTTCGTTAGAGAAAAAATAAAGGATTCATTAATGGAATCATTGATTTCAATAGGCGGAATGAAAAGGCTGATGGAACATGTAGAATCGGTAGAAGATATAGATCCCATGGAATTTGTTAATGTTAGTTCATTTGACAATACAAAATTGTCAAATCTGAAGTCAGACCAGATATACAGCAATATTGCAGATGTAGAAAAAGATTGGGGAAATAGACATCTATTCAGAGCTCCATATGCCTTGAACCACAAATCTTGGTTAGTTTCACTTCCAATAAAATCATCTAATATAATGGATTTTGACCCAAATGAAGCACGTATGGAAAATGTAAAAGTCAAAGAAAACTTCTTAAAATTTGGCGATGATGCAACTGACTTGATAATAGATGCAATTGATTGGTCGAGAACAAATGAAAAGAAAAAAATTGTAAAAATTGTAAAAGACCAAAAGGTATTCGAGCCAATAAAAAGAAAAATATCAGAAGAAATGTTTCCACCGTGCATAAAAAATATATTAAATGGTTTATCAGATGGGAAAAAGAGGTCAATATTTACACTGATAACATTTTTACGTTCATGCAATTGGGAATGGGACGAGATTGAAAAGAGGCTTTTGGAATGGAACAAACATAATAAAAAGCCGTTAAGCAACAGAGCGATAACAACTCAAATAAGATGGCACATGTCACAAAAAAAGATGAACCCACCAAATTGTTCAAATGATTTATTTTACAGGGGAATTGGTGTATGCAAACCAGATGAAACTTGCAAAGGCATAAAAAATCCAATGAGCTATGTTTATAGAAAAATGAAATCATTGGGATATATAAAGAAAAAATATGAATGTCCAATATGTCACAAAAAATTTGATTCTAAAAGAGCTCTCTCTATTCATATGAGAGTTCATAAAAACAAAAAATGATTACATTTTAACGCCCATAAGTTTTCTAAGAACAATTGAAAGAGGTATTGAAATTAAGAAGTAATAGAACAACCATCCCCAATCTTTTCCTGTGGGAGGTATTGAAACTGGAGACTCAATTATAACACGAGAAAATTTTATTTTATTATCTCCTTTCTTTAAGACTATGAACCTTTTATTACCGATTTTAATTTTATCTCCAAAAAGAACAGTCTCGTTGTTCATTTTAATTCCATTGCTGATAACAGAAAATGTGATGTTGTTAGTTCCCATCATAACCCAGCCACTAGTTCCATTCACAATTCCAATTTTATCTCCATAATTTGCATTTATCCACGGGAGAAAGAGAGATATCACAAGTAAAGTTATAAGCATTGGTTTCATTGTCATTTTCATATAACTTGAATTTACTTTTGTCATTTTATTCATATATTCCATTTTCTCCTCATTTGAAGACGCTTCCTTAGATTTTTTTTGTAGCTCCTTAAGTTTCCCCTTAATTTCGACGACTTTTTTCTGGTCCATTGAAAACTTGTAGATTAAATTAGTTACAACTATTATCAATGTTGCAAAAATTAGTATTGACAACCAATCAGGATAAGACAAAAGTGGGTTAAAAATTGAATAAAAAATCGTTTCAATCACCATTATTAAATAATTTTGCTATTTCTTTTGCTGCAACCTTTGAATGTTCAAATGGTTTTCTTTCTTTGTATCTCAAACTTATCAACTTAACTGTAGATTTGACGAGCGTTGAATATGATGCAGCAAACATTCTATCCATTTGTTGTTGTAATTCAATTTCGCCGAGAGATTCCATATCTCTTGTTTTTCTACTTTTATCGCCTTTTCTTTGTTTTAAAATGTCTTGTGGATTCTTTTCTATCAAAACTATTACATCTGGGTTCAAGGCTTTCAATATATCTTCCGGAAGACCTGGATAGTACCCCTCTGGTTTTCTTATAGTGCAATGTGTATCGATTATTATGTTTCCTTTCATTCGCCCTATCTTCTTCGATGCTTGAAGTTGTAATTTCCTGTATTTCTCAACGGGAAGTTTTCTCATATCGTCCCTGCTCTTGAGCTTCGATAATTCGAACATAAAATCTCCAAAATTTATTATACTTACATCATTCACAAGTCTTTCCAGATAATTAAGAACTGTAGTTTTTCCGCAACCTGGAACAGCAGTAACAACAACTTTCATACATTCACCCCATAATTAAATAAATTTAATCATACCTTTACAAGTTCAACTTTCTTAATTCTAAACCCTTTACCAACAGTATGATATTTACCACAAACTGTACATTTATATCTCAAATCTACCTTTCTGGTTGGTTTTTCCCTTCCTTTAGGATTCGGTTTAGGAAATGAACCATATCCCTTCATCTTTCTCTCAAAACTTCTTTGACTTTTCGTGTCCTTTCTTCTTGGCTTTTTCTTAGCTATTTCAACCGTATGAAGAGTATGCTTCTTACACACCGGACAATATCTCATTTGCTTTTTTGGAATCTTCATGAAAATCACCTAATCTTTTTCTCTATTTATTTAATGCTTTAAATCCTTTTCGCTACACCTTTTTTTACCAAAAATTCCTCCAAATCTTGTGGGAGAGACGCTATTTCATCCTTTTTTAGCATATAAACTTTGTTATTGAATACAAACTCCGGAATGTCCTCAGTTATCTGAATGGCATCTTTTTTAGGCTCTTCAGGCTTTTCAGCAATATCTTTTATTTCTTCTTGCTTTACGGACCCCGAGATTATATTCGAATAATATGAATCTCTAAACTCTTTTATAGTTTTCACAAGGGACGAAAAGAACTCTTCTTCCTCTTTTGCCATGTTATTTGGAATGATTCCCGAGCGAACGTACATTATAGCCATTTCTACTATTTTGTGCTCTCTCCGGTCTATTATATCCCTTATGATATTTTTTATATTTTCGACTTCTAAAAAGTCTTCCTTCCTTTCAGATTTCCTCTTAAGATATTCAGCTATCTCTGCGAATATTCCATCTTGAAGCTTTGTAAGAGATTTATTCTCTTTTTCAGAGCGCTGAATATCTCTTATGGTTTCAAACGTTATGACCATAATTGTAATTAGAAAAAAAGTTTATAAAGTTGGATTATGATTTAAAATTTTCATCTAAGATTAATGTATGGATGGAATTATAATAATTGATAAACCTCGGGGACCTACATCAAGAGCTGCCGTATCAGAAGTCAAAAATATACTCGGTGCTTCCAAAGCGGGGCATCTTGGAACACTTGACCCACTTGCTACGGGAGTGCTTCCCATTTTTCTTGACAAAGCGACAAAACTTATAGATATTCTGTCAAGAAGTGACAAAACGTACATAGCAAAGATGAGAATTCACAAGGAGGGCATTTCAACCAAAGAGATTGAAAATGTAATGAAAAGATTTACAGGCGTTATAGAGCAGATTCCTCCAGTACGTTCGGCTGTGAAAAGAGTCAAAAGAAAGAGAAAGATATATGAAATGAAAATCATTTCTCGTGATGGGAAGGTTGTTGAATTCTCGGTTAAATGTGAAGCCGGGACCTATGTGAGAAAATTAATACATGATATGGGACTTGAATTTGGCGGAGCTCATATGATATGGCTTCGAAGAATTCAAGCAGGTCCGTTTAAAATTGAGGATTCCATAACAATTGACAGACTAAAAGAAATAAAAAATAGTTTTGGAATTTCGGAACTGATTGAAAAAAATATAATAATGTCCGTCTCCGAAATTAAAAAATTTTGTAAGAAGGTTTACATCAAAAAAAGTGCAGAATTTTCTGTGACTCATGGTTCCCCGTTATTTAGCAATGGTGTTCTGAAAAAAGATAAACTATCAAAGGGGGAATTATTTTTAATCCTTGGAAATGATGGCGATGTACTTGGGCTTGGAGAATATATTGGAGAAAAGGTATTTGCAAAAGTAAAATCTATTTTATATGAGAAAAAGATGGTTTCAAAATTTGAAACCAATCTTTAAATACGGTTTCTTTTATAATTTCACTAGGTGAAATGCATGAAGTCAGAACTTATATTATCATTGCTAGTTATAGCACCACTTTTAATACCATTAGCATATTCATATGACGTTTGTGCGGTGTATTTCACGGGGATAGGATGCCCTCACTGCGCTAAAACTGATCCAGTAGTATTAAAATATCTAACTTTGAACTATTCGAGCAATCCAAGATTCATAGTTATTGAATATGAAGTTTATCATGACCATAATTACAATGGAGATGTGTTTGACATATACAATCAAAAGTATGGAATAGGTGTTCATATTCCGAATATTTTATTTTCTTCCGGAAATATAGTTGGGGACGACCCTATAATAAGAAATACAGAAAGCGTTATTTTAGGCGGTCCACAAGAATGTCCCTTACCATCAGGTACGGAGAAGTTTTCTCAAATTAATTTTTCTTCCCTTCCAGGAAGGCCAAAGATATGGATGGGAAATTCTATATTGATAAGAAACCCAAATGAGAAATCTAATGAAACCGAAGTTAGAGATGTGCTTTCTGGAAATTATAACAAGTATAAAAGAATAACACCTACCCCCGTCCCATTGTCAGGAAAATATGTCTATTTCAAAAATGCAATAAAAATTGACGGGTGGACGTACGAATGGGGTAGAACAGAAAAAGGAAATTATTCCAACTATATAGTTTATGGAGCTGGAATATTTGTTCTTATAATAATCATTTATTTGTTTGTAAAGAGGTGAGAATATGGAAGTTTTAACTCTATCTAAAGTTATTGGACTGGCAACAGTAGATGCTATAAATCCATGTGCCCTTGCAGTCTTAGCATTAATGCTTATGGCGATATTGAGTTATTCTAAAAACAGAAAAAGGGTTCTTTTATCTGGCTTATCATTTTCATTGGCAATTTTCATAGGGTATATCATATATGGAGTTCTTCTCGTTAAAATATTTCAATTGATGCAAGTTATAACTACAATACGTCTAACGTTGTACAAAATTCTTGGGTTGTTTGCTATACTTTTGGGAGCTCTTCAACTTAAAGACAGCATGAATTATAAACCCGGCGGGTTTATGACAGAAATGCCAATGTCATGGAGACCAAAAGCTAAAAAATTAATAGAGAATGCAACCGGACCGGCGAGCTCATTTTTTGTCGGAATATTTGTAACGTTGTTCCTCCTCCCATGCACTATGGGCCCTTATCTTATAATGACCGGTATAATTTCAATGTATCAACTCGTCAAAGTCTTGCCGTGGTTAATATTGTACAATGTAATCTTCATTTCTCCAATGATATTAATAACATTGCTTGTCTATGCTGGACTTAGCAATGTAAAGGATGTCAAAAAATGGAGAGATAAAAAGATAAGAGTAATTCACTTCATAGAATCCTTCATATTGCTCGGGATAGGATTTGCGATGTTCATGGGATGGGTATAGTGAAATATTTAAATTAACCAAAGAAATTAATTAGGTGATTGTATGATAGATAAAGAACTTCTCAATTCATTGGTTTGCCCAAAATGCAAGGGGCCTCTTGAATATGATGAGAAGGATAATTCACTGATATGCCACAATTGTAAATTGAAGTTCAAGATACTCGAAGGCGGAATTCCAGATATGTTAATAGAAGATGCAGAAAAATTGGAATGATCGTTCTTTCAAATTTTCTTTTTAAATTTGTTTGCACTATTAAATCTATTAAATTCAATTGATTCGTTATTATCGTGTGCTGGGGTAGCCAAGCTTGGTCCAAGGCGCCAGACTGGAAATCTGGTTCCCGAAAGGGAGCATGGGTTCGAATCCCATCCCCAGCGTTAGAACCTACGGTTCCGACAC
>CAYYKR010000007.1:20432-25555 GCA_964469235.1 uncultured archaeon | reverse complement strand
TAAAGCCCTTTTTGAAAGGGCTTTGATATCATTTTAAATAGTTTTGCACATATGTGTAATTATGATATTATGGTGAGACCAAGAAAAACAAGGAGGATTTATGAGCTCCCAAAATCTGATTATTTCAAACCAAGGGGCATTCCTCTCAGAGATCTTCAAGCGATCGAACTGACGCCAGTCGAACTTACAGCCATGAAACTTATTGACTACGACAATTATGACCAGGAAGAAGCAGCGAGCATAATGAATGTTTCGAGAAAAACATTTTGGGGGGAACTTAAGAGAGCGAGGAAAAAAGTCATAGATGCAATTTTTAATGGTAAGTCACTTGAAATAAAAGGTGGAAAATTTGAGCTCAGATTTCGCCTTTTCAGGTGCCGAAAGTGCGGCTACGAATGGAAAGAGCCGTTTGGAACTGGAAAACCCAGTGGATGCCCAAAGTGCGGCTCAGATGATATAATAAGAATAAAATAAGATAATTTATGAAGGTGATAAATATGGTGGAAATGGTCGGAATGAGAAGATTTAAATGTGGAAAGTGTGGATATGAATGGGAGGTTCCATATGGTGTGGAACGCCCGGAAAAATGCCCAAAGTGCGGTTCAACAGCAATTTATAGAATTGATAATGAAAGAGGAGCAGGTCGCGGCGGTGGTTTCGGCCGTGGAATGGGTCGCGGAATGGGAAGAGGTCTTGGTCGTGGATTTGGTCGCGGAATGGGACGCAGATAAAAATTAGAGGTGTTAAGATGGTAAGAATTGCAATACCAACAAATGGAGATAAAGGATTGGATGAAGTTGTGTCGCCAATTTTTGGCAGGGCTCCGTATTTCACGTATGTAGATGTTGATGGTGATGTTAAGAACGTGTTTTCAAAACAAAATGCAGGTTCGCTCGCTAGAAATGCGGCAGGAATAGCTTCTGCCCAGGGATTATTACACAACGGAGCAAATGTTGTTATAGCTCAAAGCATTGGACCAAATTCTTTTGACATACTCAAAGAAGCCGGTGTAAAAATTCTCAGTGGTTCTGGAAGCGTTAAGGATTTAATTGAAAAGTACAAGAGCGGAAGCTTGAGTGAAGTAAATGTTCCGCAAGAATCTGGTCGCGGAATGGGAAGAGGTCTTGGTCGTGGTTTTGGTCGCGGAATGGGAAGAGGTTTTGGAAGAAGGAATTGGTGATAGGTAATGAATTTGAATGAAAAGATAAAAAAGGGAAAAGAAGTTTCGATGAATTGTACATTTGCAACCGTAGTCCTCACTCTTCTAAAGGGTGTAGTTGGTTATATTTCTGGGAGCATAGCATTGATAGCAGATTCTTTTCATTCGTTTTCAGATATATTCACAATTTTGGCAACTTGGATAGGATTGAAAATTTCGCAAAAGAAACCAGACAAGAAATTTCCATATGGATATTATAAAGCAGAGACGTTCGTTTCACTCTTTGTTTCTATATTTGTGATAGCTGCAGGTGTTGGCATCTTTAGAGAGTCAGTAATTTCTTTTTTTACCCCGAATGAAATCAGGATTGGTTACATAGCTCTTAGTGTTTCTGCACTTTCAGCGTTGGTATCATACATAATTTCATTTTATGAAATCAAGATTGGGAAGGAGATAAAATCCAATGCGCTTACAATGAATGGATATGAATCTAGAATGGACGTTGTGACATCGATATCAGTATTCATAGGTGTGCTATCATCATATCTTGGAATAAAATACGTTGAAGGCGCTGTTGGGATTTTTATTTCATTTATGCTAGTTAAATATGGGGTAAAGGGATTTTACGAGTCTATTTTAATTTTGATGGATGCATCTCCGGATGTTAAACTAGAAAAGAAAATATTGAATATGATATTGAAAATAGAAAATGTTAAAGATGTTAAATTTGTTAAACTCAGAAAATCGGGAATGGTAATATTTGGTGAGGCAACAATAATTGTAAAAGGTTCCATAAATGTTGAGAGAGCTCACGAAATCTCCGATGAAATTGAGAATAAATTAAAAAGAGAAATACCAGAGTTAAACGAAATGATGATTCACATTGAACCGGAAAAGAAAAGTGAATATGTTGTTTCAATTCCCGTCGATGGCAAGTCCGGAAAAATAATCTCTAAAAAGTTTTCAAGAGCTCTGTATTTTGCATTCATTTCTATAAAGAATAAAGACATTACAGGAATAAAAGTTATTGAAAATCCTTACAAAGAAAAGAAAATCAGGGTTGGATTGTCCATAGGAAACTTTCTCTCGAATAAATGTGATGTTGTTATAGCAAAGAATATTGGAGAAATATCATTCCATGTTTTGCGGGATAATTTTATAGACATATACAGGACAAATGAAATTAATGTCAGCGATGCTTTGAAAAAATATTTTGACGGAAAATTGGAGAAGTTAAAAAAGGAAACAAAAGAAGTTGAATAATGTGATATTATGAAAATAGGAATTACAGGTGGAAAAGGGGGAACTGGAAAATCAACTGTAGCAGTAAACTTGTCGGTTGAGCTCTCGAAGCATGGAAAAACACTTTTGTTGGATATGGATTCCGATTGTCCGAACGATCACATACTTCTTGGTGTAGAATTGAAAAATAGAAAGGACGTTTCATTATTCTTGCCAAAAATAAACAACAATTGTAACATGTGTGGATTGTGCGTTGAGAAATGTCCTGAGAATGCATTGTTTATGTTTAAAGACAGAATAAAAGTCTTAACCGATATGTGCAGCGGATGCAAGATATGTAAGTTGGTGTGTCCGCAAAATGCCATAGATGAAGATAGAAAAATTGTCGGACACGTTTATTTTACAAACATTAATGAGAACCTCGATTTAGGAACTGCAGAGATTCTTGAAGGTGAAAAGGAATCTGTTCATCCAATAAACTACTTGAAGAAAAGCGTACCAGAGAATTATGATTACTATATATACGATACTGCTGCTGGAACACAGTCAAAAGTTACATCAGCTTTAAAAGATGTTGATTTGGTGTTTGCTATCACAGAGCCCACTCCATTCGGAGCTCATGATTTAAAGACAATTTTGGAATTGACAAGACAGTTGGAAAAGAAAACTTTTGTGGTAATAAATAGATGCGACATCGGCGACAACAAAATAATAGAAGATTTATGTAGAGATTATGGAGTGGAGATAATCTCAAGAATAAAATTTGATAGAAGAGTTATGGAATATTATATTGCCGGTAAATCTTTTGACGATAGCATCGATGCCATAAAGGAGATAAAAAAGTTAGTCGATATTGTAAAAAGTGATTGAAATGAAAATATCGGTAGGTAGCGGAAAAGGAGGAGTTGGAAAAACGTTTTTTACGGCATCATTAGTTTCCTATATGTCTTCTCGTAGAGATATAATTTCTATGGATGGAGATGTTGATGCTCCAAATCTAGCTCTTGGCCTTGGAATAGAAAAATTTGATAATAAAAAAGTTATATCAATTTCCAGCACTGCATCTATAAACAATGAAAGTTGCATAGGTTGTATGAGATGCGTTGATATTTGTAATTTCAATGCTATTCATCCGCCATTTGTAGACAAATTTTTATGCGAAGGTTGTGGAGCTTGCACATACGTTTGTCCAGTTAACGCTATTAAAATAGAGAGCAGAAAAACCGGCGAGATACTTTGGACAAGGTCAAAATACGGATATATAGTATCTGCAAATCTTGAGATTGGCCGAAGTGGTTCCGGAATGCTTGTTGATGAAGAAAAAAAGATAGCCAATAAATTGGCAAAGGATAATAATATCAATTTTAGCATTACGGACGTTCCTGCAGGAATAAATTGCACAACTATTTCTTCAATATCAGGTTCAGATTATTTTATTGGAATAGTTGAACCAACTCCGCAATCATTGAGCGACGTTGAAAGAGTTTTAAGTATAGTAAATCATTTTGGAATAAAATATTTCATAGTCATAAACAAATTTGATTTAAGCAAGGACTTTTCCAAGGAGATAGAAAATGAATTTGGAGATAAAGTGATAGGAAAGATACCATTTGATAAAAATGTGCCACTCTCCATTTCTAAAATGAAACCGTTCATAGAAGCTTTTCCGAATTCTTCTACATCCTCGGAGCTCCTAAAAATTTTTAAGGCAATAGAAGATGATATTGAGTAACTTTTAAATTGTATGAAATTAATTATATTTATGTTATTCATAAATAAAGCTCATAAGAAATCTATGAAAGGTGGAAAGTCCAAGAAGGCGTTAGTTAAAAAAAAGAAATCAAGGGCAAATAAAAAGTCAACATCTAAAAAAATGAAAATTGGATATTACGATTTCGGAGCTCTATTAAAAATAAGAAGTCCTGCTGATTTTTTGTTATTCTTTATCAATCCACTCCGAGTGGAAAACAAAATTCGTGAACGTGAAAAAGAATTTCCATATTGGAGGAAGATGGGATCAAATATTGAGTTTATCTCAAGCAGAAAAGATTCTTACGGCCTTTTTATCGAAAAGCAAAAAGAACCTTTAATTTTAATGAGAGATATAAAGCCCTTCACGACATCATATCTCCAAAAACTTGGAGACTTGTACATGATAAGATACTACAATTCAAAAAGGAAGATGTTTATGGAAATCAGCGATCACAGCGAATTTTTTGGAACATCATACTCAGATAATATACAAATGATTGTTCGCCCTCAGGAAGTTTATATGAATGACTATGATATGAAAATGAAAATAATTGATAACTGTATAAGAGATTTAAAAAGAAATTCAAATACTTTTTGGAGATATTCCATTATAGATAAATACCTTAAAATTCTTGAAGAGAGAAGGGACAAAATTAAAAACATGAAAAATAAAATTATGAACAACATATAAGAAGTTCTACGGATTTGTTGATAAATTAAGGGAATTATTAATTAACGTAAATTTTTGATAAGTAATTTTGAAGGCTTATGGATACAGCATCATACAATTTGTCCTCTTTTATGATATTATCATAAATCTTATAAAATCTGTCCATTGCATATTTAGAACCATGTTTTTGCATATCATATAAGAATCCTCTAAGACCTTCGTATTTTTCTTCCAGCTTTTTATCGTTTGATAGCTCTGCATCTTCTGATACGTACAATTTATCAATGAGATATCCAAACT
>CAYYKR010000007.1:17501-20332 GCA_964469235.1 uncultured archaeon | reverse complement strand
CATATTGGTTAAATATTTCAGGATTCAAGTACACGTTCACATCGTACTCTTTCGGGCTCAACTGCTTTATTGAAGTTTCACCGAGTGCGTTTTTATTTTTCAATCCTCCCATATGAATTGGCACGTATCCATTAACGTCTGGAATTCCATAATATTTAGAAAATTCTTTCATAGTGTCAATGAGCTCCGGAACTTTATCACCTATTTCTTGTTCAACAACAGAATCCGGAACAATTTGAGGCATACCTAGAACTACTTCATTTTCTCGATTGCTTGAATATGATTTATGAAAATTTTCTATTAAATTCTCCATAATTATAAATAATGAATAGATTATTAAAGCTTTCTAAATTATCTTTAGCCTATTGCATTAAAAGTATTGTGGCATATCCGAATAGAAACATGATAAATGCGTGCTTAAATCCTGCTGTTAATGAACCTTCTGCAAGTTTTCCTATTGTCAATCCTGCAAATATAGATTGAATTATTATTATTGCTTTGAATATTTGGTCAAATGTTCCAGCTAAATTATTTGTTTGGCCCGTTCCGAATGCAGGAATCAAGAATTTAGATAAACCTATCATAACCCCAAGAAATACGAAGTAAACTATGTATCCATTTATCATTTGCGAATATATTCTCGTCGAACGTTCTCTTTTAATCTTTTCGAGCTCCGTGACAGATGATACGACTGCATCTAGAACCTCGCTTATGTTCCCACCCGATCTATGTGTTTCTATTATTGTTTTTACCGACCGCGAAATTGTTTTACTCCCAACCGATTCTGCAAATGATGTCAGAACTTTTTCAAAGCTTATTCCCCAGTCAATTTTTGCAGATATATCATTCACATAAGGAGAAAGATGTCCATAGTTCTTTCCACTGCAAAGTCTAATTGATTGAGTTAGAGTCATCCCAGATTTTATGTTTGATGTTATATCCCTCAAAAATGAAGGGAAATTCTTTTCAATGGATTTTAATTGAACATAATGAATATACCTTATCGACAATGGAATTATAAGGGCAATTATTCCAGCAACTATATTGAGTATTGCATGAATTGTTCGCTGCTTTATAAAATATATATTTACAGCTAATATCATTACCGATATCGCTATTGCAACAAGCGTCACATCGTTCGTGTTCTTTTTTGTAAATTGCGTAATCTCACCTTATATTTCTGGCTGTGTAAATTGTAGGAACAATAAAAATAATACATTTAAAATCGGTATAAATACATATACCCCGAGCTTCATGGCACTTGGTATGTCCATACCAACCACCTTACCACCAATCAAACTCATTACAGATAATATTGATATGAAAAACAATGGGGCTGCAATTAAAATTGCCGTATAAAAATCAGCATATGTTGAGAGAGCAGACAAATATTTTTCTCTTTTGAGTCTATAATCAAATAATGCTTGCTGGGCACTGGTCTTTAGGTAAAGATTTAAATCACCGCCACTCTCTATGGATGATATAATTCCATATAGAAATCTTCTAAACGGCTCCGATGGCGTCTTGTTTGCGACTTCCTTTATGGCTCTTGTTATGTCCATACCAAAGACATTTACATTTCTTATTATTTTCTTACAACTTTTTGAGATTTCTCCATATTCTTTTGCATCGGATATAAGTTTAAACATTATATACGGCGGAACCCCACTCTCGGCAACTGCTGCCATATAGTTTATTGCAAATGGCAAGTTAGATTCTATGCCCCTTCGCTTCGCTTCAAGTAATTTAAATGGATAAGAATGATATGCTGTTAATGCTATGAAAAAAACGGTAAGGCCGGACAAAATTGCACTAATTATAGATATTGCAAAATTAAATTTTATGATGTATTCAAATAGTGCAAAAATGTACGCTGTTGTACCAAACGATATTAAAAATGAGTAGAGAAGCATGCCTTCAATATATTTTTCATAAAGTGTGTTTATTCCTGATTGGGACAGTATATCTTTCAGAGGTTCAAAATATTCTGAAAAATATTTTATTGCTATCTTTGATAAAATTTTCATTCAAATCCCCTAACTATTAATTATTTCCTTAATTTCCTTAATATTTCTCTATTATATTAGTATTTTAAACCCAGAGTTATCTATCGCATAAGGATGTAATTTTAATGAATGAGCTCCACCGCGAATTTTTGTTATTTCTATGAATCTCTTGTACTCGTTTTCAATCAATTTCTTATGAAGTATTATTACATCATCGGTTACGAATTTTTCCATTCCAAAACCAGACTCATCTGATTCGCTTGGAATCTCCGAAATTAGTAGGGCTGTGCAATTGCTTGACCGAAGTATCTTATCAATACTCAATATGAATGAGCTTATTTCGGCTTTATCATTTATATGGAGTTGAAGCGACGATAGAGAATCTATAACTATTCTCTGTGCTTTCATCTCTTCTATATTATTTTGAATTACATCGAGTATATCTTCTATTTTGAATGGGTCGTATCTCAGCATTCTGAAGACGTTCGAATTGCTATTGTACCATCCAAATTCCAATGCAGTTTGTTTTATTATATTTATGTCATGTTCAAAACTTACATATATCGACGGCTCTCCTGACTTTAATAAAAATTGAAGAGAAAATATGGTTTTTCCAGAACCTACGGGACCACCAAGTGATATGGAATCGCTTTTTGGAAATCCCCCTCCCGTAATTTCATCGAGTCCTGGGATGAATGTCTTTATTCTTTCCATAAATATAATTATCATCTTGAAATATAAATAAGTTGTAAATGCACGAGCTTTTGAAAATTTATTTAGAAAAAGTTTAAATATTTTACTCTTAAATAATTACACCAATTGAAG
>CAYYKR010000007.1:0-17401 GCA_964469235.1 uncultured archaeon | reverse complement strand
ACCAATTGAAGTATGATTTGAAGATAATTTTATTGATTTGGGTGATAAATTGTGAGTAATTTACTTGATGAACTTTTTAATTACAACACGAAAATTGAAGATGATAATGGTAAACGAACGTTCGTCGTTGAAATAAGTGGGAAGAAGACTAGTAATAAGGGAGATGGTAAAACAAAAAGACGAAGTTTCATTGAATACGTTGATAAAATGTTGAAGCCTGTTGGACTTGGAGTCAGAAGTGTTGTTGAAAGAAATATGCAGAAAACTCATTATGATTATAAATCTGGATTGCTTATTATGGATGGAAATAATGAATACATATCAAATATCATTTTAGATGCTTTGACAGGACGTTACATTCTTGCATATTATGAAGATGCAAATTCATTCAACGAAATAAACAATAATTTTGGGCATGATGTTGGGGATATTGCGATAAGCGCCATTGGAAGTATGCTAAATGAATATTTCAAAAGAGCTGCTGATAAAAAGATTAGAAGATATTCTGGCGATGAATTTGTTGTTCTTACCACTTCAAAGAATTCTCAAGATTCTCTGGAGGAAACAAAAAGTTATCTTGGTAAAATGCCGCGAAGAGTAGCAATAATTTTTGACGAAAATCTCGGTTATAAAAATTTGAAGACTGAACAAGAGTTAAGCCGTCTAGAATTTTCTTTATCCACTGGAATGTGCATTTTTGACAATAGTAACGACAATAGTAACAATAGTGCGAATAAAATTGATTCAAATAAACTCATAGAAATTATTGGCAAGGCCGATAAGAAGATGCTTAAAAATAAAGATAATCTTAAAAAGGATAATAAAGATTTTTATGAACTGCACATAGAATATTATGGAGACAATCCGGATAAAAATAAATCGACCGAATCGTTAGAAACCATATGATTGCACCCAAAAAACATTTAAATACTTTTGATGTAATTAAATTAAGCTCTCATAACCAGTAAAGTTGAAACCACGTGTTCTGAATAAAATTAGTCGTAATCATATTTACGATTATACGATGCAGCAATAAAAAGGTATTTAAAAGTATTGCTACAAAATTAGAAAAGATTAATTAAAAAATTGATTGAATTTTGCATAATTTAAAAAATTGGAAATAAAATTTGGAAGAGTTGAATTAAGATTTGAAAAGGTGAATAAATGCCACGAACAAGAAAACCGAGAAATGGGTCATTACAATTTTGGCCAAGATCCAGAGCTAGGCGACTATATCCAAGAATAAAATCATTCAAAAAAGTAAATAATGTTAAGCCATTAGAATTTGCATGCTATAAAGCCGGAATGACGCATATTCAATATATTGATACAGATAATAATTCTCCGACAAAAAATAAGATTGTCGGTAAGGCTGTGACAATTTTGGAATCTCCTTCTCTTCTCGTTCTCGCTCTTCGTTTCTACAAAAAATCTCCATATGGTTTCTATTCCGTTGGCGAACTTTGGAATGAAAAAATCCCCGATTTTGTAAAGAGGAAATATCCAAAGAAGGAGATAAAGAAAAATTATGATGGAGATTTTGATGATGTTAGATTAATAGTTTCTACTCAACCAAATAAAATCGAGTTAAAGAAAACTCCGGAAATATTTGAGGTTCATATTGGTGGAGATGACAAGTCTAAAAAACTTGAATATGCAAAATCTCTCGTCGGAAAAGAAATATCTGTGAAGGATGTTTTCAATGAAGGCGAGTATGTAGATGTTACTGCAATTACAAAAGGTAAAGGATTTCAAGGTCCTGTAAAAAGATTTGGAATAAGAATACAGGGAAGAAAAGACAAGCAGCATCACAGGCATGTCGGTTCAGTTGGTCAAGAAAGACCTGGAAAGATAAGATGGACTGTGGCACGACCAGGACAGATGGGATTAAACCAAAGAACAGAATACAAGAAGAGAATATTAAAAATTGGAGACGATGGATTCAATCTCAAAGGTGGAATATTAAATTATGGTGGCATCAAAAAGGATTATATACTTATAGAAGGTTCGGTTCCAGGACCTTCAAAGAGACTTGTGGCTTTGAGGGTTTCAATGAGACCGAAAGCTCCGAAACCTGTCTCAATTTCATACATATCAAAAGAAAGTAAGCAAGGTGTCTGATAAATGAATGCAAAAATTTATTCAACTGAAGGAAATGTTGTCGGTGAAATAGAATTACCAAATGTATTTAATACTCCGTATAGACCGGACGTTATAAAGAGAGCTGTACTTTCAATTCAATCAGAAAGGTATCAGCCATATGGTTCCGATCCAATGGCAGGTAAAAGAACCAGTGCTCATTATCATGGTTCAAGGCATTATAGATGGAGCATGATGAATAAAGAGACATCAAGGATGCCAAGAATTCATGGAAAGGTCGGATATTTAGCATGGACGGCAAGATTTGCTCCGCATGCAGTCAAAGGTAGAAGAGCTCATGCACCTAAGGTAGAAAAAATAATAGTTGAAAAAATCAATAAGAAGGAGAAAAAACTTGCACTAATGTCTGCGATAGCTGCAACTGCAAAAGTTGATATTGTAAAGGGTCGCGGGCATAAATTGAATGTAGATACACTTCCAATTATAGTTGACGATTCGTTTGAGAATATAAATAAGAGCAAGGATGTTTCAAAGTTTATGGAAAAAATTGGGCTCAATGAAGAGATGAAAAGAGCAAAGAAAAAGAAGGTTAGAGCTGGGCGTGGAACAATGAGAAGCAGAGTCTATAAAAAGAAAAAAGGTCCGTTAATAGTTGTTTCAAAAAAATGTCCGCTTATAAAATCAGCAAAAAACTTGTCCGGTGTTGATGTTGTAGACGTTAAGAATTTGAATGTAGAATTGCTGGCACCTGGGACTCACTCCGGGAGGTTGACAATATTTACAAAATCATCAATTGAAAAGTTGAAGAAGTATTAATTAGGTGAAAACAATGGCTTTAAAATTTGTGCACATGACAGAAAAATCGATATCATTTGTAGAAAAGGAAAATAAAGTAGTTTTCATAGTGGATAGAAAAACTACAAAAAGAGAGATAAAGGAAGAAGTTGAGAAAAAATTTAATGTTAAAGTTGATTCAGTTAGAACCATAATAGACCAAAAGGAAAGAAAGAAGGCTATCGTTAAATTAAATAAGAAGTATCCTGCGATAGATATAGCAACAAGATTGGGAATGATATAAGGGTGTGATGAATGGGAAAGAGATTAGTACAACAGAGAAGAGGGCGTGGAACGCCAAGATATGTTTCGCCTACTCATAAGTATAGGGGATTTGTTAAGTATCCAGGAAAGGAAAATGAGCTCATTGGAACAGTCGTGGATATAGTTGATGACCCAATGAGATTGTACCCACTCATGCTTGTAGATTTTAATGGAGAGAAAAAATATCTCATAGCTCCAAATGGAATAGGAACTGGGGATAAGATTTATGTTAATGGTAATAAAGTTGAAAAAGGTTCGATAGCGAAGCTTTCAGATATACCTGAGGGTGTTCCTATATTTAACATAGAAATCAGACAGGGCGATGGAGGAAGGATGTGCAGGTCTCCAGGGTCATCTGCGGTTATAGTTTCAAAATCAGGGAGTAAAGTTCTTGTTAGACTTCCATCAAAAAAAGTCAAGAAATTTGATGCTAACTGTCGTGCAACGGTTGGTGTTGTAGCCGGTGGAGGAATAATTGAGAAGCCATTTCTTAAGGCAGGAAGTAAACATTATGCTATGAAAGTTAGGAATAGGCTCTATCCAATAACATCTGGAAGAGCAATGAACTCGGTTGACCATCCGTTCGGTGGAAAGAATTTAGGAAAGACGAAAACCGTAAAGAGAATTTCACCGCCAGGAAGGAAGGTTGGTTCAATTGCAGCTAAGAGAACCGGTAAGAAGAAACGATAAATGGTGATTTAATGGTAAAGAAATTTACATATCGCGGAAAATCGCTTGAAGAATTGAAGAAGATGAGCTTGGAAGAGCTCTCCCTACTCTTTGATTCGCGAGCAAGAAGAAAAATCAAACGAGGATTAACAGAGGCTGAAAAAAGATTTTTGAAGAGGTTGAAAAACAAGACTGAAGTTAGGACACATTGTAGAGATATGATAGTGATTCCGGATATGGTTGGAAAGAAAATTGATATTTACAATGGAAAGGAGTTTGTTCCGGTTGAGATAACACCGGGAATGTTAGGGCACAGACTTGGCGAATTTGCTCTCACGAGAAAGAAAGTTCAGCACAGCTCGCCTGGAATAGGAGCTACCAAGTCGACAAAGCATCAGGGTAAAAAGTAGATAGGTGAAAATAGATGTATACATTTGTTCCAAAAGAAAAGTATGCAAAGGCAAACGGGGTTAATTTAAGCATATCTACGAAGAGCTCCGTCTTGATTTGCAGAAAGATAAGAGGAAAGAAAGTTGATGTTGCAGAGAAATTTTTAAGCGACCTTCTTGAAAAAAAGAGGTCTATAGATGGTAAATATTATACGACAGCAGTTAAGGAAATACTAAAATTACTGAGGTCATGCAAAGCTAATGCAGAAAATCTAGATCTGGACACAGACAATTTAATAGTTCATGCATCTGCACATAAAGGTCCTACGATAAAACGAAGAAGGAGAAAATCTGGATTTGGAAATAGGATGAAGATAACCAACATTGAGATAATGCTCATTGAAAATAATCAAAATAAAAAATCAAAAGATGAGTCAAATAACAAATTAAAAGGTGATACTGTTGAAAGAAAGGATAATAATTGATGACGCAAAAAACAAGCTTCAGATTCAGGAGTACATAATGAATTTGTTAAAGAATGAAAGTTGTTCACAAGTAGATGTTAGGAGAACTCCGCTGGGAACAAGAATAGTTATATATACTACAACTCCCGGGCTTATAATTGGTTCAAGGGGAAGTAGCATAAATAAATTGAAAGATATGCTCAAAGAGCAATTCAGCTTGGAGAACCCTCAAATTGATATTCAAAAAATTCAAAATCCTCTGTTAGATGCTAAGTTCGTTGCAAAGCATCTTTCGGAGTTGATCGAAAAAGGTTACAATTACAAGAGACTTGGAAATACATACAAACAAAAAATAATGAGCGCAGGAGCAATTGGATGTGAAATAGTTTTTTCCGGGAAGTTGAGCGGTGAAAAAGCTAGAACAGAAAGATTCAAAGAAGGTTATATCATAAAGAGTGGAGATGTAGCAAAGAAATATGTTTCAAAGGCATCTGCACTTGCTATTCCAAAATTAGGAATCATAAATATTAAGGTTTCAATAATAACAACTCATCCCGAAAAGGAACTTAGAAAAAGATTGGATGATATTATATCACCTAAAAAACCTGAAGAGAAACCAAAAGAAAAAGAGCCGGAGAAGGAAAAATCCAAAGAGCAACCAAAAGAAGAGAAATCAGAAAAAGAAAAACCAGTTGAGAAGAAAGTTAAAGAAAAATCTCCAGTGGCTGAAGAAAAATCTAAAAAATCTGAAAAGGTTGAAAAGTCCGAAAAGAAAGTTTCGGAGAATAAAAAAGAAAATGCTTAAGGTGTTATAATGGCTATAATAAGAAAAAAAGAATTGAAGACCATGACGGCAGATGAATTGAAGAAGAAATTAGAAGAGTTAAAGCTGGAGCTCTTTAAGCAAAGGGGTCCGATAGCTGTTGGCGGAGCTGTGAAGAGCCCAGGAAAGATAAAGCATATAAGAAGAACTATTGCAAGTATACTCACAATTTTAAATCAAAAGAAGAAAAAAATGGGAGTGAAAAATGGTTGAAATAGACCAAAAAACTGGATTGCCCAAAGACTTGGGCGTTTGGGAATCTTTGACAAAAGAAACTCAAAAGATAAAGGTTTACGAAAAAAAGCAGAGATACGGAAAAGTTGTGACCATTGTAAGTGGCCTCGACGAAACAGTGGATAAGAAAAAGCTTGCAACATTTTTGAAAACGAAGCTCGCATGCGGCGGGACAATAAAAGAAGGAAACATTATTTTACAGGGAAAGCACAAGGGCAAAATGAAGACCCTCTTGATAAAGAGAGGATTTCAAGAATCATCGATAGAAGTTTATTGATGGTCAGCATGAGAACACCAAAGAATATAATAAGGCACGAACTTATAGGTATTGATGCAGAAATAGTAAACTCAACCAACAAGGATATTGTTGGGATAAAAGGAAGAATAGTTGATGAAACTCAAAAGACATTGACGATTGAAACTCACAAAGGATTGAAAAAGATCCAGAAAGAAATTGTGAGGTTAAGACTGTCGTTTGATGGTTATAAAGTCATCGTAGATGGAAAATCCCTTTATGGAAGACCTGAAGATAGGATAAAGAAAAAAATCAAAGATTGGTGAATAAAATGGCTGAAAAAGAATCAACAAAGCAGAATGTTAGGGACATTGGTTTAGGCGTCAATCCACCCAAGAAAGTATGTCATGACCCGAAATGTCCTTGGCATGGTCATTTGAAGATTAGAGGTCAGATATTTGTAGGAAAAGTTGTGTCAGACAAATCTTCAAAAACGGTAGTTGTTCAATGGAATTATAATTATTATATTCATAAGTACGAGAGATATGAAAGAAGAAAGACAAAGGTCTATGCGTACAACCCGGAATGTATAGATGCTAAGAAGGGCGATACGGTTAAGATAGCAGAATGCAGACCTTTGTCAAAAACTAAAAAATTCGTAGTCGTTGAAAAAATCGGTGAGAAAAAATGAAACCAATATCGTCAAAAATAACTAAAGGTATACAGTTGTTATCAATATTGAATTGTGCTGACAATAGTGGTGCGAGGAAATTGAAGATTATAGCAGTCAAAACATATAAGGGTGTTCATAGAAGGATACCAAAAGCGGGTGTCGGTGATGTCATTATATGCTCAGTTGTAAAAGGTTCAGAAAAATTAAGAAAGACGGTTGTCTACGCTGTTGTAGTTAGACAGAAAAAAGAGTACAGAAGGTCTGATGGTACAAGAATAAAATTTGAGGATAATGCAGCAGTTCTTGTTAATCCAAAGACATTTGAACCACAGGCATCAGAAATAAGAAGTGCTATTGCTAAAGAAGTTGTTGAAAGGTTCTCACCTATCGGAAAAATAGCTTCGATTATTGTTTGAGGGATAAATATGAAATGGTCAAAAACTTGGAAATCGTCAAAAGACAGGACAAAACAGAGGAAGTATAGACTTAATGCTCCACTTCATGTTAAGAGGAAATTTTTATCAGCTCATTTATCAAAAGAGCTCAGTGATAAATATAAATTCAATTCCGTTCCTTTGAGAAAGGGGGATGAAGTTGAAATTATGCGCGGAGCTCACAAGGGTGAAAAAGGAAAAATTGACCATGTGGATTTAAAAAAATCAAAGGTTTATATTGAAAATTTGAAAAGAAAGAATGTCAAAGGAGATGACGTTTTTATTCCATTTGAGCCATCAAATTTAAAAATTGTTGAGCTCAATTTGGACGATGTCAAAAGATTGAGACTCGTTAAGAAGAAAATTGGATCAAAAGAATGATTAGGTGATTAAATGACTGTACTAAAAAGATTGAACGCACCGGGATTTTGGCGCATTCCTAAAGTTGAAAAGAAGTTTGTATTAGCCGTTAGACCTGGTAGTCATCCTTTAAAAAAATCGTATCCACTCGGTGTTGTAATAAGAGATATTTTAAAACTTGCACGAAATTTAAAAGAAGTTAAATTCATATTAACATCTCATCTTGTTGAGTTGAATGGAAGAGCAGTAAGAAGTCCGAATTTTCCTGTCGGACTTTTTGACATCATCCATGTAAAGAAAGAGGACAAATACTTCGTTGTCTTGCCATCGCCGAAAGGGTTTGAATTCAGAGAGATAAGTAAAGAGTCTGCATCATCAAAACTCGAGAAGGTTAAAAGAAAAACGAAAATAAAGGGCGGCAAAGTACAGATAACCTTCCATGATGGAGAGAATAAGATTGTTGATGGTGATGTAAATACTAATGATAGTTTGATACTTGACACAAAGACAAAAGAAATTAAAAAGAGACTTGAATACAAGGAAGGAGCATACGTAATGGTTGCAAGTGGTGAAAGAGCCGGAGAGATTGGAAAAATCTTAAAGATTGAAATGGTCCGCTCTTCAATGCCAAATAGAGTCACGATTGATGTAAAGGGAGAAAAAATTCAAAGCATTCCTGAAAATTTGTTTGTCGTTGACGGTGAGAAATCAATTGAATTTTTAAAGGTGAAATCGCATGAGTAATCCAATGAGAGAAATTAGAATCGAGAAGGTTACACTCAATATGGGGTGCGGAAAGGATGTTAAACCTGAGCATGCCAAAATTATACTCGAACGTCTAACCGGAAGAAAAGTTGTCATAGTTAAGACAAAAAGGAGAAATACATTTGGAGTGGGTAAAGGAAAAGCCATCGCTGCCAAAATCACAATACGAAACAACTATGATGAGTTGATAAAGAGATTGCTTGAAGCAGTCGATAACAAAATACTCAAATCGTCATTTGATGATAATGGTAATTTATCGTTTGGAATAAAAGAGTACATTTTGATACCAGGGATGGAATACGACCCTGAGCTCGGCATACTTGGTATGGACGTTTGTATAACTCTTGAAAGGCCAGGTTATTCAATAAAGAAAAAGCGTCTCTCAAAGAAAGTTGGAAAGAAGCATAAGATAACGAAGGAAGAGGCGATGGAATTTTTGAGGAATAAATATAATATTCAAATTGTAGACAAAATAGAAAAAGAATATTACTGAGGTGAAATACTTGAGAAATAAACAAGTTAAAAGAAAAACTGGGCGCGGAGCTCATAAATGCGTTAGATGTGGAAATTTGAACGGAGTCATAAGATTTCACGGACTTTATTATTGTAGAAGATGCTTCAGAGAAGTAGCCGAAGAATTAGGATTTAAGAAGTATAATTAGGTGATAAAATGAATCACGATGTTTTAAGCGACGTACTTTCAAATATTAAAAATGCGGAAAGAAAAGGTAAAAAAGTGTGTAATGTTAAGTACACAAACTTAGTTTTTGATGTATTGAAAATATTTCAGAAAAAAGGTTACATTAAAAAAGTTGAGAGACTCGACGATAAATTTGGAACTTTATCTGTTCAATTGAAAGGAAGAATAAATGAATGCAAATCGATAAGACCAAGACTTTCAGTTGGAGTCGACGAGATACCAAAATTTGTCAAGAGATTTTTACCAGGTGCTGATGCAGGATTCATAATAATTTCAACTTCAAAAGGTGTTATGACTCACAAGGAAGCTGAAGAGAAAAATATTGGCGGAAGATTGATAGCATATATTTATTAAGGTGGATGAAATGGAAAAGATCGTAGAAATTCCAAATAATGTTGAAGTTTCGATTGAAGGGAAGAAATTAATAGTCAAAGGTCCGAAAGGAGAATTGCAAAAAGATTTTGCGAATCCCGTATACAATCATTTGGTTGATATGACTAAGGAAGGAAATAATGTTAAAATAGTTTCTCACAATGAGAGGAGAAAAATAAAAGCTCTTGTTGGCACAATAGGAGCTCATCTTCGAAATATGATAAAAGGTGTTACAGAAGGATATACCGCAAAGTTAAAGATTCATTATCTTCACTTCCCTATAAATGTTTCCGTTAAGGGAAATGAAATTCATATAAAAAATTTCCTCGGAGAGAAAGGTGACAGAATTGCCAAAACTTTTGGTAATGTTAAAGTATCTGTTGGAAAAGATGAAATAACAATCACAGGCGTGAACAAGGAGGAAGTTGGTCAGACAGCGGCAAACATAGAGCAAGTTTGCAGAGTTAAAGATAAGGACAGAAGAGTATTCCAAGATGGAATATATATTTATCAAAAACCAGAGTGAGATGTTTATTATGGAAGGAAAAAATATTCAAAAGAGAAAGAAGCCGAAGTTCAAAAGGCAAGGTGTTAGCATAAAGAAGGCTTTGAAAGATTCATGGAGAAGGCCAAAAGGCCATCAAAGTAAAATGAGAAGAAGAGAAGCTGGACATGGAGCGTTGCCTTCAAAGGGATATATGAATCCCAAGAAGATTCGTGGGACAATTGATGGACAGAAATACACCTACATTGAAAATTTGAATGATATAAAGTCAGTTCCAGATAATTCGTTGGTTATAGTTTCGTCAAACATTGGCGTAAAGAAGATGATTGAGATATTTAAAATAGCAAAAGAAAAAAAGATAAAGATATACAATAAATCAAAATTAAAGAAAATGTACAAGAGAATAAAAGAATTAAATGCAAAGAAAGGTAAAGAAAAGAAAGAAAATAAAAAAGAAAATTCAAAGGAGAACTCGAACAATGAAAGCTCAGAGAGCAAAAAGATTCAAGGCGGAGAGAGCAAAGATGAAAATAGCGAGAAGGTGAAAAAAGAATGATGCATAAACTTTTAAAGTCCGGAAGATGTCCCATATGTGGAAAGAAGGCGAGAAAGGTCGGGCAAATTTATATTTGTGATAATTGCAAAATTGTGTTTAATGAATATGGAGTGTCAAAGATGGCAAAAAGATTGATGGATGAATTCGGAGCAAGTTATGAGTTCGATATTTTTGGCCATCCAAATGAGGAAACTATAAAGGAAAATTTAAATTAGGTGTTCAGAATGGCTGATAGAAGATCAATAGTTTCAAGGGTTATGAAAGCTGGAAAAAGCAGAGTTTGGATAGATCCGACTAGACTTGGTGATATATCAAATGCGATTACAGCTGCTGATATTAGAAAACTGATTAAAGATGGAGCAATAAGAATAAAGCCAAAGAAGGGAAATTCACGTGGACGCATAAATAAAGCACTTTCCCAGAAAAGAAAAGGAAAGAGAAAGGGTCAAGGGTCCAGAAAAGGTAAAGCTGGAGCAAGAACGAATGAGAAAAAAGAGTGGATGGGAAAAGTTAGAAAATTGAGAGCTTATCTCAGGGAGCTCAGAGATAAAGGAATGTTGGTTGACGGAGCTTATCGTTCCATATACAGAAAGATAGGCGGGGGAGTTTTCAGAGGAAAATCTCACTTGGAGTTATATCTTAATGATCATGATTTATTGAAGGTGAAAAGTGATGAAGTGGAAAAGAAGAATGAATAAAAAGACAGATTATAAGCAACGCTTAGCGATGTTAAAATCAGAAAAACCAAGGTTAGTTGTGAGAAGGACGAATAAGAGAATAATAGTTCAAGTTGTAAAATATGATAATGGCGCTGATAAAACGGTTGTCATGATTACTTCTGATAAATTGAAAGATTTTGGCTGGACATTTTCATTTAAGTCATTGCCGGCATCTTATTTGACTGGATTGATTGCAGGTATGGCAGCTTTAAAGAAAGGGATAAACAACGTTGTTCTCGATATAGGGTTGAATATATCAACTAAAGGAAACAAGATATACGCTGCTGCAAAAGGGTTCAACGATGCTGGAGTTAATTTAAAAATTGGAAAAGACATACTTCCAGAAGAATCAAGGATTATAGGAGAGCATATAAAATCTTATAAGAATAGCGATATAGTGGAAAAATTCAAATCTGTTAAGGAATCTATAATGAGAGGTGCATCCAATGGTCAACAGTAGGTCTAGATCCAATAGCAGGGGTAATAGAAGAAGATCCAATCAAAAATCTCAAAGGCAGAATTTATTGGATTATTGGACGCCGAGAACAAAATTAGGAAAAATGGTAGCTGAAGGAAAATTTACAAGTATAGATGAAATTTTTGATGCCGGATATAAAATTAAAGAGTCTGAAATAGTCGATAAGTTAATTCCTGATATTCAAAGTGAAGTAATATATATTGGTGGAAGCCCTGGAAAAGGAGGGGGAAGTAAGAAAACACCTACAAGAAGAACTGCAAGAATGCACAGTTCTGGAAGAAGATTTAGTATATCAGCTATGGTAGTTGTCGGAGATGGAAATGGTCATGTTGGCGTGGGATTTTCCAACGGTGTTGACAACAGAGACGCAATTGAAAAGGCAACCCGTCTTGCTAAGATGAACATATTCAAAATCAGTAGAGGGTGCGGATCAATCGAATGTAATTGCGGAATGCCACATTCAATTCCAATGAGAACAGAAGGTAAAAGCGGTTCTGTTAAGGTTGAGCTCCTTCCAGCGCCAAAGGGTATAGGACTCTGTGCATCTACAGAGGCTAAAAAATTCCTTAGACTTGCGGGAATAAAAGATATATGGTTCAAATCCTTTGGTAATACGGGTTCGAAAATAAACTTTTTATATGCTATTGAAAATGCTTTCAAAAATCTTAATAAACAGAAAGTTGGTGAATAAAAATGAATTACGCTGTTGTTAGAATACGTGGAAGAGTTGATGTTAGGAAAGATTTAGAAGATACCATGAAAATGCTGAATTTGACGAGGATATACAGAATGGTCATAGTTGATGATAAAAATCTTCCCATGGTAAAAAAAGTCAAAGATTTTGTCGCTTGGGGAGAAGTTACAGATGATTTTATAGAAAAGCTCAAGTCTAAACGAAAGGAGATTAAAAAGAATGTTTTTGCTCTTAATCCTCCAAGGAAAGGACTTAAATCGACAAAATTACCTTATCCAAAGGGAGACCTTGGATATAGAAAGGAAAAGATAAAAGATTTGATTGAAAGAATGTGGTGATTTTTATGGTGCTTAGATACAAGAAAAAAGTTAGAAAAATGCGCGGAAGTAAAACGCATGGATACGGTGCAAAGAAGAAGCATCGAGGAAAAGGAAATCACGGTGGATTTGGATATGCGGGTTCTCACAAGCACAAATGGTCTTACATAGTTAAGTATGAACCTGACCATTTCGGAAAGAAGAGACTGGCACCTTTGAATAAAAAAATTAAAATAATTAATTTACATGAATTGGATAAAATTGCAAAAGAAAAAGGAAATGATATAAATCTTACTAAAATGGGATACGATAAACTTTTGGGAGCTGGAAAAATTTCGGCATCTGTAAATATAATCGTTGAATCGTGGTCCAAGAAGGCGGAGGAGAAAATTAAAAATGTTGGAGGGAGCGTAAAATCTCCATTTAATTCCGAAGGTGAATAAAATTGTCATGGGACGCGATATTGAAATATCTTCCATCTGTTGAACAGCCTAAGAAGCATATTTCATTCAAATCTCGATTGAAATGGGTTGGCATTGTTCTATTGCTCTATTATTTTCTCGGTCAGATACCTCTTTATGGAGTCGCTCCTGAAATTGTTGAAAGGTTTAAGTATCTTGAGATGATTCTCGGGGCAAAGATGGGTTCTATAATAACATTAGGTATTGGACCAATAGTTACTGCATCAATTATACTTCAACTTCTTGTCGGTGCCGAGATAATACCTTGGGATATGAATACCGAAGAAGGAAAAGCAAAATTTATGGGAGTTCAAAAATTATTTTCAATCGTACTAACGTTCATTGAAGCTTATGCTTACGTTCAGTTTGGCGCTATAAAGCCCGTTCATCCAGGAGCTCTTTTAGCAACATTGCTAATTATTGAAATTGCTTTTGGTGGACTGATAATAATGCTACTCGATGAGGTTGTTAGCAAATGGGGAATAGGATCAGGTATTTCTCTTTTTATAGCTGCGGGAGTTTCCAAGACTATAATTGTCAGACTATTAAGTCCGTTGAAGTCTCTTGGTAGTACGGTCCCTTCGGGATTGCTACCGCAAATATTTGTTTATTTGAGTCAGGGAAATACAGCTGCTGTTGTGACAGCATTGACACCCATAATAGCGACTACTATTGTTTTGTTCATAGTTTCATTCTTCCAACTTGTTAAAGTTGAAATACCTCTTGCATTTGGTTCGTTTACAGGATTTGCAAGAAGATGGCCTTTGAATTTTATATATACAAGTAACATGCCAGTTATATTAGTCGCAGCTCTTCTTGCAAATATAAGACTCATAGCAAACATGCTTTATACGAGAGGAATTACATTCATGGGAACTTTTGATTCTTACGGATATCCGACGGGTGGGTTTATCTACTATTTGACTCCACCATCAAGTCCTGCTCTTCAAAGGATAGCCATGATATTCGGAGCATTCGTTTTGGCTGGTATAATTTTGAGTGAATTTATGTACAAGGAACATGGCACAAAGATAATTCTTGGCTCTGTAATAATCGGATTTCTTGGTGGCATAGCAGCTACTTATTACAGTATAGGATTTCCATTACTTCAGGATACACTCCGAGCGTTATCATATACACTGTTCATGGGTTTAGGGTCTTTAGTATTTTCAATATTTTGGGTTCAGACATCTGGAATGGATGCTCATTCCGTTGCAAAACAAATTCAATCCATAGGAATGCAGATACCTGGATTTAGAAGAGACCCAAGAATAATTGAAACAGTTCTCAATAGATATATAATGCCACTTGCTGCTATGGGTGGACTGTTTGTAGGTATCCTTGCAGCGTTTTCAGATTTCACGAACGTTCTCGGCGGCGGTATAGGAATACTTTTGACGATAATGATAATAGACCAACTTTATCAGCAAATCGTGAGCTCCTATGCTGAAGAGATAAATCCAGCAGTGAGAAAGTTCCTCGGAAGATGATTGTAAATAGAAAAATAAAATTTTGGATTTGAAAAATCTTAACAAAACTTCTTCTAAGAGCTTTTACCAAACTTCCCAATGAAGAATGTTCTTTAAGCCCCTCTTTATTGGTCTCAAATTTTTCTCTTCTGAAGGATATCCAAGAGACACCATGCTAACTATTTTATTTTCTTTTGGAACCTTTAGAATCTTTGATATATCTTTTTCATAGTCGTGTTTGTCAACGGCTATCCAGCATGAGCCTATTCCATATGAATGGGCAGCAAGGAGTATGTTTTCAGTCGCGGCACTGCAGTCTTCTAAATAATATTTAGTATCCTTTGAACAGACAACTATGCATGCTGCAGCTTCATTAATAAATTTTCCATGCGGAATGAGCTCTGAAAGCTCTTTTAACTTATCTTTTTCTGTGACGACTATAAACTCCCACGGTTGCAAATTGTTTGCACTTGGAGCTAATCTTGCACAATCAACTATGTTTGCGAGTATGTCCCTCTCAATTTTTTTATTTTTGTAGCTTTTTATCGAGCTTCGAGATTTTATAATGTCTATAAATTCCATAAATCATCACCTCTTCAATTTATTCAGGACACTTTTTGTTTCAAGAGCTATCTGAAGCTCCTCGTTTGTTGGAATTACTAAAACTTCGATTTTTGAGCTCCTCGAAGAAATTACCATATCATTGCTTTTGTTTTTTCTGTCGTCAATTTTCAATCCCAAGAATTCCAAGTTGTTGCAAATCATTTTTCTTATCTTCGGTGAGTTTTCTCCTATCCCCGCCGTAAATACAATTGCGTCCAGTCCATTCATTTCCGCTGCATAATATCCAATGTATTTCACAATGGAATGAACGAACATTTTTATTGCAAGTTTAGAGCGTGGATTTCTAGATTTTAACAAGACCCTCATATCGTTGTTTTCTCCTGATATTCCTAATAACCCAGATTTTTTATTGGCTATATTTATTATATCTTTGGTTGAAAACCCTTTCCTATTCAAAAATTCAATTATAGCTGGGTCAAATGAACCTGAGCGCGTTCCCATCAATACTCCTTCTAGTGGTGTGAATCCCATGGATGTGTCAATAGATTTTCCATTTAGTACGGCTGATATGCTCGAGCCGTTTCCAAGATGACATGTCACAATTTTTTTGTGTGCTTTTCCATTTCTTTTTAGTATTTCAATTGCCTTTTTTGAAACGTATTTATGGCTTGTTCCATGAAATCCGTATCTTCTGATTTTGAATTTTTTGTAAAATTTATATGGAAGTCCATAAAGATACGATTCTTTTGGCATACTTCCATGGAACGCCGTATCAAATACAGCTACCTGCGGAACTTTGAGCAATTTCTTTAGTATCAATATTCCCTTTAAGTTATGAGGGTTATGAAGTGGAGCGAGCTCGGAGAATTTTTTTATATCGCTTATGACCTCATTTGTGATTAGAACAGGATTTATATGCTTTTCTCCCCCGTGAACGACTCTGTGTCCCACTGCATCAATTTCTGATATATTCCTTATAACTCCACTTGAGATAATTTCATTTATTATTAGTTTTATGGATTCCTCGTGATTCCTCGCTTTGACTTTTTTCTTCATGACCTTTCCAGAGATTTCGTATTTCATTGACGGATTATTTCCAATCCTTTCAACTATCCCTGATATTATGTTTGTTAATTTTTTTACATCAATTAACTTGAATTTTACAGAGCTACTTCCAGAATTTATTACCAATACTTTTTTGACGTTCATAGATAAATTCTATCTCAAAGGTTTATATAATTTGAATGAAAATAAATTCTATGAAAAAATTTATGTTAACTTTTGATGTTGAGCAGAATTGCCCTCCATTTGATTCGGGATATGAGGGGGTTAAATACGGTCTGCCGAAAATTTTGGATATTCTCGATGAGCTCAATATAAAATCAACAATGTTCATTACAGGACGCTCGGCCGAGATGTATCCAAACATAATAAAACGTGCATCGAAGAAACATGAAATTCAATGCCACACATACAATCATGAGATTCTAGAAGATTTAAGTTACGATGAACAATTCAGAAGTATATCCAAATGTAAAAAAATTCTCGAGAATTTAACTGGAAAAAAGATTTATGGATTCAGAGCTCCGTATGCAAGATTTAATAGAAATACATTCAAAGTTCTTCACAAATTGGATTTCAAATACGATTCATCGATGATATCGAAGTCTACAGTTGGAAAAGGTCTTCCGTTTGTTAGAGATTTGAGAAAAAATATTTTAGATTTTATAATCTATCCAAATGAAAAAGCTACCGCCATAAAAAATAATATAAAAAAATTCATTCTTGCAACAGGAAAATTGATTGATTTAGACGAGAAAAATAAACGACGATTACTTTACTATGGATTAATGTCTTTCAATAGGCGCTCCCAAAATGTAGAGGAATATATGAAGTCACTTGGAATTCATGAAGTTGAAATAAATTTGAGAAGCATGATTTTTCGCTCTCCTATATTTACACCGAAAATTTTAACGGGCGATAAGATTGTTGCATACCTTCATCCTTGGGAATTTATAGATGTGGAAAAATATATGGATATCCGCGGTATAATGCTATTTGAATGGCTCTTTTCCGGAAATGAGCTCGTAAATAAAATGACGAATAGGCTTAACAATTTGAAGAAATCTGGATTTGAATTTGTGACCATATCAGATTATCTTGGAATAAATTCCAAATGGGATAATAAATTTAAATAAATTTAAATATTACGATAGTAAAAATTAGATAGCATGTCATTTAATGCGCTGCGCTAATAGTCTAATCTGGTTAGGACATTGGCCTTCCAAGCCAACGATCCGGGTTCAAATCCCGGTTAGCGCA
>CAYYKR010000006.1:11914-25789 GCA_964469235.1 uncultured archaeon | reverse complement strand
TTGAACACTTAATCACCTGAATCATAATAATAGAAAAAGATTTAAAAAGGAATTACTCTATACCCGCTGCTAAAATTTGCAACGTACCTGTTTTCATTTGTCCATGCGCTACTCCATAAGGAACCATTATATTTACCACTGCATTTTTTACTTTTCCTGGTGTCAATTTGTTTGTAGGACTAACAAAGTAATCAAAGTTTGGACAAATTATTGTCCCAGCTCCAGTTTGTGTAACTCCTGGGGCTTCAGCGTTCCATTTTATAAACCTTACTTTTGAGCAATCACCAGAAATTGCTATACAATAATTAAGTCCAGAACTGAAAATATTGTCGATTGAATTAAATCCCGTTAAGTTTGAATATCCCCATCCATTCTGAGCTCCTGTTACATTTATCGTCATACAATTTGTACACGATGATGAAACATCTATTGTATCGGTTGATGTTGAATTGTGAACTACTTTTGAGATTCTTAGTTTATCCCCAGTATCATTACATTGCCCATTTCCACCATCGATAAGTTCCCAAAAGAATTCGTGATTTGCTATTCTCCATCGACCCCAATAATCTGAGTCTGTTGTTAAATACGCTGGTTTATCTCCTGTCTGACTATCATTCACATAAGACAACATGTCCACAAAATAAGGTTCACTTGTAGTTGAAGGCATTGATGTATTTCTTAATACTATCCAATTTGCCGGGTCATATGCACTCGGATTACCAGAACCGAACGGATTTGATGAAGGCTGAGTTACATTGAACCAAACATAAGTAATATTCGTAGAACCTATGTTCTCGATGGTCAAATCTTGCTCTGTACCATTCTCACCAGGTTGCATATTGCTCCATGTAAAATTACTTGGAAATGTATCTATTTCCGTAACTTGGGTTATATTTACATAAATCGGTACAGAAAAATTTTTATCAACCGTGGGTGCTGCCTTAGCAGTAAACATCAAAGAAGATAAGACTAACAGAAAAATTAATATTATTTTGCTTGCATTCATGTTCCCATCCCTCTACAATTCAATCAATTGTATATATATTGTCTTACTAATATATAAACCTTTTGGTCTAGAATTCCAGAATTAAAAATAAAAGAAAAAAAGAGCTCTTATTGAGCCGTCGATGAAACTATTGTCAAATATCCAGTTTTTACTTGACCATATGCCACTCCATACGGAACCATGATATTCACAACTGCATTTCTAACTTGCCCTGGAGTCAATGGATCAAAATTGTCTGCAAAATACTGGAAATTGGGACATTTTGGAGCCCATGGTGAGCTCGTGTCAACGGCACCGGGAGCATCTGCATTCCATTTGTAAAATCTCACTTTTGAGCAATCACCGGAAATTGATATACAATAATTCAATCCTGATGTATAAACAGAATCCTTCGAATTAAATCCTGTCAAATTTGTATATCCCCATGTATCGGAATCTCCCGTAACATTTATTGTGACATAATCTGTCCCTTCGATTCCACCTATAAAATCAATTGAGTCGGTCGATGTTTCATTATGAACTATTTTTGATAATCTGAATTGTGTTGCTGTTCCATTACAATATCCGTTTGCATCCGGTTTAAGGGCCCAAAAGAATTCGTGATTTGCTATTCTCCATCGACCCCATCTTTTCCATACACTTGTATCAAGTGTGAAATAAGCCGGTTTGTCTCCCATTTGGCTATCGTTTGCATAAGACATCGTGTCCACAAAATAAGGTTCATCCGTTGTCTTATTCATATTAGTTCTCCTTATAACTATCCAATTTGCCGGGTCATAGGCCAATGGTAACCCAGAACCGAACGGATTTGATGAAGGCTGAGTTACATTGAACCAAACATAAGTAATATTCGTAGAACCTATGTTCTCGATGGTCAAATCTTGCTCTGTACCATTCTCACCCGGAAGCATATTGTTCCATTCAAATTTATCCGGGAAGGTATCAATCCACGTTACACTCTGGATTGTAACATTAATTGTTATCGGCGTCGAATTAAAGACTGTTGGCGCTGCGCGTGCATAAGAAAATAACATCGAAATGGAAAGTGACAATATTATAAACGTTATATACTTCATCTGTGTTTTTCCTATCATTTTGCTCCCTCCATTTATGTGGTCTAATAACTATATGCCAGAGTATGCAATATATAGTTTCAATTGGTTTAGAGAAATAGATAATCGGTTTTGGTAACCAAAACCCATATTTGGAATTTCCAAATTAAGAATTTAGGTGGATACAATTAATAATTATATTAATTTCACAATTTGCTCAATATCTGTTGAGACACTTTTTTCAGACTTCCAATCTTATTTTCAGATAGTCCAATTTTTTCCAAAAAACTCCTCCTGACAGATATAAAATCTTCAAGCGTGATTACGTTTCTCTCTTGAAGCCTGGATTTAAGAGCACCTGACATCGGAAGAACAGTTATAGGAACTAAATGAGATTTCTGGATAAGGTATTCTAATCCATGAGATTCTGGATAATTCCATCCCGTCAAAATTATGTTTTTGGCATTGGAATATCTTATTGCATGCTCTGAAAATTTTGTATTTGTGAATATCCAAGCCCTATAAAAATTGTATTTGTTCATACCACTTTTGTATCCGTCTAGAACATCTTCCAATCTAGCCTCTACCTGAAGACTTACCCCAAGACCACAGAATCTATGAGGGTTTGTATGACGCTTGCATTCAACCAAATACTTTCTATTATCCTTTTCAGCGATAACATCAACTTGATGCTCTACACACTTACCTTTTATTATAACATTCCAAGTTGATTTATATCCCATAAAATCAAAAATTTTTTCAGTAAATTTTTCGAATGCAGTTGGGTCTATAAAAGCGACAGAATCTCTAAGTTTGTATAAGTAAGCATTTGAACGCTCGAATCTGCGCAACTTATTAAGAACGATTTTATAAACTTCTTCTGACGGTATTCTATTGTATATCTCATTTTTGACTTCTTTTGCTATATTATATGCAACATCTTCTGGGACACCAACACGCTGGCAAGTTCTAATTATTTTTCCCGTGTCAAATCTTTCAAGTCTTCCATCCCGTTTTATAATATAGTATACCATTTTATCTACCATTTGAAAATTTTCAGTATCATATCTTTTGGAAGTTTAACCTTCTTCTGAGAAATCTTAAAAACGTCCTTTTCCTCCTTCAATATCTGCAATGCAATTTCTAAATTATCTTTGTGGTCAGAATAAATAGTAAAGACAACATCCCCCTTTCGGACGTAATCTCCAAGTTTCTTTTCCAAATAAATTCCAGCTGCTTTATCATATGGAGCTCCCGCCGCCTTTGCAATGCTGACAATATGATGATTGGATATATAATTCAAATATCCGTTTTTATTTGACTTTACATGAAATTTGTATTTTCCAATGTGAATTTTTTTGGGGTCCAAAACTTTCGCTCCTTGTGCATTAGCAATTTCTATGAATTTGCTGTAAGAACTCCCAGATTTAAGAGCGTTCAGAGCTCTATTTCTCCCTTCCTTAAATGAAATTTTTTCAATTCTGGATATGAGAATTCCTACCAATCCTGTGACTTTCGATATCAAATCACTCTCAGTAGGGTTCATCAAATTTTCAATCGCCTCGCGAGCTTCTAATGCTGGACCAACAGCTCTTCCAAGAGGTTGTCTTGCAGATGTCGACGCTGCAAAAATTTCCATTTTCATTTTCTTTCCTATATCATGAAATTTCTTTGCAAGTTTTTTTGCTTCTTTAATAGTTTTTATCTTTGCATCCGGACCTGTTGGTATATCTATTACAACATACTTTGACCCAGCTGCTTTCTTTTTGCTAAGTATGGATGGAAGTAGAACAGAATCTATTCTGAGTGGCCGCTCAATATTTATTATCAAATCATCCGCAGGACTCATATGAAGAGATCCTCCCCAAAGCATACAGCCATTTGTCTTTTCAACAACTTTTTTCATTTTCTTCAAATCAAGAGAAACATTCATCATAACTTCCTCTCTATCAGCTGTCCCCGCCGGATCTGTAATTGCCCGAGAAGATGTTTTTGGTATAATGTATCCAAGAGATGCCAATGTTGGAACAACGAGTATTGTTGTTTTATCCCCAGGTATACCTCCTATAGAATGCTTATCAACGACTACCTTTCTATTGAATGTTAGTTTTTCTCCAACATTTACCATAGCCATTGACAAATCGGCTGATTCTTGAGTCGTCATTCCATTTATGTAAAGTCCTATTATAAATGATGTAAGCTCTAAATCATTTAGATTTCTTTTAATTATATCATTCACAATTTCATAATATTCTTTATATGATAGCTTTTTCCCATCAACCTTTTTTCTTATGTACTTTTTCGACAGGAGCTCTTCACGCCTTCTAATATAAACTTCATTTCCATCTTTTATATCGAGGATTTTTGCAACTTCATTTGACAGAAGTATGTATCCAGAATTTATGAGAGTTCCCTTGTCAACATCTATGACACATGTCACTTCTTTCTTTCCATGATTAACTACAATTCTATCCAATGGCTCAACACCAAGTCTGTTTGCATCATATTTATCTATTATGGCAAGTGTCTTTGCAGATGTATCCAATCCAGGAATTATGGATTTCATCTTCAATCTCATAATAGATACCCCCACTTTTTAATTGCGTATGCAAGTTCTTTGTGCTCCTTGGCATATTCCTTCAAATTTATTCCCATCATGGTTGCATCAATGGCCTGCCTCATTGCCATCGCACCAGCTTTTGTTCCAAGTGGATGACCGTGAATTCCACCACCAGCTTGAATTACTATATCATTGCCAAGTATTTTCATTAATTTTGGAACGTGCATTGGACACAATCCTCCAGAGCTCACCGAAAATACTGGTTTCATTCCATACCATTCCTGACTCATAATATCTTTTGTTCCGGGATAATAATCGTCTTCGCATTCGTTTTTATTTGCAAGAACGACATCTCTTGACCCTTCAAGTTTTCCAATTACCGTACCGATGTGAAGTTGGTCTACCCCAGCCAAGCGAGCTAATTGGGCTACAACTGGCATTGAAATTCCATGTCGTCTGTTCCTTGTAAATGCTGCATGCATAGCTCTGTGGGCATGAATTATCATACCAAGATTTTGGTCTCTTATAAATTGAACAGCTGAGAATCCAGATGTTATTATATCTATCATTATGGTTTTTCCACCATGGTCTTTAACAAATTGAGCTCTCTTAAGCATGACATCTGCAGGTGCGGTTATATTTGGAGCGTACATTTTCTTTTCTCCTGTCTCGCTCTCGGCTTTATCACGCGCATCTAATACATGGATAACTCTATCCTCAAATCTGCAAAATTTCTGGTCCGTCAAATTTTCGTCGTCTTTTACAAAATCGACACCGCCAACCCATGCATTGTAAGCTACTTTTGCAGTTTCTTTTGGATTTAGTCCTATTTTTGGCTTTACTATCGTGCCTACATGAGGACGCCTACTTTTTTGAGTGCCAACATATTTACGTATATATTCCATTCCAAATCGTGGTCCATCAAAAGATTTTACATACTCCTTTGGAAATTTTATATCAATCAAACGAAGATTTTTAACTATCTTCATACCAAAGATATTACCGGCAACATCAGACAAAAGTTGAGGAATGCTGTGCGGCTCAAAAACATCAAGTGGATATGCAATCTCTACTATTTTAGTTTTCTTATCATAGTAGAAAACTTTTGCACCAAGTTTTTCTACATGCTTCTTCATGGTCGTTAGTTTTGTCCATGTCCCGATGGATGATTCAGCGGGAAGTTGATTCAAAGTTGTTTTCCAATCACCTTTTGGTTCTACATAAAATTTACATATTAAATCGCTTTCTTTCGGTTTGTATTTAAGATTCAAATACATATTTACACCTCATAACAATTCTAATTTATCAAGCGAAACTCCATTTTCATTTTTAGAATCGTATGGAACAAATTTCACATCCAAGAATTTCTTCATCTCCTTATCGGAGCTCAGAAATACACTATCCTCCAATCCTTCCATTATTCCGCTATCCAATATTTTAGAAGCTTCCTTTGAGTGCCTGTCTATTCCAACTGGCCTTGTCAGGACTATAGATTTGAAAAAATTTTCAATCTCATTTTTCTTAACTATGTACCAAAACCATTCAGGCGGAAGACTGGAAAAAAGAATGAGAGAAAACTTTTCTGAGAGAGATTTAAGAACGCTTTTTGTATCTTCTGTAATTTTTATTGAATCGAGAAACGCTCTTTCAACCTCCTCGGAATGACCCATTGATAAAAATTCCTCCCTTTCTACTTCTCCTTTCATATATTTAATAAAATTATTCATAATTTCATCTGAGTTCAACTTGTATTTTTCTATCAGTGAAACTATACTAGTTGTTTCAACGTTTTCACTTTCTAAAATTGAGTTTTCAAAATCCAACACTATTGTCGTTATCATCTAAGTCAACTCCCATCACAACTTATACTATTATGGGTAAATCTCTATTTATTCTTTCAATTATCTCATCTGGGGAGAAAACCCCCATATCTGTTATAACTTTATGAACATATTTCCATGGAGTTATATCAAATGCCGGATTTAAAATTTCAAATTTTCTTGTCTTCAAAATTTCACTGCCAGGTCTCATCTCTATCTTTATTTTTTTCCGTCTATCAATTTTAAAGAGAGAACCAACAACATAAACAGGCTTTTTCTCATCTGCAGCGGCAATTGCCATAAGATTTGTTCCTATTTTATTTACAAACCCTTCCTTTCTCATGGAATCAGTGCCCACCATAAACATATCTACATCTTTCATATAAAACTTTGCAGCAGAGTCTACTATAAATTTTACATTTATCCCTGCTTTTGAGAGCTCATTTGCAGTTATTATCCCCTGGTTTTTCGGCCTCGTTTCCGTAACGTAAACCGTGAATTTATATTTCATTGCTTTTCTCGCATAAATTAAAGACCTTGTAAAATCTGATGAATGGCAGTGAGTCATTATCGTTGAATTGTTTGGAATTTCCCGAATAAAGTTTTCAAATATCCTGAATTTGACCATGTTTAATTTTTTATGAAGTCTATTCAAAGCTATTTCATTTGGATGCCTCATCACAATGTCGAGAACATTTTTTAAAACAACCGCAGTTGGACGTAATGAGAGAAGTTTTTTGCATTCTAGTTTAAAAGAACGTCCAAATCCATTCTTCTCTGAGAATTTCATAAGATATTCAAGAGATTTTATAGCTATCTCTTCAGCACCTTGTATCTTGATATTCTTTATATCAGAATATATGCTCATAAATATACTTATGCTGAATGAATATAAATTTATTTTCCAACTTCATTATAAACCTTCATAGTTTCTTCTGAACATTTTTTCCACGTTATACCTTCAACTGCCTTCTTTCCATTTCTTCCAATTTTTATGGCAAGCATCTTGTTATCGAGGAGCTCAGATATCTTTTTGGCCAATTCAATTGAATCTCTTTTTTTAAATAGAATGTAATCCCTTCCTTTTTTCAAAAGCTCGGTTATTCCAGATTGAGTTGCAATTACGGGAACTCCAAATGAAAGAGCTTCACCTATAGCTATACCAAATGGTTCATAAAGCGACGGAGAGACAAAAACATTTGAAATTAAATAATACAATTTCTTTTCATCCTCTGGAATGTATCCAACGAATTTAGCATTTACATCAAGTGTTCTAGCAAAAGATTCTAAATTCTCTATATTCCCACGTCCACCAAATAAAAAAACTGTATTTGGTCTTTTCATTTTTTTCGCTGCATATAAAATATATTCTGCTCCCTTTTGAAGAGTTAATCTTCCCAAATAAAAAACTATGTCTTTCCCCTCGAGCCCCAATTTATCTTTAAGCTGGTAAGCTTTCTCTCTATCCTCCTTTGTAATAACCGCCTTTTCTATTCCATTATAAACAACTTTAATTTTCTCTGGTTCAATGTTATAATTTTTTACTATTTCTTCCTTCATCCAACTACTTACGGTTATTATTTTATCTGCTGTTTCGCATCCTTCCTTTTCAATCTTACTTATAGATGTCTTAACGCCTGAGCGCATGTAATCCAGACTGTGCAATGTAAGAACAGTTTTATAACCTTTCTTATGAGCATACTCAAGAGCCTTCACAGAAATCCAATCATGACCATGGACGATATCTGGTTTTATACCATTCAAAAGCAATGATATTTTCTCGGCATAATCTCCTATGTCTTCATTCATAGAATAGTGACTGTAAACTTCTCCACTAACTATACCAGAAATTTTATGCATATGAAAATTTTCATTGTCATATGATTTTTCATCGAAAAATTGAGGGGAGAAAAAATGTATTTCATTACTTTTATCTTCGAGCAACGACTTAACTAAATTGTAGCAGTGCTTTCCCAATCCGCCCACGATATAAGGTGGATATTCCCATCCAATCATTGCAATTTTCATTAAATCACCGTTTGTATCCAAGAACTTTAAGACCTGGAAGTTTCTTTCCGGATATAAAATCTAAAAATGCTCCACCAGACAGAGAAACATAATCGAATTTATTTAAACTTATGTTAAATTTTTTCAATGCCGTAACCGTATCTCCACCCCCGGCAAATTTTCTTGATTTTAATCTTGAGACAAATCTGAAAATTTGTTTTGTTCCGTTTTCAAATTTCTTCTTTTCATAAACTCCAAGCGGCTTAGATAATAAAATTGTTCGTGATTTCTTTAATTTTGATTTGTACAACTTTATGGTATCTCTGCCAACATCATAAAATTTGTTTCCACTTAAATCATAATCGTATTCATTTTTTCCATGTTCATCTACCAAATCCAGAGGAAGGACTATCTTATCCCTGTATTTTTTTAGAATTTTTGATGCAAAATTTATTTCACTTTCATCAACATCAATATAAAATCCTTCTGACTTCATAAAAATAAGAGATGTCACACCCCCCGTTAAAATTAAGTCCGCTGTTTTTTTCTTTAACATGTGGTCGATTAATGTTAATGGTTCTTTAATTTTTCCACCACCAACGACAATTATAAATGGATGCTTTGGATGATTTAATTTTTCAATCCCCTTCAATTCGTTAATTAAAACTCTTCCAGCTATAACTGGGCGAAACCCTATCACAGATGTCTGAGCTCTGTGAGCAACTGAAAATGCATCCAAAATAAAATAATCAATTAGAGGTTGGATTTTCCCAACAAATTTTGTCTTTCTTGGATATTTTGAGAATTCGTCATCATAAAATCTGACATTCTCAAGGAGAATTACATCTTTCGGCTTCAATGAAGTTATAGAATTTATCGAATCGTGACCATACAGGTCTGGAACAAATTTAATTTTCTTTCCAATCAATTTCGATAAAAGTTTTGCATGATTCTTTAAAGATATAAAATCTTTTTTCCCCGGACGCCCTTGATGCGCAATTAAAACTATCTTGGCGTTCATCTTTATGAGATCCTTTATAGTTTTTGCATGCTCTACGAACCGCTCATTTTTTATTGGCTTTCCATTTTTTATAGATGTGTTTAAATCAATTCTAACAAGAACGGTCTTTCCATCGAGACTAACATCGTACATAGTTTTCATTTTTCCTTCACCAATTTCAATATTTTATTATATACCTTACCAGCGGCAAGAAAACTATCTGAATTTATTCCAAATCTCTTCCCGTTCATATCCGAAACTTTACATCCTGCTTCTTTTGCTATAACAGCTCCGGCAGCAACATCCCATATGTGAACCCCGGGGAGAAACATACCTTCAAATCTTCCGGATGCAACATAGCACGATTCTATTGCAGCACTTCCAAATTTCCTTACATTTGTTCTTAACAAAACTTTCTTTAAAATATTGGCTATCCTTTTTCTAGAGCTTTTATTGAGACCATTGCAAAATGCGAAAACTGATTTTTTTAAATTGTCCTCTTCAGAGCATTTTATTCTCTTTCCATTTTCAAATGCACCCTCTCCTTGACGAGCATAAAACATCTCATTGAGAACAGGAGCATAAACAACTCCAAACGTATCATATTCGCCGTAAAATGATATAGAAATTGCAAAAAATGGTATGCCCGATTTGAAATTTCGTGTCCCGTCTATTGGATCAATTATCCATATATTCTCTAAATTTTTAATTCTCTTTCCGTACTCTTCCCCTATCATAGAATCGTTTGGAAAATTTTTGTGAATTTCACGCCATATGATTCTTTCTATTTTTCTATCCGTCGATGTCACAATTTCAGAATTCTTTTTATATGAAATCTTTTTTGCCGACACAAAATCTTTTTTTGCTATGCCGCCGCATTTCCTAGCGAGCTCCTTTGCAAATGAAAATCTGTTCATAACTTTCACCAAAAGAACTTATGAGGCAAACAATTTAAAATGAATGTAAAAATAAGAAAGAGAAAAATTACTCAGAACTCTTTTCTTAACTCTTCATTCATTTTATCCACGTATTCTTTGCTGATCTTTTCGAAGAATTTATCCTGCTCTGGACCGGGCGTAAATATTTTTTCTATTTTTTCAATGTCGCCCAAGTCATATTTAAAATACATTCCCAACTTTCTAACATTTGCTTTGAATATTTCATTGTTGGATTTCTCCGCGGCTGATTTCAACTGTTTATACATTTCATCAGTAATTTTTGTATTATACCCGTTAACTTCAGCCATAATTTCATGTTTCACATTATTGAAGTTAAAGTTATATGTAATTTTGCTTCTATCTTCATCGATCCCCAGTGGCTCTTCTCCTAAATATTCAAAAAATATTCCAAGTTGCTTTTTCAAATCATTTTTCATTTTCATCACCCATTTTTTATTTCAATTATTTGAGAAGAAAACTATTTAAATACTATACCACTTAGAAATAATCAATAATTATTAAAATGATTAATTTTACGAAGCTTCTGAAGCTCGCCCAGACGAAAGATATTCTTTTTCCCAATAAGGTTCTGTTATCTCCCTGAGTTTGTTATCAAAGTTTATTAGAGTCTTATGATACTCCTCACTTTCCATGGCTTCCTTTGCAGCTTCATCTTCAGGCTCAGCTCCCTTTATAACATTTAAGAAATCTCTGTGATTATCTCTTATAGAGCATGGCATGAGCATATTTCCAACTCTGCCATCTATATTTTTATATTTCGTCTGCCATTCACGACCGCGTTTTAGCACATCATTTTCTATTATATCTTCTATTGTCTTTCCATGAGCAAACAAGTCCTTTATATTTCCTACGCTGTAAGGTATGAATACGCACGGCATTATTTTACCGTTCCAATCTATATACAAATATCCACCCTGTCTTCCATAAGCTATGCATCCATCCGAAAGTGTAGCACTGTTCCAGAAATCGGCAGCAAAATACTCCTTTTCTTTCAAAAGATGTTTCCACTTCTTGAAAAGATTAAATCTTTGCTCTGGCTCTATCATAAGCTCCTTCATATCTTTTTTAAAATCTCTTCCTATTGGCATGTATTGAAACATCCACATATATGTAGCACCAAGTTTATCGAAGTATAAATCATAGAATTCATCACTCATTAAAATTTCATAATTTTTCTTTGTTGGTGTGACGGAAATACCAAAAGGCACTCCGGCATTTCTGAGATTTTCAAATGCTTTTAATATTCTATCGTAAGTGCCGTTGCCCCTTCTCCAATCTGTCTCTTCTTTATAACCCTCAACAGATATTGCAGGTGTTATGTTTCCGAGCTCAGCCATTTCATTTGCAACTTCTGGAGTAATCAACGTTCCATTTGTGTACATCAAGAAGAACATATCCGGATGGCTTTTAACAACATCTAATATTGTTTTTCCATCACTTCTATACATCATAGGTTCTCCGCCGGATATAACTATAAATCTGTCCCCAAATAAATCATGAGCCTGTTGAATTATTTTGTTTACAGTATCAAAACTGAGAGTCTCGGCTGTTGCAGATGATGAAGAAGCATAACACCCTATGCAATGAAGATTGCATCTTTTCGTTGGACTCAAAACTATGAATGATGGTGGTCCTATTCCATGCCTTTTTTTATAATTTTCTATAATTTCATCGGTTCCACCACCTTTTAGCATAGCCTGATTAACTAGTGTATCCACAACCTTCATTGCAACTTTTTTTGATATATATCCCTTGTTGTAATTTCTAAGGCCGGACATGAACATAGCACGAAGCCCGTAGTATTTGTCAACTTGAACGTTCTTTGGCATCTTACTCTTCGTCTTCGTGACTGTATTCTCATAAAGATATTTATCAAACTTGTTTGCTGCAATATTTCTGACAAACTTATTTGACATTATAGCATTCGTTATTACCGAGATAAACAATTTTCTAGTGTTATTCATGAAATCACCCATTCATACATATGTAATAATTATTTCATAGAAATCTTTTTAAACTTAAGGTATCAATATTAAATATGAAAAAAGAAAATACAATGAAAATAATTTCCGATATGTTAAAATTCATAGACCTGGGAAAAATGGAAATTAAAATATATTCCGCACTACTTAAAGGCCCTATGACATTGAAAGAAATAAAATCAAATATAAAAATTTCTGAGAGGATGACAAGAATTCACATAAAAAGGATGTTGTCTCTTGGTATAATAAACAGATATGCTGTTAATAAGAAGAGGTTGATGTACGTTTATTCTGCAAAGCCGGTAAAAGATGTTTGGATAAAAATGAAAAAAGAAATTAAAAAGTCTATGAAAGATATGGACAAAAAAATTCTCATATTCATATGATTATATGTCCAACTTCATTATTCCCATTGCTTTGTTTGTTTTCTCTATGGACTCCGCTGCTGGCATCAAATTGAACATAGACCTTATTGCATCAACGCTTTCAGGAACAACTATAGATTCTGAATGAACTGCATGCATCCAATAAACCTTTTTCCCTTCAACATGCGTGAGCTCCTCCCACACGGCAACTTCTGGCATATCGTATCTTGGTCTTCCTAAGTCTCTCATCATCTCCATTATTTCGGCGTTGCTTCCAAATCCATGAGAAGCTTTTATTACATTGACTCTTGGCGTACTCTTAAATGTCTCTATCAATTCCTCTTTGGTTATTTCTCTTTTGAGTGTTGCTTCAACTATATGGACGTGCGTCAAAGTTTCAGGAACTTTTACAGCCATTGTGAAAACATCTACATCGTGAAGAACTGTCTTTAAATCCGGACCATGATGAGAAGGAACTTTCAAGTCCGGCACGATTGCATTTATAGGCCCTATTTTAACTTTTGGTGGATCCGTTGCCCTTCTAACAAGAGTTACAAATGCTTTTTCAACACCGTACTTCTTATGCAACGCACCTATAGTTCTTGCCAGACCTGTTGTATTACATGATACAACTCTAACAAACTGCTTTCCCTTTGCTTCATCAAAGTTAGTAAACGAATTGAACGACACATCTGCAATATCTGCACTTGCACCTCCCTGGAATATTGCCTTGACACCATACTTCTTATACATCTCTTTGTTTTTCGCATCTATTCCTTTTGGACTTGCGTCTACAACAACGTCGACTCCGCCGGACTTCAAAAGGTCTTCAAGAAGTCCTTCAACCATTCCATCTTTTTTCATCGAATCATAAAATTGAGGTGCTGAACAGTAGAGTTTTGTTCCGTGCAATTCCCCATATGGACTTAATAATGTTCTTATAGGGCCAGTAAACATAGCATCGCTTATTCCAACGAGCTCCATATCATCTTGCTTATGAACTGCTAGAGCAACTCTTTTACCAATAACACCCATTCCATTTACCAATACTCGTATCATTTTATCACCCAATCATTATTGGAAATCAAATTATTTATAAATTAAAGATAATTCTTAATATGGCT
>CAYYKR010000006.1:10548-11814 GCA_964469235.1 uncultured archaeon | reverse complement strand
AATCATTATTGGAAATCAAATTATTTATAAATTAAAGATAATTCTTAATATGGCTTTATTAGACTTTTTGATAAAAGTTGTCGTCTCGGCCGTCTTCGGAATGATAATAGGATGGGAAAGAGAATCGAGGGGAAAACCTGCGGGGCTCAGAACAAACGCTCTTGTTGCAGTTGGTTCAACGATTTTCACGTACATATCCTTAAATTCTCCGTCAGCGGATCCAATGAGGGTGGCAGCTAACATAATAGTCGGAGTTGGCTTCATAGGCGCTGGAACTATATTCAAAGACCACAATGGAGTTAATGGATTGACAACTGCAGCAGCATTGTGGATATCAGCTGCAGTAGGAACACTCGTTGGGTTTGGAATGTACTTAGAAGGACTTATATCTATAATATTATGTTTCATAATTCTAAAAAATCCAACATTTCAATTTCGGGTGAGAAGACGAAAGAAGTGAACAAGAACATTTTGAAATTGTTCAAAAAAAGAAGCTCGGAAAGTCACAAAGGTGACTTTGGGTATTTGACCGTTATAGGTGGTTCAGAAATTTACACCGGAGCTCCGTTTCTCGTTTCGTCAGCTGCACTCAGGTCTGGTTGCGACCTCGTGAAAGTTGTCTCCACGAAAAGAGCAAGCAATATCATAGCATCATATTCTCCAAATGTAATAACTTATCCATATCTATATGATATAGAAAAAGTCAGAGGCGTCATAATTTCTTCAAATGCACTCACTATAGGAAATGGAATGGGAAGGAACAAGTCCGTTTTAAGATTCATAAGAAGTGTTGTGAAAAGTTCCGAAGTTCCAAAAGTTATAGATGCCGATGGAATATACGCCGTCCGTGAGATGAAATTAGAAAATTCAATTTTGACTCCGCACAGAAAAGAATTTGAAATATTAACAGGGGAAAATTTGATGGGAAATTTAGAAGATGATTGTAAATTGGTCAAGGAGAATGCCAAAAGATTGAAATGTATAATTGTTGTTAAAGGGCACACCGATATAATTTCTGATGGAAAGGACGTCTTCATAAACAAAACAGGAAATCCTTATATGACAAAGGGAGGAACGGGAGATGTACTCGCTGGAATAATAGGTTCATTAATTGCACAAGGAAACTCTCTTTTGGAAAGTGCACTTGCCGGAGCGTATATTTGCGGTCGTGCTGGAGATATAATTTCAAAAGAAATTGGTCCCGGACTTCTTGCAACAGACATAATTGAAAAGATACCGTATGTCATAAGAAATGGATAATTATTT
>CAYYKR010000006.1:0-10448 GCA_964469235.1 uncultured archaeon | reverse complement strand
TGGATGTTATTGTCAAGTATTCTTCTGTAAAGCTCGTACATATTTTTGTAATTACCGTCCAACTTTTCATCCATAAATATTTATTGAACCAAATTTATATATAATTGGTGATAATGTGAAGATAAAACTCGATAAAAAAATTTTTATAGCATTTGATCATGCTGTCGAACATGGACTTCTTCCATACAAGAATGTAAATATGGATCCCATGAGGATTGCAAAGATTTCAAAAGATGGCGGAGCTGACGGAGTAATGATGCACATAGGTGCAATGAAATATGTAAAGGAAAATTCCAATTATCTAAAAGGAATGTTCAAAATTGTAAAGTTGACGGCAAAGACTCCATTCTCAGAAAAGGAAAAACAGAATCTCATAACATCGGTAAAAGAAGCCTCTGAAATTGCAGATGCCGTTGCATATACAGTTTATATTGGCTCTCCATATGAAGATGAAATGCTCAGAGAACTCCCGCATATTAAGGACGAAGCCAAAAAATACGGTCTTCCATTAATGGGATTCATGTATCCAAGAACTAAAAATAGATATCATGTCGATGTCATTCAGTACGCTACAAGACTTGGAAGTGAGCTCGGGTTTGATTTCATAAAAACATATTATACAGGTTCAAGAGAAACATTCTCCGAAGTTGTAAAAACATCATTCCGCCCAGTGTTTGCTGCAGGTGGGCCACCAAAAGATATGAAACATGCCGTTCAGATGGCAAAAGATGTAATGGCTGCTGGAGCGGCTGGAATGACAGTAGGAAGAACCATTTGGATGAACGAAAAACCTTCCTCATTGCTAAAAAAAGTTGCAAAAATAATTCACGAATATAAAAGGAAGTGATTTTATGGCCATGCTTGTTGTAAATTTCAAAACGTATGAAAATGGAACTGGAAATAAAGCACTGGAGCTCGCAAAAATATGTGATAGAGTTTCCAAGAAGGTTGGAAAAGAAATAATCTTATCTGTTCAACCGTTTGACCTATATAGAATATCTCATTCAGTCGACATTCCTGTGTTTGCTCAACATTTAGACCCGATAAATTATGGACACCATACGGGATGGCTTCTCCCAGAAGGCGCAAGACAAAATGGTGCAGTTGGAACTATCATAAACCATTCCGAGAAAAAAATACCGATGGAAGAGATTGAGAAGATTGTTAAAAAATGCAAAGAGATTGGACTAAAAACAATTGTATGCGCATCAAATCCTGAAGAAGCGTCTAAAATTGATAAGTTTTCGCCGGATTACATTGCGGTTGAACCTCCGGAGCTCATAGGAACAGGCGTATCAGTTTCCGAATCTGAGCCGAGATTAATTACAGAAACACTGAACGCCATAAAAACTCCCTTGTTGTGCGGTGCTGGAATATCAACAGGAAAGGATGTAAAAAAAGCCATTGAATTGGGAGCGGTGGGAGTATTGGTTGCATCTGGAATTGTAGAAGTTGACAACCAGGAAGAAAAAATTATAGAACTTGCATCATCAATTTAAACATACTAATAAAATATATTTGGTGTTTATATGCCTGTAAAAGCTGATATGTTTATAGAAACTTCTTATGAAATCGGGAATAAAGTTGGTGGAATTCATACTGTTCTTTCTACGAAGGCCAAAGAAACAAAAAAAATTTATGGAGATAATTATTTAACGATAGGATATTTTAATCCCAAAAAATCTTTGTTTGAATTCGAACCTAGAAATTCTGGAGAGTTCAACGACATCTTTGATGAATTGAGAAAGGATGGAATAAAATGTTACTATGGAATTTGGGCTGTCAATGGAAGACCAAGAACAATATTGATAGACATAAAGGATTTTATGAAAAAGGGAGATGAAATAAAGGCAAAAATGTGGGAATGGTATAAAATAGATTCTTTAAATGCCGGAAATGATTTTACAGATCCAATTGTATGGTCATATGCAGCTGGAAAATTGATAGAGAAGCTTGCTCAAAAATATAAAGGCAAAAAAATAGTTGCTCAATTTCACGAATGGCTTTCTGGCGGAGCTCTTCTGTATTTGAAAAAGAAAAATGTAAAAGTAGGAACTGTGTTCACAACGCACGCTACCATACTTGGACGCTCAATGGCAAATGCAAATGTAGACCTTCAAGAGCTCATTGATGATGGACTAAAAAATGGGAAGGTAATTGACGATAAAGAATCTTACAAGTATGGAGTTAATTCAAAGCACCTCACGGAAAAAGCTTGTTCAAAGGTATGCGATGTGTTTACAACTGTAAGTGATGTAACTGCGAGGGAAGCAAGGTTTATCTTAGGGCGGTCTCCGAATGTAATATTATTGAACGGACTTGACATAAGTTCATATCCAACAATGGAAGAATTGTCGTATCTTCATAAAAAATTCAAGGGAGAGCTCATGAAATTTATAAAGGCATATTTTCAGCCTTACTATAATTTGAGACTTTCAGAAGACCCAAGATTGTTCTTTATATCAGGACGGTATGAATTTCACAATAAAGGTATAGATGTGTTTATAGAATCACTTGGACAGCTCAATAGAAAACTTAAAGCAGAAAATTATCCTTACGATTCATTCTTCTTTATATTTATTCCATCTGATGTTCATGGAGAAAACCCATCCGTCTTAAACAGCGTTCTCATGTTTAGAGAAATAGAGAAATTTACAGATTCAATGACAGATGAAATAAAAGAGTCCGTAATAAACGAAATAGTAAAAAAGAAACTTCCATACAACAAAATAAAGTCCATCATATCGACAAAATATTCAATGAAGATAAAAAATTTCATAAGGTTATTTTCCAATAATGGAACACCACCATTGTGTGCATATGACTTAAACTATGATGAAAACAATGACCAGGTAATAAAGTCTCTCAAAGAAAACGGATTGCTCAATAGAGAAGAAGATAGAATAAAAATAATATTTTATCCTGTCTACATATCTCAAGCGGATAAATTAATTTCAATAGATTCTTACTATGATGTTATTCGTGGCTGCACCGGTGGAATATTTCCATCATACTATGAGCCGTGGGGATACACACCGCACGAAGCTGCTGCAAATGGAATTCTTACAATTACAACAGATTACGCCGGATTTGGTCAATTTATACTAAAGAATAAGCCAAATGTCAAGGGAATAGATGTTATTTTAAGGTCTGGAAAGTCCCACAGCAGTGTAATAATTCAGTTGTCAAATGACATTGAAAAATTCATAAAGGTATCAAAGGCAAGTGTTGGAATGCTTAAAACGGAGGCGAAGATGACCGTCGATTTAACGGACTGGTCCATACTTATAGAAAATTACATCAGAGCTCACAACATGTCGCTAAAAAATTTTAGTTAGTAATTGATTATTACATGGTAATTCAAATAATTTCATTTAATATTTTTAAATATAATTGACAAGGTTTTACTATGAATACTCTAATCCTAATAAAAGACTTCGATGGAAAAGAACCATTGCAGAACGCCTTGTATGTAGCAAGCATATTAAAGGAGTTTGGAGATGTTCACATAATTTCTTATGGAAAACAGAACGATTATATTGACAATGGAATAAATATACACTTCGTTGATTTCAATTTGCAAGCAGATAACATATTCAACTGGACCATGTTATTAAACAATGAATTCAAAAGGCGCGCAGTCGAATTAAACGATATTGATAATTTTGATTTGATACACGCTCATGACTGGACATCTGGATCATCCGGAATGTCCCTATCAAAATTATTTAATGTTCCATTAATTTCAACTTTTCATTCTACAGAGCATCAAAGAGGTTTTGGAGCTTATATATCACAAATAATATCTGATGTTGAATGGTGGCTTGCCTATGAATCGAGAACTATATTCGTGACAAATCAGGGAACAAGAGCGTCACTTATGAACGACTTAAAGGTTCCTGGAGATAAAATATTTGACTCCAACAGAGATAATATAATTAAGATTGTTAATGAAATGGGTGTAAAGCAATGAAAATTTTAATGACAACTTGGGAGTTTCCGCCAATGAAGGTTGGAGGTATAGCCAGTCATTGCTATGACCTCTCGAGAGAACTCGTAAAGCAGGGAAATGAAGTTCATGTTCTAACATTTGGAGATAAGGAAACGGACGAGGAGGTAGAAGGCGTTCATGTTCATAGAATTCCCTCCGGGAATGCTCCAGATACAATAACTTGGTCAATGTTTTTGGGACACAGAATGGAGAAAAAAGCAATTGAGCTCAACAAGGAAGAAAAGTTTGAAGTTGTCCATGCGCATGATTGGATGATGGTACCTGCAGGGGTTGCTATAAAAAAATCATTAAGGCTCCCACTCGTATTCACATTGCATTCAACAGAGTATGGGAGAGTTGGAATACATACAAGATATTCAAAAATGATCAACGATTTAGAATGGTACGGAACTTATGAAGCAAATGATGTCATAACGGTTGGAAAAGACTTTTACAACGAAGTGAAATCGTTATTTGGAGTTCCAGAAAATAAAATACATTATATTCCAAATGGAGTAGATATAGAGAGGTTTGACATAAAGCCAACTATAAGTAAAGATGAATTTGCATCCGGATGGGAAAAAATGGTCTTATTTGTCGGGCGACTAACATATCAAAAGGGACTGGAATTTCTAATAGGAGCAATGCCTCAAATATTAAAAGACCACCCAGAATCAAAATTCGTTATAGTCGGTCGCGGAGATATTAACAGATATAGAAACATGGCAAACTCCCTAGGTGTTGGAGAAAAAACATATTTTACCGGGTTCCTCCCAGAAGAAACTTTAATATCGCTTTTTAAGTTGGCGGATGCCGTCGCGATACCATCTGTTTATGAACCGTTTGGAATAGTTGCACTGGAAGCAGCAGCTGCAGCTACACCTGCGGTTGGTTCTTATACAGGTGGGTTGAAAGAAACCATAATACATGAGTACACTGGACTTCATAATTATGTTGGAAATTCAAATTCTATAAAAGACCAACTCGATAGAGCTCTTAGCGACCCCGGATGGGGAAAGTGGCTCGGAAGAAATGGGAGAAGGAATGTAGAGAAAAATTACAAATGGCAAAAGATTTCAAAATGGACAGCTGGAGTTTATGGAAAAGCTATGGGGTTGTGGTAATGGATATAAACTTAGTATTCGAGATTCATCAGCCTATTCGTCTCAACAAATACGGCGTTAACAATGACGCCAAGACACTCTACGATAGATATTTCAACGACGAATTCAACAAATACATATTTGAAAGAGTCCTGAGAAAATGCTATTGGCCTGCAACAAACATACTTCTTGATACTGTAAAGGCAATGAAGAAGGAGAAGAAACCTTTCAAAGTAGCCTTCTCAATAACGGGAACTTGGTTGGAACAGGCAGAAAAATGGGCACCTGATTTACTTGACCTGTTTAAGCAGTTTCCAAAAGACTATGTTGAATTTATAGGAGAAACTTATTATCATTCACTATCAGGACTTTATGCTGACAATGGAGAGTTTATAGAGCAAGTAAAAGCTCAGAACGATACAATAAAATCTCTTTTCGGTCAAAAACCGGTTACAATGACGAACACTGAATTGATATACAATAATCTAATTGCGAAATCAGCACAGGAGCTCGGATTCAAGGGAATATTCACAGAAGAGGTACCAAGAATATTAGGATGGCGCTCTCCAAATTATTTATACCATCCCCCAATTCATGTTGCCGACAAAATAAAAATACTGTTGAGAAACAGACAACTAACTGATGACGTAGGTTATAGATTTGGTGCAAAGTGGTGGAGCGAATGGCCATTAACAGCAGAAAAATATGCATCATGGATTGCAGCAACGCCCGGCCAAGTTTTGAATTTATTCATGGACTATGAAACTCTTGGAGAGCACCAGTGGGAAGAAACAGGAATATTTTGGTTCTTAAAAGCGCTCCCGTGGGAGATAAACAAGTATAAAAATTTAAAATTCTCTCTTCCTAGAGAAGTTGTAGAAAAGTACAACTCAGTTGGAGAATACGATGTGTATGAAATGAATTCTATTTCATGGGCAGATATCGAAATGGATGTGTCTGCATGGCTTGGAAATAAAATGCAACAAATAGTTTTCGATGAAATCCAAGGAATGAAAGATGATGTAATGAAAACTGGAGATAAAGAAATTATAAAGACTTGGAGACTTCTCCAAACGAGCGACCATCTTCACAATATATGTACAAAATGGTGGGGAGATGGAGATGTTCATCAATATTTCTCATATTTTGATACTCCGACACAGGGATTTGAAACGATAACTCAAATTTTATTCGACTTCAAAAATAAAGTAATGAAAAAGATATTGGAAAAAAGTTTAAAGACTAACAACAAATAATTATAATGGAGCAAGTTCCTCAATGCTATTTTCTTTCTGGTAGAAGAGCTCATTTTCATAGATATTGTGATACAACATTCAGAGATAAGTGGACTGGATTTTGGATATTAAATAAAAAATTTTTTGATTATTTTGCACTTCAAGTAGACAATGAATGGTTGTCAAAAGATAATATAAAGGATTTTGAATTTTCAAATAAAGAAGTAAAATCAACATACAAAACACACCTTGGAGAAATCTTAGAGAAAATCTCAATAACCGATGGAGAAGAGATATCAATAAAATTAAAAAATCCAAGAACGAAAATAATATTTGAAATTGGAATAAACATGCGTGGCAAAAGTGAAAATTGGCACAATAGAAGCTATGAAATAAGAACACTGTCTCAAAATAAATTTCTCATTCTTTCAGTTGACAAACTTCATATAGAGTTCAATAGAAATGTAAAAATAATTGATACATTCTACAAAAATCATATGAATAACCAAAGATGTATGGTAATCAAATTCGAGACGGAAGCAAAATATTTTAGTATAGATATATTCAGAGAGAAGGGAAAGAAAATAAAAAGGAAATTTAATTATAAAAATAAAAAATTAAATTTGGCTTCTCTCAGTTTGGACATGTTGCTTAAAAGAAATAATAATTTGGAGTTGTACGCCGGTTTTCCTTGGTTCCTTGAAATGTGGGGACGAGATTTGGGATGGACTATTCCTGCATTAATAGATTTGGAATGGTATGGAGTCTCAAAGGAGCTCATATCAAATATATTAAATGTCTCTACTACAAACGTTCCAAATTTCTTAAATCCTCCAGATTATTTTTCTGCCGATGCAACCCCATTAATTATAATTTCTCTCAAAAGATATTTGGACGCCACAAAAGATTTTGAATTTCTTGAAAGGTACAAATCGAAAATTAATGAATTTATAAAATGGTACAGAGCTCACGCGGACGAAAATGGATTCTTCAAAAATGATATGGACGATATGTATGATGAGAGAAGAGGGTCTACGTGGATGGATACACTTCATAGACCTCGAGCGGTAGATGTTCAAGCATTATGGCTGAGAGCTCTAAAAGATTTGAAAGAACTTAATTTTGATGTAGATAAAGATGCAGAGCTCCTAGAAAATTCATTTGAAATATATTGGAACGGGAATTATTATATTGATAATTTCAAAGACAGAACATCCATAACTCCAAACATGCTTGTTCCAGTTATAATGAAAGTGAGCAAGCATCCCAAAGAGGTTATAAAAATTGTTGAAGAAAAGCTATCAACACCAAACGGAATTTTAACTTTATCAAAAGACAATCCAAACTTTTCATTTAGCAAATATCATCAAGGTCAGATATGGTCTCTCACAACTGGCTGGATGACACTTGCAGAATTTATGTATGGCTCAAAAGGAAATGAATATTTAGAAATTCTTTCAAAGAGTCAGGAAAAATGTCTTCCTGGTATAGGGGAAACTTTTGATGGGAACGGAAATATCTTGGGGTGCCGCGTTCAAGCGTGGGGTTCTGCTATGATAGTAAGAGCTATAAAAGAATTCATTAATTAAAAATTTTGTTTAAACAAAGAGGAAATTAATGTTGCAAATGACACATCTCCTGCACCAACGGTTGATAATATTTTTCTTGGCTTTATAGTTTCAGTTTTTAGATAATAAAAATTTCTACGTTTATTAATTTTCTTCTTTATAGATTTCCTACTTAAAATGTCTTTTAAATTTTTCATCTTAGGATATTTCATATTTTCTATTCTAAATGTACCGGCAGCTTCAGATAATTTCTGAGCTTCGTACATCATATCAGAAATTTCCTTCGTTTTTGATAAGCTCCATTGATATGAACTTGAATGAACGTGAATCACAGATAAATTTGATTTGGCAAATATATTTTCTATCTTTTCATTCATAATTTTTAGAAATGTTTTGTACTCGTACTCATTCATAGAAAGAATATCAAAATTTCCAAGGAGCAATTTATAAAGCCTCTTCAATTTTCCAGGATATCTCTCTTCAAAAGAGCCTAAATCTGCAAACAATTTAATATTTTTTCTTTTCAATTTCTCCAAAAATAACTTTATTTCATTTTCTTGAATATTATTCAACCCATCTGGAAATAAAACGTTCCACCCAACGATAGAAAAATAAGAATTGGGAATTACCAATCTTGGAATTCTTACCATAACTTTTTTTATATAATCATACCTTCTCCCTTCTCCGTTGCATAATATAACTCGCGAAGAATTTCCAAGAATCTGAATTATAAAAGATGTTGGTTTGGCATTTGTAAAATAAGATGTTTTTGACAATGTTTTAATAAAATCTGCAACATTACTTGGATTTTTATGTTTCAATTCTTTTATAGAAGATTTTGAAATAGCACCAGAAAATTCTACATTCATTCCGAGAGAATGAAACGTTGATGATTCAATTGCAGCATTTCCTCCAAGAGAAATAATTTTTTCATAAGGTTCCATGACTTTTTCGAGCTCATCTTTATATTTAAAATTATCTATAGGTATTTCAACGTCTTCATTTCTTTTAAGATATCTTATAGCTTTGCCAATTAACTTTGAAATCACTTTTCCTTTCTTCATTTCGGAAAGCTCTATAATATTATTAAAAAGAAAGACCTTGTCGACCGTCGAGTCAAATCCCACATATATTTTCTTATTCATTTTCATTTGTTTTTACACCGTATTTATTTAATAAATCAAAAATTATTTTTTTCATGGTCTCGAGACCATCTTTATCTTTGGATTCAAACCTGCATTTTATTTTTGGCGATGTATTTGAAACCCTCACAAGCCCCCATGCGTTATCAGTCTCTATTCTAACCCCGTCGATATCTATAATCTTTTTTAATCCATAGTAATCTTTGTGCGATTTTATATCTTTCTTTATATTTTCTACAATTGAAAACTTTTTCTCATTGGGGCATTCAAATGAGTATTCCTTAGTTGATATGTATCTTGGAAGAGAATCATAATATTCTGATAATTTTGTTCCTTTGGATTTTAAATCGTATATGAGCTCAGCCATCTTCAACGCTATGAACATCCCATCATCATATGGATAGTAATCTTGAGGAAAATACATATGCCCTGAAGCCTCACCACCAAAAACAGCATTTGTTTCAAATATCTTCTCCAATATATACGCGTGACCACATTTTGACATGATGGGAGTTCCGCCATGTTTTACTATATCTTCTGTTAATGCCATAGTTGCCCTGGTATCTACGATGACTACACCTTTCTTTTTTTCTAACGCCTTTCTCGAGAGCATCATGAGAACAAAATCTTCTGTTATTATCCTTCCCTTTTCATCTACCACACCCAATCTATCACCATCTCCGTCAAAAGCAAATCCAACATCAGCATCAGATTCTACAACTTCAGACTGCAATTTTTTCAAAGTTTCATATCTGTGCGGGTCAGCGATATGATTTGGAAAACTCCCATCAGGTTCCCCGTACAATGTTTTAACATTACAATTATATTTTTCAAATATTTTTTCTGGAATAAATCCAAAAGCACCATTTCCATTATCTATAACTATTCTTAGTCCGTCAAAATTTCCTTTTTTAGATAAATAATTTATGTAGTCATCTATAATATTTTCTTTCGAAACGCTCCCTTTCTCAAACTTTTTTAATTTGCCGTCAAGTATGTAATCTCGCATCTCATAAATTCCACCTTCACCGGTAATTGGAAATGCATTTCTCCTTTGAATCTTGAATCCATTATACTCTTTGGGATTGTGAGATGCTGTTATCATAATTCCGCCGTCAAGATTTTTCTGAACTATTGAAAAATAGAAAATAGGAGTGGATACCATTCCTATGTCAACAACATTCAGTCCACCATCGGTCATGCCGTCTAGCAATTCTCTTTTTATCTCAGGACCAGAATTTCTTGCATCCATTCCAACTGCAAAATTTTTTGTTGTTATCCAATTTTTATTTCTTACCAAATTTGCATATGCCAATCCAATTTTATATGCATCTTTATCATCAAATTGGGAATTATAAATTCCCCTTATATCGTACGCCATAAAAATGTAAGGATCCACAAAATCACCA
>CAYYKR010000005.1:20455-25955 GCA_964469235.1 uncultured archaeon | reverse complement strand
TGCCCCCGACGGGATTCGAACCCGCGACCCTCTGCTTAGAAGGCAGATGCTCTATCCAAGCTGAGCTACGGAGGCATCAACAAAAATTTATTTACAATTAAATTTATATACTTGATTAGTTGCTAATTGATATCTTTTCCATCCCACTCTTTAAAGAATTCATCTAGAAATTCTTTCATAAATTTATGTCGTCTTTCGGCAATTTTCTTTGCGGTCTTTGTATTCATCAAATCTTTTAGCAAAAGTAATTTTTCATAAAAATGATTTATACTTGTCGATTTAGATTTTTTATACTCTTCGAAACTCTTATGAAATTTTGGTTTTTTGTTCGGATTGTAAATCTCTCTTTTAAATTTTGTTCCGGTTGCAAAGCATCTTGCTATACCTATTGCTCCCATCGCATCCAGTCTGTCAGCATCTTGAACTATCATGCCTTCTTTCGTTTTCATCTTGGACTTTACTCCGGCTCCCTTAAACGACACATCGTCTATTATTTCACACACGGCTGATATGTAATTTTCATCAACTTTCATCTTTTCTAAAATTCTTCTGGCAGTTCGAGAACCGGCGTGTATGTCTCCATTGTTGAATTTCCAATCGTCTATGTCGTGAAGGAGAGCTCCCATTTGAACTATAAACATGTCTACATTGCCTTCTTTTTTTGCAATCTTCTTTGCAGTTTTCCACACTCTATATATGTGCCACCAATCATGGCCTGTGGGCTCACCGTAAAGTTTTTCTTTAACTATTTTTGCTGTTTCTTTTATTATTTGATTTTTATTCATTGAATCACTTTCCTCCCATGTACATTGATATGGAAGTTCCGGTTATGACGGCTACGAGTGCATCTGTGCTAAAGAATTTTAATGAGAAGATTTCCGATGGCGGATAGAGTGACCATGTTATTGCAAGCACAGATGCAACTATCATACTTGTAATTAAGGTTATTAAGAAATATTGCATTTCTTTTGTCTTATTTGTATGCATCGTAAATATGTAAAATATTATGCCAAATAGAAATATAAAAAATATTGCCATTCCAACTTTTGGGTTTGGAGCTGATATAGTTTTTGAAGAAAACACACCAAACTCGGAAATTATAAGATATGCCAACCTCTTTCCAATACTGTTATCTGATTTTATGGAATCGAATTTTAGCAATTTATTAAATTCTAACGGTTCATATTCACTCTGAACGTTCTTATTTTGATACCTCTCAATTTCTTTTTCGCTTGGAATGTTATATTTACTCGCTCTATGTATGAGTGTTTTAATACTTTCGAATATTCCCGACACTATAGCTAAAATGCCAACTATGAGTATCAAAACATTTTCAACTGTGAATCCTTGAATGGATGACCTTGCAATAAAGACCATTGCAAAAAGATACGATGCATATGAAATTATCGTTAGCATTAAAGCGGATTCTATAACTTTCATCATGGCATTTGTTATTTTATTTATTATTATAAGACCGAGAAGGAGCAGTACTATTGAAACTGTTATCGCTGTGAAGTCCCCCGCCCTTACGAGCTCAGGAAGGCTTTGAATATATATTTTTGCAAAATTTACGGTGTTTGTAGTGTTAAACGCCGTCTGATTTATATTAAAATATTCAATCATAAATAATTTTATACTATTAACTTTTAAAACTAAGAATACAATAATTATTTAAATAAACTTCGATAATTAATAAATGTTAAGCTCATACAGGGGTTAAAATGACTAGATTCATATGTATATCTTCTGGAAAGGGTGGGGTTGGAAAAACCACGCTCGTATCAAATTTGGCTTCAGTTTTAAGTAAAATGGGAAAAAGTGTAACGGTTATCGATGCTAATGTTACAGCTCCCAATCTTGGAATTCACTTGGGCGTTCCTCTTTATCCGAAGACTCTTCAGGATGTCATGAAGGGAAATGCAAGATTGTATGAAGCCGTTTATGAACATCCGCTTGGAATGAAAGTGATTCCATCTGGAATTTCTCTCGAAGATTTAAAGGATTTAGACCCTGAGAAATTGAAGAACATTATGGATATTCTGTCTGGAACATCTGAAATTGTTATAATCGATTCTGCTGCCGGACTTGGAAGGGAAGCTCTTTCGTCTATAGAGTCGAGCGACGATTTGATAGTAGTTACCAATCCTGAGCTCCCAGCTGCCATAGATGCATTAAAAACCATAAAGATGGCAGAAGAGGCCGGTGTGAATGTCCTTGGAGTTGTAGTGAATAGAGTATCCGGGAAAAAACATGAGTTAACAAACGAGCAATTATCTGAAATTTTAGACAACGTTCCAATATTAGCAACCATTCCAGAAGATGATAATGTTAAAGAATCTATATCAAAGATGGTTCCGGTGGTTGTTCATAAGCCAACATCACCATCAAGTCAAAGTATACACAAGTTAGCCGAACTCATAACTGGAGAAAAAGTTGAAATACCAAAAACATGGTATCAAAAGTTATTTGGCGGGTTGTTTTAATGAGTACAGATGATTTCCTAAAATTTTTATTTTTTTCTATTGTTTTGATTGCAATAGTATGGTTTACCATATTCTCAAAAATTTCAAGAATTCTTTCACCATATTTGTATGGGTTTGGGATAATTGCTGTGATTATAATTTTCATTTTTATAATGTTTAATTCCGATGGTTCTAGTTAGATGCAATTTTCATGATTTTTTCTATGTCTAGCTCAAACAATGCAACGGGTTTTTCGACTTTCCATTTGTTGAGTATTGACGGATGAATTTCTCCTATTATTCCAATTTCATCTCCATTTGAGAAAATTTTTCCAGCGCGCCCGTCTATAAATCTTTTGTCTTTATACTCAACTATGTTGAATTTGATTTTTAATGAATCGAGGAGCTCCTTGAGAACAGAAGTTGCATTCGAATAACTTCCTGGAGATATCGCCGGGCAAATTAAAGTCTTCTCACTTGCCCCAACCTCGGATGCTGAATTAAGATAAACAACATTTCCAATTTCAAAAATTCTTTGTGGATAGTCAACATGCTTGTTTTGAGAAAACACATTCAATATTCCTGGAATTAAATCTGTTCTACATACAGAGTAATCATCAGATTTTGGATTTAACGCTTCAGCAAGTTCAACATTTATATTCATTTTCTCAGTTTGGTCGTTTTTGGATGTTAATATCATGGTTCTAACTTCTTGGAATGTCATTCCATTCATCAATCTTGCAACAACATTTTCAAAATCTTTTTTCTTCATAGAATGTCCATTTGTAAATATGTTGGGCAATTCTGGAATGAAGTTTTCGTATCCATATGATATTGCCACATCCTCTACTATATCTATTGGATGCATTATGTCCGCTCTGTATGGCGGAATTAGGACATTTCCATCAAATTCGAATCCCATTCTTTTTATCAGCTGTATGAATTTTTCTCTGCTTATGCTTATTCCTAGAAGTTTGTTTACATAGTCCAAATCAACTTTTATCGGTCTCTCAGAAAGATCTGGTGTTATTATTTCGTTGCCCTCATAAATTATTCTAACTGATTCTATTATACATCCACGGTCCGCCATTGATGTTGTAAGTATATTCAGTGCAGATTTTAATGCTTCTAAACTCGTTCCTGTCATATCTATAAACAAGTTTCTTGTATTTTCATTAACTCTTGTGAGCTCTCCATTTATTATTGGGGGAAAGCTGAGAACATTTCCTTTGCTATCGACAAGTATTGGATACTTGTCAAACCCATTGAGAAGATTTTTATATGAAATTCCTTTTGGATGATTCTTTAAAATTTCTTCGAGTGTCATCTCTTTATCCATATCAAGCGGGACAAACTTTATTTCATTCGGCTCAACAGCTTTGTAGTAGAATGGAGGTTCTACCATGTCATAATCATGTATGCCTATTGCTATTTTTTTTCTTTTTCTCCCAAAAGTTTCATGCATCTTTTCTTGAAATTGCATGAGATTTAGAAGCATTTCTTCATCTATCGTTGCACCCTTTATAACTGCTGATACAATATATGGTCTTATCTGCCTTACAGATTTGTCCACATAAACAGAAATTTTATATGGAGTTGAAGTATACTTTTTTGGTTCTCCAAGTCCAAGAAAATTTCTAATTGCCCTTGCAAAACCTTCTATGCCTAACATATCAGGTCTATTCGGGAATATTTCAAAACTTACTGACTTTTCATTTATTTCTTCCAACGGAGCTCCTATCATAGGAAAAACTTCTTTGTAATATTTACTATCAAGCTTCATTCCAATTAATTTTTCCAATTCCGTTTTGTTAAAAGTAACTACAGCCATATGGGCATCTCCCTCAAAACATTCAAGTCATTTTTATAATAAAAGTTTCTTATGTCATTGAGCCCGGTTTTAAGCATTACAAGTCTTTCCAATCCAAGACCCCATGCAAGAACGGGCACACTTACACCGAGAGGTCTTGTAACTTCCGGTCTAAACATCCCTGCTCCACCAAGTTCTATCCATTCTCCATGTTCTTCGAAGTAAACTTCCGGTTCTACACTCATTTCTGTGTACGGGAAGTATGCTGGTCTGAATCTTATTTTATTGAATCCCATTCTTTTATAAAATTCTTTCAAATATCCAAGTAAATTTCTAAATGTCACATCTTCCGCAGCCACTATTCCCTCTATTTGTATGAATTCTGGAAGATGTTTGTAATCTATCGTTTCGTTTCTGAAAACTTTGCCTATGCAGAAAATTTTTTCTGGTGGATTTATTTTTGATAAATTTCTTGCAGATACAGCTGTCGTGTGCGTTCTCATAACTATTTTCTTTGCAATGTCCTCCGACCACTTATAATTCCATCCAGTTGATCCATAACCTCCGTGCTCGTGAACCTCTTTTACTTTTTCAACCAAATCTTTCGGAAGGTTCGCTATACTTGGTTTCTTCATATAAAATGTATCTGCAAGTTCTCTTGCTGGATGATCCTGAGGCTGGAAGAGCGCATCAAAATTCCAAAAGCTGGATTCAATTATAGAACCATCAACTTCTTTGAACCCCATCTCAAGAAATATTTTTCTAGATTTTTCTATGTAAGAACTTATTATATGCCTTTTGCCCGCATATATTTTTTTGCCAACCAAGCTAACATTGTACTTTCTAAACGAGACGTCTTTCCATACACCAGTTTTAATTATATCCTCATTCAAGTCATCTATAACTTTGCCTTTGTATTTTTCAGCCCTTGAAAAAATATCTTCTCTCTCCTTCTTGATGAAATTTCTTTTGAGAAATATTTCAACAACATTTTCAGGTATTTTTTCTCCATTATCCAATTTCTTAAGGTAATCTATTTCACTTTGAACGTCGTCCTTTTGAAACTTTACCACACCTTTTTCAATCTTTATCAAATTCTTTTTCTTTGCCCATGACAACGCTATGGACAGGTCTTTAAATTTTTCACGGAGCTCCTTTATGCTCATTGGCTTCATCTTTACCAATGTTGCCAATTTCTGCTCTGGAAGATTTCCTTCTTTGAGATATTT
>CAYYKR010000005.1:0-20355 GCA_964469235.1 uncultured archaeon | reverse complement strand
TTTGTTATCTTTAATATAAAATAAGAAAATATAAAACCAATTAAAAAGCCTATTGCTAACTGGTTGTAGTTTTTATTTTCTTTTTCAACTTTTCTTATTTCAACTTTCTGATAGTTGTATTTATTTTCGTTTGTTTGATTCATTGCAGTGCTTATATCTTCTGTTAGCTTTGCAAATTCTGATGCATATTTAAAATATATCAACTTTGAACCAATGTCATTTAATGTCTTTCCATATTCTAAATAGTTTATTGCAACAAGTGGAATATATCCATTACTTTCAGTTTCGGATATTGAATTCTCTGCCTGTTGCTGAAATTCTTTAACTTTTTCGTTCAATACGTCTTTACTTTCATCTCGCGTTTCCATGTAAATATCTGAAATCGCCTTTGCCATTACCGAGTTCATCAATGATGATGAATAATCTCCGTTTCTATAATCTTTTTCCGCAATTTCTAATGTACTTTCTGCATCGTTAACATTTCCGATAATTGTTTGTGCATAAAGTATTGAAGACCTTGCGTCTTCTAATCTTTCTTCAGCCAAAGTTTTTAATGACGAAAAGTTAAAACTCATATTTTCTCCAGAAAACTTATCTGTTAAGTTTATCCATATCGTTGCTGTTCTTGCTCTTTCCTTAGCGTATGCAGTATTGTAACAAGCGTCTGAGAATTGATTGTCATAATAATTTTTCCACGCCTTTGTTATATAGTCTTCTGCATCATTTATACGTTGCTCAGAAAGTGCTATTATTTCTATATCTTCTGGATTGTCTATATCGGATTTCTTGGCATCTATTTCATTTTTTATTTTTTTGATATTATTCTCTGTATCTGTCAATTTTTCTTTGAGTGTATATTTATCATTTTTCATAAATGTTATCAAGTTGTTAATGTATGAACATTTAATCCATACCGCAAATGAAAAACTTGCAGCAGAATAATATTTCTTTTCATTGTACAATTTTTTTGCTTCATCGTTTTTTTCTTGTGCTTCTTTGTATAATTCATTTAATTGATTTATATAATCCAACGAAAATTTAACATTGTTGATAGAATTTTTAGTTTCTTTTAATTTTGAATCGGATATGTTTATCATATTTTCTGCAATATCTTTCATTATTTTTTTCACTTTATCGTTTTTAGTGTAATTGTACTTCTTTTCAACTAATTCATATCCGGTCATATATCTTAATGCATCTTTTACATTTGAGACTTCTATGACACTCATATTCCAATTCTTCTTAGCGTAATCTTCTATGTCCAGCGAAACGGGATTTGTTACAATCTCGGTTCCAAATGGCATCTGTATATTTTTTTGGGTTCTAACTACTATATTTTTTTGTCCTTTTGGTATTAAGAAATATTTTGCCCCAATATCTGCACTTGCGCCGGCTTTTTCAAATATTCCTCCAACTGGTCCTATCGAACCATCTGGATTTATAGTTCCCGTCATTATTGTATCGTTACTGATGTTTATACATAAAAGAGCTGATAAAGTTGCAACTGTTAATGACCCGCCTGCCGATGGTCCACCTATTATTGGAGCATCTGACCTTATTGTATAAAATACATCATATTTCATCGGATTTTTATTGAGTATGTCAAATGCAACATCTCTCGCCAATCTTGCAGATGCCTGTGTATCTATCTGTGTCAATGGAAATGTGTCGACAAATACATGCCCAGTGCCGGGTTTTACTTCGACCGTTGCACGTGCTATGACCCCTGTGTATCCATAATCAGTTTTTTGGACTGCCGGTAAATATATTTCGGAGCTCATGTTACATGCAAGCGAAATGCTTGATAAGAGCAATAAAAACACTATAACATTTTTTATCCTCATGAAAATCACCATATTTAAATATTGCATAAAAATTTAAAATATGATTGCAACACTCGAAAAGATAGAAAATCTTGCAAAAAGAAGAGGATTTTTTTACCGTGCATCAGAAATTTATGGTGGAATGTCAGGCTTTTATGAGTACGGCCACATCGGAACAAGGATGAAAAGGAAATTCGAAAATATATGGAGAAAATATTTCCTTTCTCTTAATAGAAACTTTCATGAAATAGAAGCGGCCGACATAATGGCCAAGAATACATTCGTTGCATCAGGTCACATTAAAAATTTTGTTGACCCCGTTGTTGTTTGTAAGAAATGCGGCTATGTTGAACGGGCTGATACATTAATAGAAAATATCCTCCATGAATCATTTGAGGGAAAATCTCCAGAGGAGCTCACAAAGATAATAAAGGAGCATAAGATAAAATGTCCAAAATGTGGTGGAGACCTCAGCGAAGTTTCTTACTTCAATATGATGTTTCCGGTAAACGTTGGAATATTTAATGTTACTGAATCCTATTTGAGACCGGAAACTGCTCAAGGAGTCTATATAAATTTTATAAGAGAGTTCAATTTAACAAGAAAGAAATTACCATTGGGGCTTGCAATAGTCGGAAAATCATTTAGAAATGAAATATCTCCGCGCCAACTTACCTTACGTCAAAGAGAATTTACACAGGCAGAATTACAAATTTTCTTCGATCCAAGTGAGATAGATAAATGCGACAGGTGGGATGATGTAAAGGATTATGAATTGATAATTAAACCATCTGAAAAAAATATTACTAAAATGAAGTGCAGTGATGTGGAAAAGAAACTTGGTCTCCCTAAATTTTACATTTATTATATGGCAAAGGTTCAGCAATTCTATTTAGATATTCTAAAAATTCCGGAAGATAAATTTAGAATGAGGCAATTGAGCGAAGAAGAGAAGGCTTTCTACAACAAGTACCATTGGGATGTTGAACTTTATTTAAACAGTCTCGGAAAATTTAAGGAAGTTAGTGGAATACATTATAGAACAGACCACGATTTAATAGGACATCAAAAAGTTTCTGGCGTAAGTCAAGAAGTATTTTATAATGGAAGAAAATTTGTTCCACACGTCCTTGAACTTAGCTTTGGTGTTGATAGAATCTTATTTTCATTTCTTGATATTGGATACGCAGAGAACAAAGATAGATTCTATTTAAAATTACCACCAATTATTGCACCATTTACAATTGCTGTTTTTCCGCTTGTTAAAAAACTTTCATCTAAAGCTGAAGAGGTTTATGAATCTTTGAAAAATGATTTTGATGTATTTTATGATGAATCCGGTTCCATAGGCCGCCGTTATGCTCGTCAGGATGAAATTGGAACACCATTTTGTATTACAATCGACTTTCAAACGATAGAAGACAATACGGTTACAATAAGATTTAGGAATACTACAGAGCAAAAGAGAATAAAAATGGATGAAATAAAAAATTTTGTAAATAAAAATATTTAAGAAATTTCTTTTTCGTGTTTCTTTTTCATGATTCTTTCCAGTTTTTCTATTAAATCTTGAACTGCCGATAATGCTGACCACTTACTAGTTTTTGCAACGAAGAGCTCGGTATTTGCATAAACCCTTCCCCGCAACGAGTATTTTTTTCTATTCCCCTCAATTTCATATGTTTTTAAATGAAAGAAAATTGAATCAATCTTATATATCTTTGACATTTTTTCAGTGAATCTGTCTATTATTTCTTTTATCCTTTCTAATTCAAATTCATCTACATCGTTGAATTTCATTAAATTTACCCTGACCTGCTCTTTTCTTGGAATTAATTTTTCTATCATGTCTCGAGATGTTATTATTCCAACGGGCTTGTCATCTTCAGCAAATATACATTCATCGTATTTTTTCATATGTTCTTTAATTTTTTCTAAAGGAGCTCCAAATTCTATGTATTCTTCTTTTGACATTATTGTCGTCACAGGTAAATTTAATTGAGATAATTTTTCTCCTGACAATGACCTATCTTTGGGCTTGATAAGAATTTTTGCCATGTCCATATCGGATACAATTCCAATTATCTTGTTTTTGTCATCAACAATTGGAAGTCTAGATATATTTTCATCGCGTAAAATATTTTTTGCCTTTCCTATTGTGCAATTTCTATCTACTGTTATTACAGGTCTGCTAATCATTTCTGATACATAAACATTTTTCACAGCTTTTATTAAATCAGATTCAGATATTATTCCAATCACTTTATCATCTTTCATTACGGGAAGAGCTCTGAATCCATTGTTCAAAAGTTTTTTCGAAACTTCTATCACATCTTCATCTGGAGATACCCCCGGAACCTTTACTATGAATTTTGAAACTTTTGTGGTTTCTGCATTGACCCCGGAAATAGCTATATCTTTTATATTTATCATTCCCTTGTATTCTTCATCTATTACGGGAAGTTGGTGATATTTATTTTCTATCATTACACTTATTGCATCTTTTAATTTTTTATCAGATTTTATGGATACAACATTTTTACTATATAAATTTTCTATATTCATTTTATCACCTACGGCTTCATTCTTAACACTTCGTAATATGTTATATCGCTTTCATTGTCAACAATTGCCCACAGCATTCTCGCACGAATATTGTGTGCGAGTCTTACTGCCCTTGATAATTCTTGAAAGGAACAATTATAATCTTCCGGAACTGAAAATACAATCCATTTTGTGTGTTCTTTTTGTGTTTTGGGGCCGTGCTTTAGTTTAACACCTTTTTCATATACTCTGAAGTCGCAACCAAATTTAAATCCAGTTTTAGCTAGGAACCCTCTATCCCTTAAATCTTGATATACTGCATATCTTTCCCTGAATCTTTTATCAACCTCAGAGCAGTAATTGTAAAATGATTTGAAATTCATTTTCTTTCCATCTTTCACTATTTTTATTTTTTTCTTTTTCAAGAGATATAATGCCTCTACAAGTGAAAGTGATAAATATTCACCCTTTTCAGATTCTAGAAGTTTTCCATAGTATCCATCTTCAAAAAGATTTTTGGCTCTTTCCCACACAACAACTTCTGTGCTGTTCACATTTCCAATCCAATCTTTTTTAACTTCGATTACATCCCCAACCTTTATCTTTTTGGTTTTCATTTTATCCCCAACAATTATCGGCATGGGATTGGTGGGATTTGAACCCACGACAACACGGTCTTCAGCCGTGCGCTCTCCCAGACTGAGCTACAATCCCAAGACCTTTTTTTCAATTATTACTCCTCTGCTCATCTTTTTTAACTTTAATATGAGCTCATCGACGGACTTAAGGTGCTCATCACATAGGTACAATTTTGTCAATACCCTCTTTTTAACGTTGTTTCTTTCAACTATCTCAACCAACTTCGTTGGCTTTTTTTTGCATCCATTAAAATTGCATTTCTTTTTCAAATGCTTTATATCATACGATTTCAGTATAACTTTCATCATATCTTCGTTATCTTTGTCTTTCATAATAATCACACAATAGCGCCCCGAGCAGGACTCGAACCTGCGACCTTCTGGTTAACAGCCAGACGCTCTACCAACTGAGCTATCGGGGCACCTAGCTATATATTTTACAAATAGATTTATATTTGTTTTAAAGGGTTTTTATACTTTTTAATCCAAGAAGTTTTTGCTCTTCAACTTCTCGGGTAGATAAGTTTCTGTTATAAACTTCAAACCCCTTGCTGATAGAGCTTCTATTTCTGCTTTTATCTTATCTTTTATCATCAAATTTAGTTCTTTTTGCCATTTTTCATTTTGGAACCATGGATATTTCATGAGCTCCTTTGCTCTCTTTATGTCAACATCTTTAGCCCGTATTGACATCTTTTCCAAATTATACTTGTATATGTCACTTATTGTAAGCCCTATGAATTTTGCTTTTGGAGTACTCAACTCTTCTGACACGTGAGCAAGATTCATTGAGCCAGATTTAATGACAGAATAAATATACCATCCGTAGCTATCTGAGTCAGTCATCACATAAACTGGAATATTGTACTCTTTATTTAGTCTATGTATCAGCAATCTCGTTCCTCTTGACGCTTGTCCCCCAGTTCCTATTAGAATTGCATTGTACTTTCTCCAAAATTTATCTTCATGGAGACGCTCGAATCCTGCATTCTTCTCCACAACTAATACAAAATCTGCGTCAACCTTTTTGAACTCTATTTCTTCAACTGTTGACGGAATAGACCATCCCCCACTTCCAAGTTTTGACCAATCTATTAAATCTCCTCTATCTTTTATTACGACATTTCCAGCTACTATACCCTTTCTATCAGTTGTCAAATGAAGATTTTCTCTCAACACATTCAGTGCAACTTCTAAATCAACTATTATAGGGTCTGATTCACTCTGCTCATCAAATGTATTTTCCTTTGTTCCGGGGAGAGTTCTCTTTAAGTTATAGTACATATCTCTTATACTCGCGTGAATATTTTTGTCAACGAGCTCATTACAGAATGCGGATACTAAAAGTGTTTGCATAAATTTTTTTGAATGAGCAACATTCAAAAAATATCTCTTAGAGAATTTATCTCCCAGAGACAATTTTCCAGTAGTTTTGCTGTATTTTATGTTTGATAGCGTTCTTATAGGTATGTCTATATGCGGATTTTCGCCTTTTTCTAATTCTTTCAATATAGTATTTCCAAAATTTTTTAATTTTATTAATGTATCATCATTTATTTTATTCTTCGTCATTTCCAACACCAGGTTTCATTCTTTTATTTATAAGATCTTCAAACAGTTTTTCAATCTTTTTTTTATCAACTTTTGTTAGTTTGCTTATGGCATCTGCCGATTCAATCGCATACTTTTCAAATATTTTTATTTTTCTTTTTATTTCACCAACCTTTCTCTTTCCTGATATATACCTTGACAATTTTCTTGCTGCATCCTGAATCGCTAATTTCATTTCTTTAACTATGTCTGGATAAGGTGCTATCGCCTCCTTTCCCTCAGATATGAACGGAACCCACACAGAACACATATGAACTATGAGAACCATGGGTCCTATTGGTATAGAACCAGATGACTGCTGAACTCCATACCTCTTCCATGATGTTCCCATTATGGCTTCATTTATGGCTCCGGCTCCTTGCTGATAAAGAAGAGGAACTCTATTTGCAAATCGTATTATATTTATTTGCTTATCTTTTGGAAGATCACCACCGTATGCAATACCAACTTCTATCTGAAATGGGTTTCCACGATAAACTGTTGGAGACCTTGTAACGGTTACAAAAAATTCTGCTTCTGAGAATTCTTTTCTGAGACTTTTCTCAAGTTCCTTTTCTCCAATTGGAGATAGGCAGTCTGTAGGTGGCCTTTGAAGTTTGATTTTTTGCATTGCATTTAACAATCTTTCTATTTCTTTCCTATCAAGTTCGGATGGTTTTTTAGACGGTTCAATTTTTGCTATTTTACAAATTTCTTTGGCACTTGTTTGACCAACACTTGAAAAATCATTCGTTAAAAATGATTGCAATGTTCTGGCTTTTGTATATTTAAGCATTTTAATTAAAATCCCAAATTCTATTCCATAAGGATGAGGCTTCATTTCCTTCGGAGCTCTTGGTAGTTCGTTTATTGTTCTCGGAAATGTAATGCTTCTTCCATCTGGTGCGTGGTACAAAATTTTTGCGTATGGATTAGAAATTGATGTTTGTTTCAAATAATCATCAATGCCTTTTACTTTTTTATATCTGCCGAGAACAAGGAATTCAACTATTAATCCGTGGTCTTTTATCTTATTTCCAACATCTTTAATTTCGAGTATTTCAGGCTCATTTTTTGTTGTATCCATGTACAATCTAAATTTTTTTGTTACCGATTGCTTTTCAGTTTTTGTATATATTGTTGCTGGTTCTCCAACAGTCAATTGAGAATACAATACCGCTGCGGATATACCAATACCCTGTTGACCTCTGCTTTGTCTAAGTCTGTAAAATTTTGATCCGTACAAAAGTTTTCCGAATACACGACCAACTTGGTGTTCAGATATCCCAGGTCCATTATCTTCAACAACAACTTTAAAGACATCTTGTCTGTTTTTATCTGGGGTTATACTGACTTTTATATTTGGAAGTATTCCTGCTTCTTCACAAGCATCCAAACTATTGTCAACAGCTTCTTTTACAACCATTAAAAGAGCTTTAGTTTTATTGTCAAATCCCAACAGATGTTTGTTTTTCTCAAAAAATTCACTAACGCTAATTTCTTTTTGCATTTTTGCAAGATCTTCTGCAGTTATCATAATATCTCCCTTTCATTTTTCATTTTATCCAAAAATTTATATACAGCACTTATTTCTTTTCCATCCAATATCATCTTTATTGCTTCCGATGCAATTCTATCATCCTTTCCTATTATACAAGCTGTTTTTCCATATATCGATATTGTTGTTCCAGTTGAATTTTCTATGTACTTTTTTATTTTTCCACGCTGTCCAATTAATCGAGCTCTCATTCTAACCAATGCATTTTTTTCTTTTGGGAGATCAATTGTGTCTATATAATAGTCTTCGTTGAGCAATTTCATTGCGTTCATTGGAGAAAACCCCCGTCCTATTGCATAAATTATTTGCTCCGCATTCATTACACTTACTGGATCTCCCGATATTTCTATGGTGTTATCATCAATTTTTATGTTGACATTTGTTTTTTTGCAAATTTCTCTTTTTGTAACACCATTAGACCCGATTAACACAGCAACACGTTCTTTCGGTATTGTAATTTCTTTTAACATAAAGACACCTAAAAATTTAAATATCCTTTCTTTTCAAGCCAATATTTTTCATTTCTTCTATAAACCCACAGAACATCCCCACGTTCATCACCTTGGATATCCCATGGTTTCAGGATTATAGCATCTCCGCTATGTATCCATATTTTCCTTCTGAGCTTTCCGGGTATTCTGCATATTCTCGTTTTTCCATCTTTGCAAATAACTCTGACCCTTCCGGCGCCAAGTAAAGATTCTACTATTCCTATCATCTCATTATTTCTTGGTAATCTAACTCTTCTTACTTCTTCATCCATCTGACCATCTCACAACATAAACATTTCTATGAATTGTTTTTCCATTCTTTCGACCGACAAGTTTAAAGGATCTTTTGAAGATAATTCCATTTATAGATTTGACTCTGTTTTCAGCAACTTTTTTATCAATAACAAATATATCATACCCTTCCTTTAAATTCTTGACGCGAACAATATTATCTTTCATTTCTTTTGAGTCTAATATGATTTTCAAAAGCTTTTCCTTTTTTCCCCCTCTAACTTGTATTAAAGCCTCATAATAGTTTCCAGATTTTTTTACACATATTGGACACAACTTATTTTTTACTTGTATTGTAATTTCTTTTGTCTCAGTCTTTGGAATAGTACTTGGTTTAATAAATCCTTTTGCAGTTATTTTTGCTATTATCCTTCCGGATTTTTTCTCCGTTTCAACATTTATTTCTTTTATATCTCCAATTGGTTTTATTTTTTCCATCACGGCACTTTTTATTGGGTCATCAGATTCTTTCCAGACATTTACATTATACCTTCCGCATGATGGGCATATCATCATTTTAAAATTGTTTATTTTAAATAATTCATGTGTATCATTGTAACACTCTTCACAAAGATATCCAATCTTAGCTTCCCTCTTCCCGCATCTTATACATTTCATAAAATCTCCAGAAATTATTTGTTAGAATTTTATTTATAATTATCCAAACAAGGACCACATCGAAACTTCTACTTTATATGGATCAATACCATTGTAACCGGGTTCGTAGCAGTCAACCGTAAAATATTCTTTACCGGGTATTTTTTCCGGCTTTGTTATATCAAAAGTATTTGAATCTAGTTTATACTCCTCCCCTGCTGTGAGCATCACTAAACTTTTTACCAATTGACTGTTATCAGAATTGTTGCTGACATCCATTATCCATGTCGCAATTCCACCATTTTTTATATTTGATGTAGATAATGAAACTTTATTGTTTACATCGTTTATTACTGATATATTTTCATTTATTTCTACATTGTTTAACGTCCCTTTGTCCAAATTGAATGAATATGAATAATTTATTATTTCCATATCTGCGTAGGTATCTCCAATTGTTGAATTTGCATTTACATCTTCTATGTACAATGTATAGTTTTTTCCATTGTCAGCGGTTATGTTAAACTTTTCCCAAATTTTATAATATTTCCCACTATCAATTGGATATTCAATACAATTATCACATGTGCTATTTGTAAATGTCTTTATCTCATATTTTTTATTTCTCATCGTTATGTTTCCAGTTTGTGTTGTGTCCCCACCTTTTGTGTAAATTCTAAATGGCGTTTTTGAAAATATTCTTGAAATTTCAAACGACACTAATCTTGGTTCTATAATTGAGTAAAAATTATAATCATTGCTTTCTCCGATTACATTTGTACTTTGGAAGCCAAAAACATCTGAGAATTGTGTTATATTATTATCACTTAGATTACTTATTAATAAAACACCCTTTCCATTTTTCAATTTGTTTTCTATATAACTTTTATCATTGTTGAATTTATCATTACTAAAATATACATATATGTCAGGATTTTCGTTGTATCCGATATTTTCTGCACTTTCATTTCTTATTATTCTTATCTCAGTTTCCCTGTTATTGTAATAAAAGTTTAATGGTTCAAGCATTGATTTCAACATTTCTTCATGACTCTGATCACATATACACGCAACCTTTATTATTGGTTTTGGAAGACCAATGATTTTTATGGAGAAATCATACGGACCACCTATCCAGGTTTCCAATTCATCGTGAAACGAATTGTAGTCATTTTCCATAACAAATTTATTTATCTTATTTTCTTTATTTAAAACTGATACTAAATCTTCAAGTGAGTGCTGCATGTATAATTTTCCCCATGGTTCATGTTGTACACTTATTACAAGTTCATTTATCATTATGAGGAGTATTACTGACGCTATTATAACTTCCACAGTATTTACAAGCCCTTTCATCAATATACACCAACTTCAATTTCTATGGTTTCATTTTCATTGCCATTGTTGTATATTCCAAATCTCTTTATTGCCGAGTAATTGTAATAATTATATTTTCCGCAAATTCCGATTGTTCCGGTAGAATTTTTAAACATTATGAATATATCTCTGTCCGTTATGTTGAATTTTGATAATATTCCAGTATAATTATGATTACAAAAATCCAACAGCTTGTTAATTTTTGTCATGTTCAAATAATAGTTCTCCCCTGTTGATAATCCAAACCTTTTTACATCATTAAGATTTGAAAGGTCTCCCCAATTTTCAGGGCTTCCTTTGTCGAATAGCAGTAGTTCGCTTATTTCATACATTCTTGACTTGACATAATTTTCATTGTGTATTCTGTACGTTCTCGGTATATTAGATATTGTTAATGTAACGACAGCTAATACAATCGATGAGAAAATTGCCACATCTACTATAAACTCTATGTTAAGTTGACCCTTGTGCTTCATATTATACCAAGCCACGCCACAATTAAAAATATAAGAGCTCCGCTAACGGACATTACTATTACATGTTTTATTCCTGCCCGTAATGAATTTGATTCTATAACTCCACTGATTAGTCCAGAGAATATACCTTGTATTAATACCATCGTGAAGAACAACCCTTTATAATAGCATTTGGCTCCCGGAGATTTGCTAAGTCCAACTGCAAGCGACATTGATGTGAACACCGGACAACTTATACATGTAATCGGATTTTTACAAAAATCACATGGATTGCCTCCTGTTGATAATCCAAACGTTTCCCCGCCCATTTGACTATTGAGGGACAACATTGGCATCATGAATTTAAGTATGAGAAGTGATATTCCAATGAATACGAAAAACACGGCGTACATCATCATTACCTGCTGAGACATGAGGTTCTTTTTGGTGTCTTCAATCTCTTTTATTTTCTCCATATTTGCTGCTAAACTTTGTGATATCCTTGTTATGTTTCCGCCGGATTGATACGCTTGTAGAATTATAAGCATAATTTTCTTTATTCTTTTACTTTCTGTTCTCGACACAAATCTTTTTATTGCTTTATCCATTCCAACATTCCACGATGCTTCTGCAACTATCTTTTTTAGTTCGTCTGTTAATGGACCAAAGTTTTCTTTACTGGTATTTTTAAATGAATCGTATAAATTCATTCCAGATTTTGAATACTCTGATATACTTCTTAAAAATCGTGGGAGCTGGAGCTCCATAGCCTTTGTCCTTTTATAGTTCAAATAGTTGTATATGGCAGACGATGAAAATAATATGACAGAACCCCATATTATTATATTTATTGTGGTTATCCTACTTTTAAGTATAAATATTGATACGGCTAATAAAATTAGTATTGCTATCAAAATTGCAATTTGATACATTCTTATCTTTTTCATATTATCACTGAGTTGGCGAAATGGTTTTTGTAAATATCATGAACAAAATTGACACCAATGGCAACAGTATAAATATTATAAACGATTGAACAGCAACTATGGTTGGTGACGGCGATATTATACCCATAATTACAGATAATACTATAAAGAATATCGACCCGGAAATTATAAGCGTGAAATATACTTCCATGTAAAGTGAAAGGTCTTTTGAAAATTTTATTATCCTATTTTTATAATCTTCCATCAAACTATCAGATTTGTCCTTGAGATAATCGCTCATACTTCCCCCAGAGGAAATTGTTGTATATATTCCCCATAAGAATTCTTTCAATTTCTTTGATGAGGTAGTTTCAGCGACTTTTTTAATTGCTTTCAACGGGTTCATTCCAAACATTTCTATATTTCTTGAAATTTCAGATGCTTCGTTTGAAACTTCTCCATACTCTTTGAATTTTGACATCATTTTGAACATCTCGCTTGGGCGTACATCTCCAGACGAGAGAGCATAGAAATATGTGGATGATAATGGAAGCGACAAATCTATATTTTTCTCACGAGATTTTGCAACTGTTGATGGATATATGTAGAAAAAGAAAAACAATGACAACGACAATGCTGAGGATATCGTAAATGATAATAGCACAGCTTCGTAAATCTTTGTTTTAAATCCAAATATAAATGAAAGGAATATGGTTTCAAAAAAGAACGTCAATACGGTTGTAGAAAGCATTACGGATAAATATTCATCAATCGTCAATCCTATCTTTGACTGCAGTAAATCCTCTTTTATATCCTCAAAATACTTTTTGAAATATTTTGTCATCCAACCAAAATATTTTCTTGAAAATTCAATATAATTCATAATTCAGCCTCTATTCTCATGAGTACCTCTTCTTTATTTGTATTGTACAAATCTATTATTCTTGTGAACAATCTATAATCATTTATTTTCCTGAGTGATATCCACTGCAATAACTTAGCTCTATTTTCAAACTCGCTTTTGATATCGTTTTCAGAAATTCCACGGAGATTCATTATTTTTTTAAGTATATAGCTCTTATCGTTTAATTCAAATTTATCACTTTGTGCATTCCATTTGAAAAGAGTTTTTGTTATAGGTTGATTTGTTTTTCTATCGTATCCAAGAACTTCTACAATTTCATTAACTCTTCTTATGTATCTATTCTTGTATTTTATTCCCTTTAGGAACACTATTATATCCAAGTTTTCTATTAAACTTGGTGGAAGATTTATCGGTTGGGTCGTTAATCTGTCGAGCAATTTATCGAAGTTTTCCGCGTGAATTGTTGAAATTCCCGGGTGTCCGGTTGCCATCTGTTGAAATAATACATACGCTTCTTTACCCCTAACTTCTCCGACAATTATATAATCTGGTCTCTGTCTCAACGATTCTTTCAATAAATCAAACATTGTGACTGATCCATCCATGCTTGTTCTCGCAATTTCTGGAATCCAATTAGAATGGAACAATCTTATTTCGGCAGTATCTTCTATTGAAACTATCTTTGATTCTTTTGGGATAAACAATGAAATTGCGTTTAACATGGAAGTTTTACCGGTTGCTGTTCCACCTGATATTAATATTGATGATGAATTTTCAATTACCATCCAAAGATATGTTGCTATATTTATATCAAATGTTCCATTTAATAGAAGGTCTGTTGGCGTTAATGGTTTTTCTGGGAACTTTCTTATCGTGAAATTACTTCCCTTTCCGGCTATGTCGCTTCCCAATGTTGCCTGAGCTCTGGAACCATCTGGCAATGTACCATCAAGAAGAGGTTTTAATATAGATATGGTCTTTTTACATTTTTCAGCAAGTTTCATTACAAATGAATCGAGCTCTTCTTTGCTGTTAAATTTAATATTTGTTGCAATAGAGCCTATTCTATTATCTTTATGATATACAAATATTGGAATATTAACTCCATCACAAGACACGTCTTCTATGTTCGGGTCGTTCAAAATTGCATGCAATTTTCCAAATCCAAGAAAATCTCGGAATATATAGTATCTCAAAACTTCTTGGCGCGATTTGTCGTTTATATTGAAATATCTAAATGCTTCCGTTATCTTTTTATTCAAATATTCAATTGCTTCTTTTTTGCTTATTTCATCAAATACAACGTTTATCTTATCTTCAATGTACTCTTTTATTACAATTATATTTTCTTTATCTTCCTTTGTTATTTTAGGTTCGGTTACATCATATACTAACGTGCCAAATTTATCGTTCCAATGAATATGTGCATATGCAAACACAGGTTCATCTTTTTTTGGATGTTTTGGAACGAGAGAATATTTGATGTCTATTTTCTTTTTATCCTCTTCTGTTACATCTTTTAATTCTTCTTTTACCGATTCCTTTATTTCTGGAATTTCAATTCCTCCAAAATTAATTTTTTTGATTGATTCGTCACTCATTTCTTTATAATCATACTTACCTGTACCGCTCTTTTGATCTTGAGCTTGTTGAACAACTATTATTTTTTCTTGTGATGGACTTGCAACTGGTTCTTCTATTATCTCTCTTCCGCCAACAATTTTTTTGTTTTTTATGCCTTTTAATTTATCTTCAAGAAGTTTTATTTTTTCATATATTTTTTCTTTTACATTATCTTTTTTCGTTCCACTATCATTATAATTTTTAATTTGGTTGAGTTCATTTTCCAGACTTTCAAGCTTTTCTATTATATTTATATACTCTTTGCCTTTCATTATGTCATTCGCTATGTGAATATTTTTTTCAGGTTTCTCTTTGACTTTCTTGCCATTTATTTTATTTTCTATGGAAAACAATTTTCTTTTTATCAAATTAAAGTCAGGTGAGTAATTTTTATTGCTAGACTTATTTATGACCGCTTTAACTTTTTTGATTCTTTTTGTGTTCGTTCCGGGTTTTACCATTATTCTTATTCTTTTCAATATTCCCACCTTTTCAAATGAACTTTATTTTGAGAGTCAACATATATTTCTATGTACCATGAAGAGCTCATTACCTTATTTTCTGATGGATCAACCTTAATTGAGTACATCGATTTTGTATAATTCAATTTTTTATTTCCGTACATATATGTTGTTAATTCCGTTTCGCTTCCGGTATCAATGAGCTCGATTACATACGGTTTTCCATTTATCTCTTTTGGAATTTTTATTTTTGTCATTGTGTTGTTTCCCATTTCATATGTGTTTATTATTTCTGCTGACACTAAATTGCAAATATCTTTTAACTGATTTTGTATTCCCCTTTGATTAACGTTGCTTGACAATCCATTGAATACTAAAAGTACCATCGATGCAATTCCCATTCCAATTGCGAATATTAATATTTCTTCAAATATTTTATATTGACCTTTCATAAAAATGATATTTTAATTCTTGAATATGTGAATTCGTTTCCATTAATAACTTGCGGTTCGGTTATCCCATTACTTTCTATTATTATTTTATGGTTTCCTCCACCAACCGTGAATTTATTTCCAACCAAATCAATTTCGTAGCATCTACTTCCAGAGCAAAGTGGTATTGTCCTTAGGTGGTATGATGTCATATACTTATTTTCAAGTGGCCTCGTATATGCAGACAATTCATACGGTTCGTCTTTTCCCCATACACCGTATTCACCATTCATAACATTTGAGCTTGGCATTACAAACCATAATTCTCCATTCGATGAATATATCGTTCCATCTGTTGTAATGTTCATTTCTATGTAATTATCATCTGGAAAAAATCTAAACGTTCCAGGTATGTCAAAAGTAATTTCTTCCCTCCCGCCATTGCTGGCAACATATTTTATTTCATCTGCCAGGTCGTTCATAAAAATTTCAGATTTTTTAAGATACAAAGTGTCTTTGTTTTTGTTTATTAATGGCATTCCCCAAAAATATACTGATGCAACTATGGCTATCATAATTCCTGTAAGTAAAACAGGTGTTAAGACTTCTTGCTGACCCTTCAAAAAATCACCTTTTAACCGTTCCATTCACGGGCCAATTTTTACTCTGCTGAAACTTTGATAATACTAGAGCGTTGACCTTTTTCTCCATTTTCTCTATCTTTTCCATTAATTGCTGATGTGATTCCAAGAGTTTCTTATTCTCCTCAATTAAATCCTTTGAAGTTTCAGATGGTTCTTCTTCTATGACATCTATTCTCGTTAAGAAATCGTCTAATTTATCGATAAGATTTTGTATACTTCCCTTCAATTCAGTTATAGCCTTTACAGTGTCCACGTTCATTTTTGACAAGTCGTCGACTATTCTTTGATTTGTTTTTATCATTTCTAAAATTTGGTCATTCAGGCCCTCTGAACCCTTCTTTTCGAGACTTTCCAGTTTTCTTTCCAATCTTCTTATTGGATTCAATGGAACTAGTTCATAATCGTCATTTTCATTGCTCATCATACCACCTAAATAATATCTGTTTTATAATATATAAATAATTGGGATTAATTTCATTTTAAGTCTAAAAACAAGTTTTTATAATTAAATAATAACTATTTTTGATATACATGGAAGTTAACAACCCTATAATTATTGCCATCGGGGGAGGCACAGCTTCTGGAAAAACAACGGTTTCTAATAAAATAATAGATATTGTCGGAAGCGATGCAATAGTTCTTAATATTGACAATTATTACAAAAGTAATTGGGGTATACCGTTCGAGGAGAGAAAGAAAAAAAATTACGACCATCCAAACGCTTTTGAATGGACTTTGCTCAAGAGGCATTTAAACGACCTTTTAAACGGAAAGCCAATCGAAATGCCAGTTTACGATTTTACACAACATGAGCGTAGCAATAAGACAATTCGAATCGAACCAAGAAAGGTTATAATAATAGATGGAATATTTGCGCTCTATGATGAAGACATAAGAAATGCTTGCAATATAAAAATATACATAGATACCCCAGATGACATAAGATTCATACGCCGGCTTATGAGAGATATAAACGAAAGAGGAAGAACCATGGAATACGTTGTAAATCAATATATATCAACCGTTCGTCCAATGCATATACAATTTGTAGAACCAACAAAACAATACGCCGACATAATAATACCCGGAGGTTTCAATAAAGTTGCCGTAGACGTATTGAGATCAAAAATAAAAGAATATATAAAAAAATAAAATGGTTTAGTATCCAGGTGGCATACCTCCTGGCATTCCTCCCGGAGCTCCGCCCTTTGGTGAGGAGCTCATCTTAGATGCTGCAATTACGTCGTCTATTCTCAATATCATTTCTGCAGCTTCTGCCGATGATTTTATTGCCTGAGTTTTTATTTTTAGTGGCTCTATTACATTTAGTTTGTACATATTTGCCAACTTTCTATCTCTGACATCTACTCCTAAATCTTTTTCTCCCTTTTCGTGTCTCGACCTCAATTCAACAAGTGCATCTATTGGATCCAATCCAGTTGATTCTGCCAATGTCTTTGGTATTATTTCAAGTGCATCTGCAAATGCATTTATTGCAAGTTGTTCTCTTCCACCAATTGTATCAGCGTATTCCTTCAACTTCTTTGAAAGTTCAATTTCTATTGCTCCTCCGCCAGTCACTATTTTTCCGAGTTCCAACGCGCTTATTATTCCAAGTATTGCATCTTCGAGGGCTCTTTCAACTTCGTCGACTACGTGGTCTGTTCCACCTCTTACGAGTATTGTTACAGATTTTGGATTTGGGCACTCTCTTACAAATACCATAGCTTCTCCAGAAACTTTTACCTCTTCAACGATACCCGCAGTTCCCAAGTCTTTTGATGTCATATCATCCATGTTAGTTACGATTGTTGCTCCAGTTGCTTTTGAGAGTTTTTCCATATCGCTTGACTTTACTCTTCTAACAGCCATTATTCCTTTCTTGGCGAGATAGTGTTGAGCCAAGTCGTCTATACCCTTTTGGCAGAAAACAACATTTGCACCTGTCTTATCTATTTTTTCTACCATATCTTTCAATTGCTTCGATTGCTGGTCTATGAATGCTTGCATTTGATCTGGTGTGTTTATCTGAATTTTTGCATCTCCTTCAATTTCTTTAACCTCCAATGCACTGTCTATTAACAGTATTTTTGCATTTGAAAGTTTCTTTGGCATCCCACTGTGAACAACTTCTTTATCTATGACTATACCGCTTATCAATTCTGTATCATCGATAGATGCTCCTTTTCTCTTTTCGATTTTTATATCTTCTTTATCAATTGTTAATTTTCCATTGTTTTTCTGCGCTACAGTTTTGACGGCTTTTACGACAAGTGTTGCAAGAGAATCCTTGGCGGCTTCACTTCCTTTGCCGGTCATTGCAGTCATTGCAATTTTTTCTAAAATATCATCTTCACTTATGTCGACATCATAACTTATATCATTTAATATTTCCAACGCCTTTGCCTTAGCGAGTCTGTAACCTGCTGTAATTATGCTTGGATGAATGTTTTGATCCACCAATGCAGAAGATTTCTTAAGGAGCTCTCCGGATAAGACTACCGCGGTTGTTGTTCCATCTCCAACTTCCTGCTCCTGAGTTTTTGCAACATCGACCATCATCTTTGCGGCAGGATGCTCGAGCTCCATTTCGTCTAATATAGTTGCTCCATCATTTGTGATGGTTACATCTCCAATTGAGCTTACCAGCATCTTGTCCATTCCATTTGGTCCGAGTGTTGTTCTTACAGATTCTGCAACAGCTGTTGCTGCTTCAATATTGTTTTTTAATGCATCTCTTCCAGTTTTTCTTATGGCACCTTCAGGCAGAATAAAAATAGGTTGTCCACCCATTGAGCCATATCCCATATTTCCATAGTTCATTCAATCACCCCTTAATTTAGTTTTTTAGTTTTCTTAATTTTGCTTTTTCATTTTTAATAGCAATCGAAATTTTCAATAAATTTTGAGTATTTGCCCAGTCTGAGCTCAATATTGTGATATATCATCAGTATGTATATGGAGGTATATCAATAATTTATGTATATAGAAGTATATTTAAATTTAACGCTACGACATCATCCAGCGGAGCTCAGAAATTTTATATCCATCCGACACAAACATTTGCATTACACATTCTTTTAACGCGATAGGAATGAATTATTCAAAACTGAGAAAGGCAAATGACAGAGCTCTGAAAAGTTTGTCCAACATGATTCCGATGCTTCTTGGTGGTTTTGCTGACGGTAATGATTGTTGCTTCTATACCAGCCTCAATAATTATCGAGAAATTGTGTGAAATGCGACAAACCGTTAGAATTGTCATTTAAATTAAAGTAATCCCATTAAATTTATTCGTCATATTTTTTGGATTGTTTTGCTTTTTTTATTAATTTATAAATTAATTGTTTTGGCTTTTCAACTTCTTCCAATCCTTCTAAAATAATTTCAGGTAGAAACCCGCCTAAGCCAGCAGTTGGACCAGCAGTTTGTATTTTTATATTGCTTATTCCTAACATCTGTTCAATTATATTTTGGGAAATTTCTACATTGGTTACTTTAAAGAATGGAACAAACTTTTGTTTTTTAATGAGGATGCCTCCATCGAAATAAATTCCTTTATCAGTTATTTTATAATGATAGGTTTTCGAAAGAAAGTAAAAATAGATAAAAACAATAAATAGTGTTATAATTGTTCCAATAATTATTATTGTTGTTATACTAGCACTAAAAAAATTACCAAGAGTATAATTTTCCGAGTTTGAAGAGGAGTTAGCATAAAATAATGAGACAAGTATAAACAAAAATAATATAAATGCTTCTAGCGGCCTCGATACCTTTGTGAACATCCAATCGACAAAAACTTTTTTACTTGGTTTAGATTCGTAGTAAGTTCGCTCAGTCATCAAAATCATCTTATAATTATTATCTTCTCATTTACATTTAAATGTTTTATATTTGACGTTGAGAATAAATTTGTTGTATTTATCGAATTCATCATATGGATTAGATAGAGTATGTTTAATAAATAAGTTTCACGGGAATTCTATCATCCAACAGTAACGAGTATTGCAGAGCCTATAATCACTAGTAATAAACCCA
>CAYYKR010000004.1:0-27617 GCA_964469235.1 uncultured archaeon | reverse complement strand
GGGTTGCTTTATGTTACGAATAATGATGTTGGAATTGGTACCGAAAACGATGAATACGTTACTAATAGATTGAAAGGTGGGCTGGTTATAGCGCCAAATGGTGCAAAAAAGATATATAATGAGAATGCAGCTGTCTTTACAGTCGAAAATAATGAGTCTAAATATTATGGAAACGTTGTTACATTCACAGGGAAAACAAAAATTGGTGACGAAGAATATAAGGCATCCGATATATTGAAAGAACTTGGAGACTATGTGTGGGACATGAGTGTAAAGAAGTTCGGGGGCATCGGAGAAGAGAAGGAAGCGCATGAATTTGTGAACGAGGTTGCGAAAAAGTTCAAAGGAAGACGCATTGAAAAGAATTTGATATTAGATGTTTCTGAGTTGCTCAGTGAATATAGCAGAAAGGAGAAACTCGGGGAATTCGTTTATGATAGTTTGAAAAATTATAAAGTGTAGAAGATTTTTTATTTTCTTCATTTTTTTATATTTGCACAATTTAAATTTATTTAATTATTTAATATATTTCTAATGTATTTCCGAATATCTACAAAATTTTGTTTGGTTTTTTGTTCGGCGCGAAATAAGGTTTATATACTCTATATACTCATATGGAAAATCATTTATACTTCTCAAGAAAATAATAATTTGGTGATTATTATGATGTGGAATGGAAAAATAGTTATAAAAACAAAGTCTGGAATCGATATTGTGAATTTTACAAACGAGTTGAGAAAAATAGTAGCTGAGCTCGAAGTTAAAAACGGACTTATGAATGTTTTTGTAATGGGAACAACCGCTGCCATAATAATAAATGAAGATGAAATCCATCTGAAAGAGGATTTCAAAAAGCTCTTTGAGGACCTCATACCCAAAGACCGACTTTACTTTCACCCTGAAAATGCATATTCACACTTACGCTCATTGATTTTGAGTCCCGAAAAAACAATTCCAATCAAGGATGGAAAATTATCTCTTGGAAAATGGCAAAGTGTTATGCTCATAGAGTTTGGAAAGAGAAAAAGAGAAAGAGAAGTCATAGTAACTGTATTGGGAGAATAATTTCAATATATCAATCCTCTTGAATTATTTTTGTTCAATTATTTCTTTTTTGGATTGTTCTTCTTGAGATCAATCGTCTGAGTTGGGAATGCAAATTCTAATTTAGCTTTATTGCACGCATTGTAAACTTTTTCATTTATCTCGTTTGTTGTACTCCATACATCTTCAATGGATTTTACTTTTGCTATGAGAAGCAAGTCTACAGAATAATCACCGAGTTTGACGAGTTGAACTGTAGGCTCCGGATTTTTAAGAACAGTCTTTATCTTTTTAACGGTATTAAGAATTACCTTTCGAGCTTTGTCAACATTAGTTCCGTAAACAAATGAAAATGTTATTTTCACGACTTTTTTCGTCAGTGGGAGATGGCGGTCTTCAACAGGATTACTAACTATGCTAGAATTTGGAACTGTAACAAGTGTTCCGTTCCACGTCCTTATTCTGGTACTCATTGTCCTTATCTCTTCTACAACGCCAGAAATACCGTTGAATTTTACATAGTCGCCGACACGTATTCTCTTGTCAAAAAATATTATAAGTCCAGCAAAGAAATTTGAAATGGTTGTCTGAGCTGCAAATGCTACAGCAGCCCCAATAAGTCCCATAGAGGTTACAAGAGGACCTATACTAATGCCCCAGATTCCAAGTATAACTATTATAGATATTGTAACAATTACTATATCGACAATATTTTTTATAACATTTTCCATATCCCTTGATAGCTTTAGCAATTTGTGCTTTGCTGAACGTTCAACAGCAAGTTCAACTGTGGCATCAGAAACCTTCTTTATTCCATAAGAAATTACTATGGCAATCGTAGAAAGCAAAATTCCCCTAACATAGAATCTGGTACTTGAACTTCCAAAATCTTTCACAAGATAGTATATTCCTATTAATATTATCGAATAGAAGACCAAAAATCTAATGGCGCGTTCCATTTTGAAGAGATTTTCATATTTAACCTTTTTTAGATACTTTTCTATAAATATTTTGGATATGAATCCAAATGACTTTGCAATTATAAGTATCAGCAAGAATGCAATTAAATACGTGATTAAACTTTCTATCATGAATATAATTATCAACATAAATTTAAAAAGAATTAAATTTTATTGAAATTCTAGAGTTGATTAAATGAAGGTATATTTCGAGACATACGGGTGCGCTGCAAATAAAAATGACAGCGAAATTATGAAAGGGATTCTATATGAAAAGCATCATGAAATAGTTAAATCTCCAAAAGATGCAGATGCTATAATAGTAAACACATGTATAGTTAAGCATACAACTGAGGAAAAGATAAAATACAGGTTAAATTTTCTAAAGAAAAAATATCCAAAAAAGAGAATAATAATAGCCGGATGCATGGTAACAGGTGAGCCAGAAATTGCTAAAAGCTTTAATCTTCCAATGATAGGGCCACATTCATTGTCAAAAATAACCGACATCGTGGAAGGAAAATCAAACTATGAAACTAAAGAGTGGATTGAAAAGCCAACATTTCCCATGAAACCAAAGTATCCAATATGGACAATTCAAATTTCCGAAGGGTGCCTTGGAAACTGTACTTACTGCATAACAAAGTTCGCCAGAGGAAGATTGAAGTCCTACAAACCAGAAAGTATAGTCAATTCTGTTAAAAGAGCTGTATCGAGCGGATTTAAAGAAATTTGGTTAACATCTCAAGATAATTCTGCGTATGGTCTAGATATAGGAACGAATTTGGCGGAGCTCCTCAAAAAAATATTAAAGGTCGAAGGGGATTACAAAATACGGGTTGGAATGATGAACCCGATGTTTTTGAAGGAATCCGACAGCCTTATAGAAGTTTTCAAGGATGAAAGAGTTTTTAAGTTTATTCACATCCCTGTGCAATCTGGTTCAAATAGAATTCTAACTTTAATGAAAAGAGGATATAACGTTGAAGATTTCGAAAATGTCGTAAGGAATTTTAGAAAAATAAAGAACATTACTATTTGGACGGACATAATAGTTGGATTTCCGACAGAAACAGATGAAGATTTTGAAATGTCCATGAACCTCATAAAAAAAATGAAGCCAGACTATGTAAATGTTTCTCGATATTCTAATCGCCCAGGAACAGAGGCTAAAAAAATGAAACAGATTGAAACAGAAATTAAAAAAGAAAGGTCGAGATTGATGTCAAAACTAGTTAATCAAACGGCTTTTGAAAAAAACAGTGCATGGAAGTCATGGAGCGGAAAAATTCTTATAGATGAGTACAATTCTTTAAAGAAAAATTTTATAGGAAGAAATTTTGCGTACAAGCCAATCATCTTAAATGAAGACAACAAAAAACTATCATTGGGGGAAGAAGTTGATGTAAAAATTGTTGACACATCATCAACATACTTGAAGGGATTCATTCAATAAGTTGCTATGACTAAAGAGTTAAATATTTTTGCATTCAAATTAAATTCTATGAAAAACAAAAATGGTTCGAGTTATTTCCAAAACATGTATGTTGAAATGAAAAATGGACATGAAAAATATACGATTGAAATTGGTGGTTTTGATGAACATGATATTCTTAGATACATTATGGGAATGGGCTATCTTACCAATAGATGTTTCAATAATCCTTTCCCACATGAAATAATATTATCAAACAAACATTTTACAGATAAAATATATATTTCGACTAATCCACGGGACAGAAAAACAGAAATTTATAAAAAAAGTAAAAAAGGCGGAAAAAATGGTAAAATTCACACAAATATTTTTTCATTCGAACGTCTTTCTAAGTTATTGCTACAATATCATTGAAACAATCGTATAAGATATTGGAAAGTATTCTAGCAGCAAATAAGTTATAAATGCAATCATCGAAACATTTAATTTGCTCGTGAATTTAAAATCCTTAAGAAGCATTTCTCCAAGAATTATCCAAATGATAAGTGGGACCAAAATAAAGCTAACTATGGATGGAATGGAAATGAGCATATCTACTGCAATCATAACATAGGGCATAATTAGATAAGCAATTACAACCATTATAGCAGAATTTTTTACTGTAATATTATGATTTAAAAATTTATCCGATATGACAATTGAAAGAAAAACTATGAATGCATTGAGGGCAACAACACTAATGGACTCGATACTAAAACTTGGAATAAACATTCTCTCACCTCATAAATTTATTCAAAAGGTCAAAAACTTTTTTACCATTAACCTTTTTTCCATATTTACTCATTATTATTTTCATCAGAGCTCTTGAATCCTTTCCTTTGTTAATCTCAATTTCCTTCTTAATAATTTTAACAAGTTCATCGTTATCGATTATTTTAAATTTATCAATGTCATTGTTTCCACTAATAATTTCAATCAGTACATCTTTAATCGATGATTTTGGAATCTTTTCTTTTTCAACTAATCTTACGACGGAAATTATATCATCGTCAGTAATTTTACTTATATCAAATCCATCTCTGCTGAGCTCTTTGAATATGTTCGTAAAAATAACAGAAAGAACCTTTACATCTTTGACTTTATGAGAAATTTTCAGAAATCTCTTGAAATCTTTTGATTTAACTATGAGATGCGCGAGCTCCTTTCCCAATTTTGGTACGAGCTCATGTTCATATTCATCAAGAGTTTTTGGAACCTCGATATTAATTAATGCTTTGCTCAAAATTATTGGTGGTATATCCGTCTCAGGATACATTCTATGTGTCCCTGGGAGGGGTCTCATATATTTTGTATCTTTTTCGTTTACAACCGCCCGTGTTTCTTCGGGAATTTTAACAGGCAATATTGATGCTCTTTTTATAACTGATTTCGCAGCCTCCTTAGCATTTCTCCCAGCAACTATGAAAATTATATCATTATCACGAGCATTTAATATTTTTTTCAATTTAGAAAATTCATTTTCGAGCTCATATTTTTTTAAATCTTCATCATTGTGTATTATTCCTTTGGGTCCATATATTGTAGCATAGTAAGCGAGCTCCTTGCCGAGAGTGTGAGCACCTAAGGATTTCTTGAGATAGTTTTTTAATCCTGGTAATTTAGAACAAAACACATGCCCACCGGATTTTATTATATTCTGCAAAAATTTTGTCTTACATTTGGAAAATATATCCGTCACATCCTTAACATCTTGTTCACCAAATTTTTTGAAATTATTATTCTTTAACTCTTCTTCAATTTTTATTAAACTGGTCTGCCTCTTTATTTCATTTTCAATTATACTTGTCATATATTCGAGATTCTGAAATCCCTTTATCTCTACGCGAGCTCCACCCTTGACTGATATATTTATATCCTGCCTTATTGAACCAAGACCCCTTTGAACATTCAGAGAGCGCAATAGTTTTCCTATCTTTTCCGCGACTTCCCTTGTGTGCCTAGGTGTTTTTATGTCTGGTTCGGTGGCAATTTCCAAGAGTGGAATTCCCAGACCATTTAGCTTGTAAACTACTTCATTTTCTTTTCTCTCATCTATTCGCGCCGCTTCCTCTTCAACACACACACTGGATATCCCAACATTTCCTATAGATGATTCGACATATCCATTAAATCCAATGAGAGATGTCCTTTGAAAACCACTTGTATTGGAACCGTCCACAACAATCTTTCTCATAACGTGAACTTCGTCTGGAATTTTACAATTCAATAATTTGCACATCTGAATTCCCATACTCAAAGCTTCCCTGTTCATTTCATGAGGCGGCTCCTCATCAAGTTCAACAAGGCATGACTCACCATCATAAACTTTGTACAAAAATTCCTTTCTCTTTTTAACTTCAAAGAGAACAGCTTTATCAAATTCTCCCATCTCTCCGACAGAAGAGCTCAATTTCCTTTTTACAATCATGGACGGTAATTTAACTTTTTGTTCAGAATCACACTCGCAAAATAATTTATGAGTATTAAGTCTCTGATGAATTTCTATTCCAATTTTAACGCCCAAAGAGGAATATTTTTCTTCGTCCCGCAAATTTTTTACAAGCTCATTTAATTTCTTTTTAAGTTCTTCAGCAGATCCATTGTTTTCTACCCTTATATCAGCCATATTTATTACTTTTCCAAGACCTTTGTTTTTTATATCAATTTCGTCTCGCGAAAAGAATGTCTTCTTATCTTTAGGGTCTTTCTCATTGCGTCTTGAAAATCTGATATCCGGAAGCGCATCGATGAAAACTAATTTTGCATTGGGATACCTCTTCTTAATTTCTTCAATTTCCTCAACACTCCGAGAACCATCAAGGATATAATCCTCTTTATCAGATTTAATCTTCTTTAATATCAAACGTCCAAGAGCTCCCATTCCAAGTTTTTTTCTGAGCTCATCCCCAACAAGAGAAAGATTCATCTTAGTTGGTTTCAATCCCTTCTTCTCACATTCCTTAGCAAGAATTCCTGAAAAAACCAAAGAATTAAATCCGCGGCTTTTTAGATAACTTGCCGAAAACGACTTTCCAGACCTTGCAAGGCCAGTTAGTATTATTATCATTTTATTCACCACAAAAATGTTCTTGGGTCACTCCTGTTGTTAATTTCTCCTGAAATATTTGTCCTCATAATATCCCTTATTTTTTCAATATCCTTTGTGTGAGCAAGAGCCCAACCAAGTTTAATGTATGCAACCTCTGACAGCATGTCTTCACCGGAAATTGCATGAGCATCATAATAGAGTTTCCTTAAATTTGAATAAACATTTGTATTTATCCTCCCGTAAATTGTTTGACTTGTTACGACAACGGGTATCCCATCCTTTATAGATTTCTTTATAGCAGGAATCCAGCTCTTTGTTGAATTCGTCGGAACATGACCAAGTCCCGTCCCTTCAATAACAAAACCGTGATAACCTCGGCTTATTAAATGTTTTATAATTTCCGGGTCTGACCCAGGATAAACTTTCAGCAAAGCAACTTTGTCGTCAAATTTTGCATCCAACTTAGTTTCATCTCCACGTTTATGATAATTTTGCATTTTTTCTATGTTCCCGCTCGGCCAAACTTTAGCGATTGGCAAATCGTTTATTGGACGAAAAGCATCACGTCTTGAAGTGTGCATCTTTTTGACTTTTGTACCTCGAATGAAATAGCAATAATCATCATTTATGGTGGCATGCATGCATATTCCAACTTCGGCAATATCTGAGATTGCAGTGCGAGCAGAACATATTAAATTCATGTGAGCATCTGTACTCGGCCGGTCAGAACTTCTCTGAGCTCCGACGAGAACTATCGGAACGCTTGGATGCTGTAAAAAGAATGAAAGTGCAGCGGATGTATAATGAAGTGTGTCCGTACCATGTGTAACTATTATCCCTTCTGAGCCGTTGCTTATTTTTTTGTAAATTTTCTTTGCAAGAATTATCCAATCTTTAGGACTCATGTCTTCGCTCATCTTTGTGAATGGACGTTCTATATCGGAAATATTTGCAATTTCAATGAGCTCAGCTGTAGATTCCAACAAATCTTCAGGGTCGGTCAAAGCCTTGACAGCTCCCGTTTCATAATCTATTTTCGAAGCTATCGTACCTCCTGTTGCAAACAAAGAAATGCTGGGCTTTGATTTGTCAAAACTTATTTTTTTCTTAACATGCTTGCTCTTAAATTTCTTAACAAGTTTTATAGATTTTATGTTATTTGACTTTATCCCAATGTTGTACCCATTCCTTAATTTTATGACAAGAGCGTCTTTATCCCCTATTTCAAATCGTGGCATAAGAATTCCTTGAAAGTTTCCCTTTGTGCTCTCAACCAAAATCTCATCGCCATTCTTAATATTTGACAACATGCGCTGTAATTTATTTGAATAGTTCATAATTAGAATTGTATAATAATCTTTAAATGATATTTCAATTTTTACCAAATATAGAGAAATCTGACACTACCGAAAGGTATTTAAAGATTTCTACTGATTTAATTATCAGTTAATAATAAAAATGAAATATCTTTATGAGGTGGAAAAAAATGGAAGCTAAAAACTTGCTTATTATTTCGATAAGTTTTGTCGTGTTGGTAATAGCCATACTTTATTTGGCAAGTTCTATACCAAACGGAACACCAACATGGATAACATCCAAACCGACAAATACCAACGTCGAACAACCAGGACAACTTGTAATGACAACAAATTATGTAAATGTCGTCGAAGGAGTTCCAAACAGAGTGAAGGTTTACTTCAAAAATGTTGGAGATGCACCAATATCAAATTTCAAATTAAATGTTGGTGATGATGTAAAATATGAAGTTACTCACGAGGGCGATTACATAGTTCTTTACTTAGACGATGTCTTAATAAGAAACGAAGAAGACCATACAGATTTCACGATAACTCCAGAAGGAATTCATGATTTTACAATGTACTTGGATGCATCTTATAATGTTGGATGCCAGAAAGGTACAGAATGCCCTGAAGGTTGCAAATCTGTAGATTGCAACAGTCCAAAGACATATCATCAAGTATTCCCACTTCATGTAAGAGTAAATGATGGTATGGTTCTTGAAACAACTGGTGTCAGATTTATACCAGGAGAAAAGAACCAAGTTGAAGTGTGCTTTAAGAATATAGGAAGGCTTGCACTTCGTGGATTTTACACAACTGCAGAAGCACCAATGACAGGATACAAATTTGACCAATGTGATCATACAACACTCGAACACGGTCCAATGTTAGACCCAGGAGAAGAAGATTGTGTCAAGTTCATAACAAGTGCACCAGAAAAACCAGACAAACTCGATGTAACAGTTCATTATAGAATCTTAGACGAAGACAGAGTTAAAACATTTGAAGTAAGCACAGAATAAAATTTTAATTTCTTTTTTTCTTTCTAAATTTTAAATTAAAAAGAAAAAAATATTAAAAATAAAAGAAAAATATTAAAAATTATTGCTCTAATTTTCTCTTTTCCATAAGTTTTTCCGCAAGAATCTCGTTCATTCTTATTATCGATGCATGAGCTCTTGAAAGCGATGTAATCAATTCTTTATTTTCTTTTATCATTTCCTTCATGTCTTCTATTTCATCAAAAATAACTGAAACTTCTTCTTCAAGTTCGTTTATCCTATCTTGATATGGGCAATCTTCATCACATGCCACATTAATCACGCTCCCTCTTTATGTAATTTTATGTTGGAATTAAAATTTAAATACCTTTCATTTGAGCATTTTGCCAAAATTAAATTAATATGATGATATGATAGTATGAATTAATTATTTAAAGATAAATTTCAAGTATAAATGGTGATATTGTGACAAAATCTGGAAGGATAAAAACGAGAAGAGTTACAATAGTTGTGCCAGAATCCATCTATCAGTTGATAAAAAAGGCGACTATAATAAGAAATAAATCAAAAAATATAGCAAGGGAAGAGCTCTCAACAGTATCTGATATAATGAGGGAAGCGCTCATAAGAGGATTGACCGCATGGAAGGAAATAGACAGGGAAGCGTCCACACGTTTGAAAACTAGAGCAAAGAGAGATATAAAGCACATGAAGAAGTGAATGCTCTCTGTAATTTTTCTTTTTTATTTAATCGTTATTAATCGATAAACATTCTAAAACTATTTAAACTAGCAAATCACTTATATAGATTTAATGGTGTATGAATGAAGCCGAAGAAATTGAGATGCACGAAGTGTGGAAAAGAATTTTACTCAGACAAATCAGAGGATATATGCGACAATTGTGGTGGACTAGCATTGATTATCGAAGAGGGGTGGGAAATATTTTTCTCCAGACCAATTGAAAAGTTAAAGTCCATAAAATCAAAGAGCTGAGCTCCTCCTGATAAGACTTAATCCCCTGAAAACGATTTTGAAAATAATATGTCGTTCGAAAATCAAATACTTATCGGCTAGATGGAAACAGAAACTCAGATGCCCAAGATGCGGATACAATTCATTAGAGCAACTATGGGAGCTCTCTAAAATTCATTATCTTTTTATTATTTCTTTACATAATTTCATTATGACTGGCGTGATTGAACTTTCAACAATGTTATTAGAATTCCTAATAATAATCATTTTATTTATAGAAATCTTTGATCTTAAGAAATCTTTGAAAAAACTAAATTTCTCAAAATTGAGCATGAGCGTTAAACATGGAAAAACCATGGAAGAGCTTGCTCCGTTCATGAAAACATTTCCGTACAATCCTGAAAATTTTAGATTTATTGGCTCACCAATTGACGGCATACAATTTGACAATGATAAAATTGTGTTTGTAGAGTTTAAAACTGGAAACTCTAAATTGTCCGAACGACAAAAGAATATCAAAAAAGTTATAGATAACGGAAAGGTATATTTCAAAGAAATAGACATGGGTTAGTTTTTAAATTTTAAAATCAAAAAATCTTTATGAAATTACTTCAAAGAAAACTTATTTTAACTATTTTAATCATCTCGCTTCTATCGTTCAGCGGATTTTCAAGCGTGGTTAGTTCCAAAATAGATGTAAATATCTTAAATAAAAAGACGTTATTAGAGACATTAACATTTAACTTCAATCAGACTGAAAGCTCTGAAATATCATATAGCATACCAATAGACTCGTCAAATATAGATGTTTATGACGAATTTGGAAGATTGAATTTCTCGATAGAAGAAACGTCGTTATCCAAAAGGATAATCACAAAACTGAGAAATTCTACTCAGCTTAATATAAAATTTTCAACGGATAGTTTAATTTTTAAAAATGGGGATGTATATCAATTCTTCACAACATTTTATATGAATCAAGACACAGAAAATGTCAGAATATCTTTAACTCTTCCAGAAAATTACATAATATACAAAAATCAAACATTTCCACTCGGAAATTTTACTTCAAATGGAAAAAATATAATTATTAATTGGCAGTTTAATTATCCACAAGAGCCAATTTCCATATCTGTGAAGTTTTATAGCAAAATTATGAATAAAAATGTTCTTATCTACTTGTTGCTATTTGTTGCCACCATCATAATTTTATTGATATTATATCTGAGAAGGTACTATGCCAAAAAAATATTGGACGCATTTGATGAAGACGAAAGAAAAGTTATTGAGCTCGTCTCGTCCAAAAGAGTTATTTATCAAAACAAAATTGAAAAGAATCTTGGATTTTCTCGGTCAAAGATGACCAGAATAGTAAAAAAACTTGAAAAGAAAAATTTACTAAAAAAAGAAAAGCGTGGTAGAACAAATAAATTGATGTGGTTAGGGAATATATAAAATATACATGCAATTAAAATGCATGCAATTGTTTCAAATTGTTTCAAGTAAATAATTTATTTGTGAAACAATCATATATCTATTATCATTATCTTATAAATAATTTGAGAGGTGAAGTAAATGAAAATCGGAGAAATGAAAAAATTATTTTTTGTGTCGTTCGCAGCCGTTCTCATGCTGTCAATGGCACCAGTTTTTGCAGAGACAAAACCAGTGGCGCTGGGAACACAAGTTAGAGGACCAAAAGTGTTCATAAGCAAGATGTTCCTCATTGGAAATGGCGTGGCAATAAGCAAAAGTGATCCAAGCGATTTCAGGATTGTTTCAATTGGATTGGCAAAAGTAAAAGTTTCGGTTTCAGGAGAATCAAAAGAATTAAATGCTGGAGTAATTCGATTGGACGATGAAAAGTACAGATTGAGAGATGTCTCAGTTGAAAATGGAACGTTTACATCAAATATTTATTCAAATGAAACAAAAGTTGGGAGCATAACAGCGGATTCAGTCATAAAGGTAAACAGAGAAGCTTGGTACGGAACTATTTCAATAAATGGAAAAGAGTACAATCTATACATATTGAACATACCAAGGCACTTTAAGAGAGCTGACATTGCAAATGGAATAGGAAACTACTGCAAAGAAAATCCAAACGATGAAAAATGTAAAATGGTTTCCACATATTCAGCAAAAGGTTCACAGAAGATAGCAGAGTACTGCGAGAATCACCCGGATGACAATCGATGCAAAGCTCTGGAAAAAGCATACTGCCTAAGAAACATGGATGATGATAGATGCAGGACGTTAATTGAAAATGAGTGCAGCAAAAATGAAACGAGCAGCATATGCATGGCATTAAAGAAAAGGCAAATGATCCAATATTGCAAGAAGAATCCACTGGATAAACAATGCATACAAATTGAAAAAGAAAATGTAGTAAACTATTGTACAGATCATCCAGATGACAAAAGGTGCAAAAATGCTCAGATTGTTTCAAGAGTAAGAAATGCAGTAAGAGAAAGGGAATATTGTATAAAAAACCCAGCAGACGACAAATGCGTTGTATTTTGTAACGACCATCCAATGTTATGTAGGGTAAGGTCAAGAATAGAGCAAGGCAACAGAACAAATGAAGCAGAAAATAAAGAAACTAATGGTACAGAAAACGAATCAAACAACGAAATGCCAAACAAAATAGTTATACCTAATAAAATGAACAATATGAGTGATGGTGAGTAAAATGAAAGAAATCATCATAGCTCTAATGTTGCTTTCGGCTGTTTTGATTGCAGGTTGTGTATCAACAAATACAAATGGGAGCAATACAACAGGAAATGTTATAAATAACTCCATAGACAATGCGATAAATCAAGAAATCGACAATGCATTGAACAATGTTAGCACAAGCGATGTAGAAAATGATATAGGGCAACAAATTTAATTCTTTTCTTTTTTAATTATCTTATTGGAAGCCTAAGATTTTTATCAATATCCTCAGATATTTTTTTAATTATTTTCATCGTGTTTCTTACATCCTGCTCTATTTCATCGATGAGCTCCTCTAGATTGTTCGTTCGAAGAGCGTATTTTCCACCCTTTTGGATTATTAGCCCCAAATCTATCATCCTGTTTAGATGATGAATTACTGCTCCTCTAGTCATTCCTATTTTTTCTGCAATATCATCTGTAGTCAAGTATTTACCTTTTGCTGCCGCATCAAGAAACAAATTAAATATTTTCATGGATGTCTTCTCTTTATCCCGAGATGATATCAGACCGAGTGAAAAGCATAGCCATTCCAAGTCTTTGCTATTTGATTTGTTAGATGAAAACTTAACTTTCCTTATTACAAACTCTCGAACAGCATCCATAACTATCGCCATTATAACATTATTATTGAATAATTTAACATTATATTGTCAATAATTATTTAACATAGTAAACTTTAAATAGTTTTAGTTACATATAAATTAACGTATATTTATGCTAAAATTGGAGGTGATGCATATGTTTTGGGATGACCCATTCGATGAGTTTTTCAGAAGAGCTTTCGAAGATTTTGAAAGACCTTACAGAAATTCAAGATATTCGAAAAGATCCCAAACAAGAGAGCCAGTAACAGATGTGTGGGAAAATGACGACTATGTTTTTGTTACAGCAGAGCTCCCAGGAGTTAAAAAGGATGACATAGACTTGAATGTCGAAGAAGATTCAATAGAAATAAAAGCAAAATCAAAAATAAACAAAAGAGAGGAGAAAAAGGATGAAAAAGTCTATGAGCAATCGTACAGAAACTTCTACGTAAGACTTGACCTTCCAGCGCGCGTAGATACAAAAAATGTTGATGCGACATTCAGCAATGGAATCCTTGAGGTAAAGTTGAAGAAAATTAAAGAAAAGAAAAACAAAATAGAAATTAAAGAAAAGTGATGAATTGAATAACTTTTTTTTCATTTTTCTTTAATTGTTGAAAAAAGAGGTGATTATAATGACTTCAAATAAAAAAGAAAATGTTGTAAAATTGCAAGTTGCAGAATCGTATAAAATGGATGTTGGAAAGCAAATTGTTAGAGTTGATACTAAAACTATGGAAATGCTCAACTTAAAATCCGGCGATGTTGTAAAAATTGTAGGAAATGATGAGGTTCCTGCTATAATTATGAGACTTCGTGGAAATGATGAGGGACTTGGCATAATAAGAATGGATGGAATAACAAGGATGAACGCAGGAACGCATCTTGGCGATGAAGTTAGCATAGAAAAAGTTGTTCCGGGATATGCCAAGATGGTCGAGATTGCACCAACTGAAAATGTAATGTTGTCTGGAAATGTTGAGGAGTTCTTTAGTGAGCAATTGATGGATAAGCCCATAATTGAAGGAATGAAAATCATGGTTGATATTCTCGGTAGAAGACTATATTATATAATAAATTCCGTCAAACCGAAGGGAATTTCGATTGTCAATGACATGACAGAGATAAGAGTGAGTGAAACGGTTGTAAAGGAGAAGAAAAAGATACCAAAGGTTATATACGAGGACATTGGAGGGTTAAAAGATGCAATCTATAAAATAAGAGAAATGGTTGAGCTCCCTCTAAAGCATCCTGAATTGTTTGAACGTCTTGGGATAGACCCGCCAAAAGGAGTTCTTCTTCATGGCCCGCCTGGATGCGGTAAGACATTGCTTGCAAAAGCTGTAGCAAATGAGACATCATCAAACTTTTATCTAATAAACGGCCCGGAGATTATGAGCAAATACTATGGAGAATCCGAAAAGCATTTGAGAGACATCTTTGAAAATGCTGAAAAGAATGCACCGTCGATAATTTTCATAGATGAAATAGATTCCATAGCACCAAAGAGAGAAAGTATAGGTGGCGAAGTTGAAAGAAGAGTAGTGTCTCAACTTTTAACACTTATGGATGGACTTAAGGGGAGGGGACAGGTAATAGTTATAGCAGCAACGAACAGACCAAATGACCTGGATCCAGCATTGAGAAGACCTGGAAGATTCGACAGAGAAATAGCAATAAACGTTCCGAACAAAGAAGCAAGAAAGGAGATATTCCAGATTCATACAAGGGGAATGCCCCTTGGAAGTGATGTTAACCTTGATGAAATTTCAGATGCTACAAAGGGTTTTACCGGAGCCGATATAGAAGTTTTGTGCAAGGAAGCGGCACTCAAAGCCATGAGAAGGATATTACCTGACATAGAAAATGTGGAAGGAAAGATACCATCTGGAATTTTAAAGAAGTTGGTGGTAACGCGCGAAGATTTTGTGTCGGCCCTGTCTGAAGTCGAGCCGTCAGCTATGAGAGAGGTCATAATTGAAACGCCAAAAATTAAATGGGATGATATAGGCGGACTCGACGAAGCGAAGCAGGAATTAAAAGAATCTATTGAGTGGCCGATAAGACATCCAGAAGCATTTAAGAGAATTGGAATAAATCCTCCGAGAGGAATTTTGCTCTACGGGCCGCCGGGATGCGGTAAGACATTGCTTGCAAAAGCCGTTGCAAATGAATCGGGCGCAAACTTCATAGCTGTGAATGGTCCAGAAATATTCTCAAAATGGGTAGGAGAGTCGGAAAAGGCAATAAGAGAGATATTCAAAAAAGCAAAGCAAGTGGCACCGTGTGTCATATTCTTCGATGAGATAGATTCAATAGCTCCGAAAAGAGGACTCTACGGCTCAAGCCATGTAACAGAAACTGTTGTAAACCAGATATTGGCAGAAATGGACGGCATAGAAAAACTCGAAAAAGTTGTCATAATAGGAGCTACTAACAGACCTGACATAATAGACCAGGCACTTTTGAGACCTGGAAGATTCGACAGATTTGTCTATATAGGAATACCAGATAAGGGACAGAGAAAGAAGATATTCGAAATACACACAAAGAGAATGCCATTGAACAAAGATGTTGACATCGAAAAACTTGCTGAAAAGACGGAGGGTTATACAGGAGCTGACATAGCATCAATATGCAAAGAAGCTGGATTGATAGCCCTGAGAGAAGATATAGATGCAAAAGAGGTCAAAATGGAGCACTTTGAAAAGGCTCTCGAAAAAGTCAAAAAGAGCATTTCAGATGACGAGCTCAATATGTTTAAGAAATACATGGAACAATTCGACAAAAGATGATTGAAATTTTTCTTTTTTCCTTCTTTTTACCAAATTTTAGGGCAATTTAGATTAATTTCACTTAATTCTAGAAAATAATATATACTAAATAATATACTTTTCTGTATAGAAGTCTTTAAATATAAATAAATTCAATAACTTTAGATAAAGGGTGTGTGGCAAAGAGATGAATTAACTATCTCTTGGTGTTAAATTTTGGTATGTTTTGAAACATGCAAAATTGAGTTAAATTTATGTTAAAATTAGGGGTGTGTTTTATGAAGCAACAAAGTAAATTGAAAATTAAATCAAAAAGCAAGTCCAAATTGGCTGCAGAAAAGAAAAAGATACTCTTGAGAAGAAAACTCTTGAGGCAAGTGAGGCAAGGAAAGATAGTTCATTGTCCATACTGCAAAGAAGGAAGACTTGTTGAAAACAAAGAAAAAGGAATTTTATTCTGTGTTCTCTGCGGACACGAATTTTAAATTCTTTTCTCAATTTTATTTGGTGCAGGCTCTTACAAATCCCATAAATAACGGTGCCGGGTCTTCTAACCGCGACTTGAGCTCCGGATGGGCTTGAGTTCCGACAAAGAACTTGTGGTCGGGGAGCTCGATGAACTCGACAAGGTTTATTCCATCGGCCCGTCTATGAATTCCGGAAATCGCCATCCCAGCATTCTTGAAATCATCAACAAATTTCGGATTAAATTCATATCTGTGCCTGTGTTTCTCGAGTACAAGCGTATCATTATCATTCACTATTCCAACCCTAAATGTAGATGTTTTCTTATACTCACCAATCCTCTTTGAATCTGACTGAACTCTTGTGCTGTTTTTATAAATATCAAAGACTTTCGTCCCCTCAGTAAGTACAGCAACATATTCGCCGAGCCTCATCGTTCCTCCATAATTGCTACTTTCCATTAATTTTTCCTGTTCTGGAAGTATATCTATTACTGGATGAGATGTGCTCGATATTTCAGTTGTATTGGCGTCTTTCCATCCTAAAACGTCTCGTGCAAATTCCACAACTGCCAGCTGCATTCCATAGCATAAGCCAAGATATGGTATGTTGTTTTCTCTGGCTAATTTTATGGCCTTTATCTTTCCTTCAACACCGCTTGAACCAAAGCCGCCCGGAACTATTATACCATCGACCGATTTCAATTTTTCGAGAATTGAAGGATTGCTTTCAATATCCTTTGAATTTATCCAATCTATATTGACTCCAACACCTAAATGAGCTCCGGCATGAACAATTGCCTCCCTAACAGATATATAAGAATCGTATAACGTAAATGACCCGGCATCTATATACTTTCCAACTATGGCAACATTAATTTCCTTCTTTGGATTCTTTATGTTGTTTACTAACTTTATCCAATTATTAAATTCGATTTTTCTGTGTGGGAGCTTTAATATATCGAGTATCATCTTTCCCATGGAATTATCCTCAAGTTTTATAGGAACTTCGTATATGGTCTTTAAGTTTGGAGATGGTATTATATGACTAAAGTTTACATTAGAATATTTAGCAATCTTCTCCTTTCTTACATCGTCTGGTTCTTTTTCAGAGCGCGTAACTATGAAGTCAGGTTCTATGCCATATGAATTCAACTGCATTATGGCATGTTGTGTTGGTTTCGTTTTCATTTCTCCAAGATTTGAAGGTATTGGAAGATAGGTCACCAGTGTATGAACAACATTTTCCTTTCCATATGTAATTTCCATCTTTTTAGATGCAAATAGAAATGGTATATTTTCAAAATCTCCAATCGTTCCGCCAATCTCTATAATTGCAATTTCGTGGCCCTTTGAAGCGTTTAATATTCTTCGTATTATTTCGTTTGGAACATGAGGGATAAATTCAACCGTTTTTCCAAGATATTTGCCAGCGCGTTCATCATCGATGAGCTTCTTATAAACTTGTCCAGTAGTTATATTATTCCATCTGGATATGTCCTTGTTTAGAAATCTTTCATAATTTCCAAGGTCTTGGTCTGTCTCACCACCATCGTAAGTTACAAAAACCTCTCCGTGTTCAGTCGGTCGCATAGTTCCTGCATCATAATTTATGTACGGGTCTATCTTTATGCATGTAACATCAAATCCACGATGAGATAGTATAGATGCAATAGAAGATGATACAACTCCCTTTCCAACACCACTCATAACTCCGCCGTATACAAATATAAATTTCATTCAAACTCCCCTACCGAATTCATAAGAATAAATGAACGAAGCATATTTAAAATTATCAGAAATATCAAACAGGATATTCATTTAAAAATATTCAGAATTAATTTTATCATTACCCTGCTTAATTAAATCAATTCTTTCGTGCACATTTTTTAAGATTAAAAACAAGATTATTTCATGATAATATCTATAACTGGAACTCCGGGGGTTGGAAAGACAAAAATTGCTGATAAATTATCTGAGCTCACAAAGATGAAATCATTTCACCTAAACGAATTCATAAAAAAGAATAAACTGTACGATAGATACGATAAAAAGTACAATAGTTATGAAGTCGATCCCATAAAAATCAAAAAAATTAAAATTGCCGACAATACGATAGTTGAAGGACATTTGGCCCATTATATTAAATCTGACATTTGCATAATCCTAAGGTGCTCTCCAGATGAATTGAAAAGACGCTTGTCAAAAAGGCGCTGGAAAAAGTTAAAAATATACGAAAATTTGTCAGCAGAGATTCTCGATGTAATTGAGCTCGATGCAGAATCTCAATGTAAAAAAGTCATACAAGTTGATACAACAAAATTGAATCCAGAAATGTCCGCAAAAAAGATATTGAAATATATAAAAGCGGGAAAAAGTGACAAAATCGATTGGTTAAGCAAATTTGAGGACTATTTGATGGAATTTGAAAACCTTAAAAAGGTTGTTATGAAATAATTTTGATATCGTAGGTGATTAAATGCAGAAAGTACCTGATTTCATAGCAAAGAGATTGTATGAAAATGTATTCATATGTAAAAATTGTAAAAAGAAGATAAGGGCAGACCCAGCAAAAGTTAGAGCTGGGAAGGTAAAATGCCCGCGATGTGGTTCAAAGAACTTGAGGCTCAAGAGAAAGGAGTCTAGAAAGAAGTAAATTCGTTCTCTCTTTTTTTATTTCTATTGACTATTGCATTTCTTTTAACGTCAATTCAATTAATAAATTAATTTGTGTCATTTTCTTATTCATGAAGTTGATGTAATATTTTTAAAGTTTACCTTTAAGTAATAACAGGCGATTATCATGAATGAAGGGAAAAAATCTATAAAGTCGAAAAAAGAAAGATTTATAGGATTAATGAAACATATGTTATATAAAAAGAAAGATATTCTCAATAGGTTGGAAAACAGAGATGAAAGAAATACTATGGATATTAGATTTAGAATTCCTATAGTCATGGAAAGTTTATTTTATGACGATAATGAGAACGAGGGAAAATCCATTTTAAATGAATTATTTGATGAATTTAGCGATACAGAATTAATCAAAACTTTTAATAATGTTGATTTTTCCAATAAAGATGAATTTTCCACGTCGGGAGAAAATATTATGATAAACGGAGGAAAAATAACTGGTAGTGATACATTTGACTTCTTTCATGGTGTTTCTAAAATAATAAATACACAAATTAACGCAGAAACTCCATTCAACAATAACGGTGGAATCATTAGTTTAGAAAATAGTTATTCAAATGACTCTTCAAAGTTTCCATATAGTTATAGAAATAATAGTGGCATTTTCAATATAACCAAATCATATATAAAAGGAGGCGAAATCTTTGATTCCAATCATGGTATTTTCAATATATATAATACGACAATTGAAGGACCTGATGTTGCTCAAAATAATCATGGATTTGTAGAATTGAATAACACAACACTACAAGATAGCGGAAATCCATTAATGAATAACGCAGGATTTTTGGAAATTGAAAATTCCAATATTTCAGGAAACAGCGTTCTAAACTTAAACAGAGGATACGCATGGGTGAATAACACAAATATTACTGGTCGCGCTGGCATTGGCTCAGGAAACTACGGAGAAATTTATATGACTGATGTATCGATATATGGAACAGGAATATTTAGATATAATTATGGAGTTATTAGCGCAAAAAAATTACATATATTTGATTGCTGTCCTTTTCATAACAATAACGGAGTTATAGAGATATACAATGGAGAAATACAAAACGTTGGGAATCCATTTTATGAAAACATGGGTTTTGTGAAAATATCTAAAGATACAAAATTTATTGAAAAGTCAGAAGAATTAAAAGCATCCATGCCTAGCAATTCGATTGCAGATAACATGAAAGGTGGATTTTTATATGTCTTGAGCAACGACGTTGAAATTGGAAACGAAAATGAAAATGTGAATAAAGATGATTCAATAAAAGGTCTCATAATTGCTCCAAACGGTTTGAAATTTGTTTATAATCCAAACATGACCGTTTTTACAGCAGAGTTGGGACCAAAATTGAGTGATATTACTTCAGAATCAAATGAAGAAAAATATCACTCAGATGTTGTTATTTTCAGAGGTAATGTAAATATAGGTAATACTATACATAACAAGGCCGATATCTTAGAAGAATTAGGTAATTATATATGGAGAGAATCGACTAGTAATTGGAATAATAAAAATGAAGAGGAAAGATATGAATTGGTCAACAAGATCTCTTCTAAGTGGAAATCGAAGCATGGAAAAATATATATGTCTGAACTGTTCAAAGACTATGATTATAGAAAAGGAAAGGACATTGGAAAATTCGTTTATGAGAAGTTGACTTCGGATGAAGGATTGAATTTGTTGAAAGTCAATTGATTGGTGGAGTAATTGGCAGTATGCTTTTATGCCCAAAACCCGTTTAATTCCTTTTTAAATCTTAATTCTTTTTAATCTAATTTTCTTTTTAAATTCATTTATAAATCATCTCATTTTTAAACATTCCTTCTAAGATTAAATTATGGATGTAGTTAAGGAAGGAAGTAAAGAAATGATAGAAAATGCTGTCAAAGTGCTTAGTGAAGGAGAGCTCATTATTTATCCAACCGAAACTTGTTATGGCATTGGAGCTGACGTTACGAATAGAGAAGCCATCCAAAATGTTTACGCTGCAAAGAGAAGGCCAGAATCAAAGCCCATATCCGTAGTATTCTCAGATATAAAAATGGTAAAGAAATTCATAGACTTAAATAACGATGCAATAAAACTCGTAGAAAAATTCATGCCCGGACCGCTTACAATTGTTGTAAAAAATGATTCACTCCCTAAAAATCTAGGTGCGGAAGGTAAAATTGGGTTTCGAATACCAAATAGAGAAAGTGTAAGGAAGATTATAAAAAAATTCGGCAAGCCTATAACATCTACATCGGCAAACATATCTCAAGAACCACCCATATACGATCCCAACATTGTAAAAGAAAAATTTTGGATGAATGTAAGTCTCCTTATAGATGGAGGAATCTTAAATGGAAGGGCGCCATCGACTGTATTCGATGTAGAAAAAAAGCTTATTTTGCGTGAGGGAGAAATTAAAGAAGAAGACATAATGAAAGTGTTAAAAAGTTAAATAAAGTTAGTTTAATTTCATATCTATTTTCTTTCTAATTTTTTAACTATACTGTGCGTACTATAATTACCGAACTTCTCAATGCGAACTATTTTGCAGTTGTACCTCCTATCCGCAATCATCTGCCGAATCCATATATCATCTTGGTCATAACCAATTGCAATTATATCCGGTTCTTCCCTCTCAACAACCTTAAAAAAATCGCGCTCGTCGCCATAGACAACTTTATCAACATACTTTATGGAATTTAGTATCAGAGCTCTCTCTTTAATATCAAATACAAGATGGCCCTTCTTCCTTAGAACTGTCTTATTATGAGCAAGAACAACAACGAGCTCATCGCCAAGAGATTTCGCAGCACTGAGAAAATTTATATGTCCAGGATGAATCAAATCAAAGCACCCGCCTACAAGAACCTTAACCATAGCATCACCAATAAAGTTTTTCCCAAGGCTTTAAATTATTTGATTCCCATTTGACTCATTTATTTTAAATCTTTTCTTATTATAAACTTCTTATGAAAATTGCCATATTTTCCGATTCTCATTTAGGATTTGGTCGAGGAACTGAAAGAAAAGGAGACGCTGAAATAGCATTTGAAGAAAGTATAGACAAAATTATAAAAAATAATGTGGACGCCGTTTTATTCGTGGGTGATATGTTTGATACTCCACTTCCTTCATCTGAAACATTCATATTTGCCTTGAGAAATATATCAAAATTTGCAAAAATAAAAAACGATGTAGAAGTTGAAGACTTGCAGGGGAAAAATAACATTCATGAATTCTCAAAAATTGGAATACCGTTCATAACTATTCATGGAAACCACGAGAGGCGTTCGAAAGGATTCAAAAATCCTGTCGAGGCAATTGAAGATGTTGGATTTTTAATTCACCTTCATCTCCAAGGGGTAATTTTAAAGAAAGGAAATGAAATGGTCGCGGTTCAAGGAATGTCATACGTTCCAGAGAGGTATGCAAAGGATATACTCCTCAAATGGAATCCAAAGCCGAAAGAAAGGTGCAAAAACATACTATTACTTCATCAATCCATAGATAGATTTGTTTATTCTCCACTCGAGCCACCAACCATAATTTTGGATAACCTGCCAAAGGGATTCGATCTCATAATAGACGGGCACATACACAAAAGAGAATCTGTAAACATAGGGAAAACAAAATTTATCATATGCGGAAGTACAATATCTACTCAGACAAAGAATGAAGGGCCAAAAGGATTCTACATATTGAACACAAACGATATGAAACTGGATTTCATAGAGATTGAGAATCAACGCAGAATATTTATCTTTGATGTAAAAAATAGCGAAGAAATAAAATCTCATCTTGAAGAAATATTAAAAGAAAACTATAAAATGAAACCCATTGTGAGATTTAGATTTAAAGGAGATTCTTATTTCAATGAGCGTGAAATTGATAAATATAGGAAAAATGCAATAATAACCGTTTCAAAAGACATAAAAAAGAAAAATTACAAATTGGAAAAAATAGAAGAGAAAAACATATCCGTTGATGAGCTCGGAAAGCAAATTCTAATAAAGAATGCAAAAGGAATTGATGTGGATATGATGCTGGATGCTCTATCAGATGAAAATGCATTTGAAAAAATCTACCAAAAAATAGGTGAATCAATTGATAACAAAAATTAAATTGAGGAATTGGAGATCGCATGAAGACACGGAGCTCGAATTTGATAGAGGTATAAATGTCATAATGGGAAGGATGGGGTCTGGAAAATCATCCATAACTGATGCCATATGCTTCGCACTCTTTGCAACATTTCCCACTCTTCAAAAAAAGTCAATAAAATTAGATGATGTCATAATGCGTTATCCAAAAGAAAAGAAAAATGCATCTGTGGAGTTGTGGTTTGAAATTGATGGAAAAAAATATTATGTAAAAAGAATCGTGGAGAAGAAAAAAGGAACCACGACATCCGAAATTAGAGAAAATGAAAGATTGGTTGAAGGCCCAAAGAGCAACGCTGTAACAAAACTCATTGAAAAGATTCTTGGAATAGATTACGAGCTCTTTACAAGGGCGGTGTACAGCGAGCAAAATAATATTGATTATTTCTTATCATTGCGACCGTCTGATAGAAAGAAAAAAATAGATGAGCTCCTCATGATAGACAAATTCGAAGAGCTTAGGTCATCCGCTGTAAGTGTGATAAACAAAACGCGCGAACGAATGAAAAATAGATTGGCAGATATTGAAAATATAAATGAGAAAAAATTATCAGGAAATAAGTTAGATATTGAAAAGGAAATAAAACTTTTGAAAAATGAAATCAAAAAGAATGAGACCGAAGAGCAAGAAGTACAGAAAAGTATAGGAGCCACAAGAATGATTTTAGAAAATATGGAAAAAAAGAAAGATGCTCTAGATTCATTAAACAACAAATTGTCAGCAAAACTGGGAGAAATATCATCTATTGAATCCAATATAAAAGACCTTGAAGATAAGACAAGGGGACAAAAATTAGATGGTGTTCAAAATAAATTAAGCGAACTTGAAAATGAGAGAGACCAAATATCAAACAGCATATCTGAAAGCGATAAAAAAAATGATTCGTTGACAAAAAATCTCAGTGAAATATCTGGAAAACTTGGAAAATTGAAATCCGAAAAGGAATTAATTGAAAAGAATATAAAAGAAAGAAAGATTTATGAGCAAAAATTAAAAGAATATGAATCGAAATATAAAAATTTAGAAAATTTAAGCAACATAATAGGAAATGAAAGAAATAAAATTGAATCACTACAGCTTGAAATCGGCTCTATAAAAAGTAGAATAAAAATCAGCGAGGAGTCTGTTGAGAAACTAAGCATGCCTGGAAACAAATGCCCTGTATGTGGTTCAATTCTCAAAGAAGAAAAAAAGAAAAGCATCATAAAAGAGAAATTGTCATTAATAAAAGATTTGAAGGAGCAGAATAAAAAAACGGAGGAATCCATAAACAAATCAAAAGAATTAATAGATAACTTAAGCAGGATTAAGATTGTGTGGGAAAAAATATTGAGCAAGATAGAAACCATAAAAGATGTTGACAAGGAAAGAATAGATAATGAAATATCCAGTTTAAATGAAAAAAAGAAAGTTATTGAAAATGACATAATTAAATTAAAATCGGAAATGTCCGAAAATGAATCTAAATACAAATCATTGCTGAACGACATTTCAAAGTTTAAAAATTTGAAAGAATCCATAGAAAAACTTTACAGCATAAAGAAAGAGCGCGAAAAAATAAAAGAAGAAATAAAATCGATTAAAAATAAAATAAAATTAATTGACTTTAATAAAAATAATTACGGCAAGGAAAAAGAAAAATTAATTGAATTGTCTTCTCGTGAGGGAAACATAAAAATGTCTATTCAAAAGAATAACGAAATAATGATCGAAAAGAACAAGACCCTCAAAGAAATTGAGAACCAAATAAAATTGTTGGAAGGATATAAGAGAGACTATAAGATTTTGAAAATAATGGACCAGCAACTTCCAAAATTTAAGGACGCAATAGAAAAAACTCAAGTTCAACTCAGAAATGAATTAATAAGTTTGGTTAACAGCAACATGTCATCAATATGGAAAGAATTCTACCCGTACGAAGAATATGAGGATATAAGATTGAACACGCTTGATAACGATTACAAATTAGAGTTGTTTAATGGAAATGAATGGATACCTGTTGAAGGTATGACATCAGGAGGAGAAAGAACAACAGCAGCCATAACTTTAAGAATATCACTGTCCGTATCTCTTGTAAAGCAGTTAAAATGGTTAATATTGGATGAGCCTACTCACAATCTTGACGAAGTTGCCATAGAATCATTTTCATTCATACTGCGAGAAAAATTGTCATCAATGGTAAATCAAATTTTCATAATAACACATGAAGAGAAATTGGAAAATGCGGTAACTGGAACTTTCTATAGGCTGAAAAAAGAAGGCGGCATCACAAAAGAATTTAAAGAAGAAGTGGAATAAAATATTGGTGATTCTATGAAAATTAAAAAGGGAACGATAAAAATTGTTCTTTCTATGACAGAAGAAATGGCAAAAAAGAAAATGGGCTCGCTGTTCATAATTTCAAAAGAAAGCATTTCAAAATATTATGATTTATTATATCCAGATTTGTTCTCAGGAAAGCGAATAAACATAAAAGATGAATCAGCAAGAGTAGTTCTTTTGAAACTTGCCGAGCTCGATGGAGGAATAATAATAGATGATAAAGGTTATGTAAAGGCGTACGGTGCAAAAATAAAAAAGACAAAAATATTCTTAGGTCATGGAACACGTCACTCTGCAGCTCTCGGAATTTCATCGGTGAAAAATGTGATATCAATTTTATCATCTGAAGAAGATGGTATGGTAAGAATTTTCAGAGAGGGAAAGTTAATAGCAGAAATAAATCCAAAGACAGGAGAGAATCAAAAACTTCTTGATAGGTTATCAGACATTTTAACTCAGCCAGATATTCAAATTGCAACCTCTGGAGGAGTAGCATCTTTACTTCTTGGATTAAATCCATTATTCGCAGGAGCAATATTCACAGGTTCATGGATAGTAACAAAGTATGGGCTTGCAAGTATAAAGGAGTTCATAAAAACTGGAAAAATTGTAATCAAAGAGGAAAAAGACAAGATTAACGCTCAGAAATTAAAGAAAAAATCACATAAAAGCTCCTAAGTCATCGTCATGACTTTTTTTTAATTTTGCATAATCTTCCGCGAGTTTTTCCAAGTCAAAACTTCTTTTAGAATCCATAACCTCTTTTTCTCTAACATTGAAAACCATTGGATATCTACACGCTTCCCCTATCATTATAGCTTCTCCAACAGACAATGACGGTATTCTTGAAAGTACAGATGAATCAAGTCCTTCCGAGCTCTTTTTAATATTGTCTATGTCATATGGATTTGTGACACGCAAAATTATCTTTGTATTACATTGACTCAATGCTGTTGTCGAAAGGTGAACAGGACGCTGAGATATAACCACAAGGGAAGCTCCAAACTTCCTTCCTTCACGTGCTATCTTTTCTATTATTCCTTTGGAAATTGACCTCTCCAACTCAACGTTTTGTGGAGCAAAATTATGTGCTTCTTCAACTACAAGTAAAAATGGTGGAACCTCTCCAAGCATTCTCTTCTTGAATAAAAGATTTCCAAAATAAAACAATATCATCTGTCTCTTCTTTTGACTTATGATATTCGAAAAATCTATTATGGAAAGATACCCTTGCTTACATAATTTATCTATACTTGGACTATCAACAACATCAAACAATTTCATAGATTTCAAATTATAAAGTATGCCAAGAATAGCATCGGAAGTTTTCGGAGGGAGCTCCTCTATTTTTGAAATCAGCTCACCAATGGAAAAACTTTTTTTCTCCTTTCTAAGTTCACTCAGCGCACCATCAAGTTTTATTTTCTGCTTCGTTGAAAGGGAACGAAATACTGCCCAACTAGACGAAATGTTTCTTACACCTATTCTTATGTCTTCTGCAGAGAATAAATTTACTCTATCACGGAATTTTTTATCATCATTAAATTGTGTGTATTCCCCATGAACATCAGCAACTATTATCGAAAGTGACTTCTCTTTGGGACGCTTTAATAACTCCTCTATTATAACCGATGTTAAATACGATTTTCCCGCACCACTCATTGCAAGTATGGCAAGGTGCTTTTGGAATAATCTTGTAAGGTTTACCTTAACATTTAGTCCATTCCCAGTTGTTCCAAGAAGGAGACCATTGTCATCAAAGGAATAGAACGATTTTATCATTTCTTCGCTCGCCATAAAAACTTCATCTCCAGGTCTGACAGGAATCAATGGCCTTTTTTTACCTGGAAATACAACAAGCGGTACAACCTTTGCAATTGAGAATTCCCATTCTTCAGTTGGGAAAAAATCCTTTGGAGAAAATTCTTTCAATGTCTCAGGTGTTGTGAAATAATCATTCGACGTGATTATATTGTCAACGCGCCCCAGAAGATTCCCTGAGCTCATCTTAACAAAAACGAAGTCGTCTTTTTTAACTTTGTTATCAGTTATTACAAACCAAAATTCATCCACGCTTGGCGTGTTGTTAAACGAAATTACTTTCCC
>CAYYKR010000003.1:21562-29388 GCA_964469235.1 uncultured archaeon | reverse complement strand
CTTCTTTTCAAATCCGCCAAAGTCACTTATTTTGTATTTGAAATCATTGTAAGATTTTATGTCTCCGCGCTCCATTAAAACCTCTCTTGCAAGTAAATAGAGCAACGTCGCGATTGCCATTTTACCCTTATTATTTGCAGGTATAATGTAGTCTATAAAATCTGTGTTGTTAGAAGTGTCGCAAACTGCAACTATAGGTACTCTTGTTTGTATTGCTTCTTTCATGGCTTGCTTATCAACAGAAGGGTCAAGTATAAAAATTAAATCCGGTTCCATATAGTATTTATATGAAGGATTTGTCAACGATCCGGGCATGAAACGCCCGACAATTGATTTTATTCCAGTAACTTTTGAGAACATTTCAACTGCTTTCTTAGCATTCTGCTTTCTTGAAATTACAAGAGGTTCTTTTGCCTTTGCAAGAAACTTTGCAGCATTTCTAATTCTCTGGTCTATAACACTTATGTTGAGAACTGCAAGTCCATTCGGTCTTATCTTGTATATGAACCTCTTCATATCTTTTGTTTTAAACGTCATTCCTATGTGTATTCCAGACGATAAATATTCATTTCTTGGTATCAAAAGTTCTGTCTTTGCCATTTAAACACCTTCAACAAATTAATCGCATAATATTTAAATCTTTTTTGGAGGTCTCCTTATAACCGTTATTGGAAGAACTCCTCTATTATATTCTTCGTATGCTATATCTTTTGGCTCTTTAAGTTTTGTTCTTATGAGTATTGGAGCTCCCATAGATATTTGAAGGGCTCTCGCCGAAACTATTCTTGTAACTTCAAATCTCGTCATTTCCTTATAATATTGATACATTATAATTCACCTCTTAACCAATATATTGACTTGAATTTTTGTCTTCTTTCATATCTTCAATTATTCTCTTTTGAAGTTCTTCAGTCTTCTTTATACTATCTTTCATTATTTTAACGCTCTGGTCTATTTTAGTCATATCAACTTTTAAATTTGTTAATTTCATTAAAACATTTAAAGCTGCCTCTGCCGCCTTCGGGTCCGCAATTGTTATTGGGAATCCAGGTGTCCCGACTATTATTGAAAGTCCATCAATTTTGAACTGGCCAGCCATTCCAATGAGCAGTCCGGTAGAACCTACTATTGTACTTATAACTTTATTTCCAGAGAAGTCCATTCCATAGTCTTTGTACTTCTTCAAAAGTTTTTCATTACTTACAACTCCTATGACCTTTGGGTTATCATCAACATCACCGGTGTTGTATCCGCCAACTGTTATAATTTTACTTACTCCCATGTCTTTTGCAAAATTTATAATCATTCCATTGATTTCATAGTGTCCGTATGGTGTCATACTTTGTGAGTCCCCTGTGAGAAATATAAAATCTCCTTCAGGTCCCGTGTAATAATAAAACTCATTTTTAATGTTCTTAACAACCGATTTCTCATCTATTATAACTACGGGAACGAAATACGGAGAATACAACTCAGCAAATTTTTTTGCTTTCAGTTGGTCTATCATATATCTAACTGCAATTCTTCCAACATTTCCTATACCCGGAAGTCCAACTACCATAGTTGGCTTTTTTAATTTTATTTTTTTTAGTACCATAATTTTAGTTTCGTTCATATTATTCACCATTAAAAATTACCTCCAAACTTTAAAATTTTATACTCTGCTTATATTTCCCGCACATTTATACTTTGAGAGCAAGGATGGAAACTTTTTAATAATCTTATCTATTTTCTTTTCTCCTTCCTTTGGATTTTCAGTTTGAAATCTCATAAGATATTTTGGGGAAGATATGTATATAACTTCTGTTTCCATTTTTTCAAGAGCTCCCAAAACGCTTTTAACTCTTTTTATTCCATCGGACTCCTTTGAATAGACTTCAATTGTACATTTGAAATCAAAAGTCTTTTGCTTTACATTACTCTGGTAAATCTCTTTCATCTTCTGAGCCCAGTCTATCGGAATCCCTTTCTTTACAACTATGTTAACATCTTTGGCTGCAAGTTCAAATGCCTTGTAAACATTTCCAAAATTTTTATTTATTATTTCCAAGATTTTATCTTCTCCTTTTGAGTTCTTAGAAATTATGGAGAGCATCTTCATAGCTTTTTTCTCCAAATTAAATTCTTTCATCTTCTCTGCTCGCTGGTTCTTGTTAACTCTCTTTATTGACAATGAAATGTAATTTCTGTCAAGTTTCATAACTTTTGCAACAACTACGTCACCTTTTTTTACATGATGACGAATGTCTTTTATCCACCCAGAAGAAACTTCAGAGATATGAACCATTCCAGATGCACTATACTCCAATAAATTTACAATAGCAGAATATGGCGTTACATTTACAACTTTTCCTATAACTATTTCACCAACTCTAGGATACGAACTATTTTTCATGGATATACCTCAACGATGGATGTTTTAATATTCGCTTTACCGCCAGTTGGAACAGCCAATACCTCTCCGCAAACAAGGCATTTCACAACACTTGAAGCCTTGTTGAATATTATCTGCTCATTGTTGCATTTCTTGCATTTAACCTTCAAAAATTTTGATTTTGTCTTCATAATCACAACCTCCTTTTCAATATACAAAGCAATATTATTTTAATCATGCAAACATTTAAAAGATTTAAAAAGCCGTACAATTCTGAATCAAACCAAAGAATATAAAATCATATTACAATTTTTTTTATGGATTCAATTGAATTAAAATACCCGCACCTAAAACCAATAATAGAGATATTGAAGAGCTCCGGAGTAAGAAAATTATATGAGCACCAAAAAAAGGGATTAAAGTATGCGTTAAAAGGAGAAAATGTTCTCATGGCAACGCCAACGTCTTCCGGAAAAACCCTCGTGGCAGAACTTGCAATTCTTAATACTGTCCTTAAGGGAAATAAAGCAATATATCTCGTCCCGTTAAAATCTCTCGCAACCGAAAAATATAACGATTTTAAAAGGAAGTACTCAAAATATGCAAAAATTGCTATGAGTATAGGAGGTTTCGATTCAAAAGATATGTGGTTGAAAGGGTTTGATATAATAATTTGTTCGTATGAAAAATTAGATTCTCTTCTCAGGCATAAGTCTGAGTGGTTAAAAGATGTGAAATTAGTCGTCATAGATGAAATACATATGATAGATTCGGCGTCCCGAGGTCCGACTCTTGAAATTTTAATAACGCGTCTTCGAACTGAAATAACCCCTCAAATATTAGCTCTCAGTGCTACCATAGAAAATGCAAAAGATATGGGAAAGTGGCTCAATGCAAAAGTTATAAAGAATAATTTTAGGCCTGTGAAATTGTACGAAGGGGTAATGTACGAAAAAGATGGAACGAACATCCTAGAATTTCCAAAGGAGGACATGGTAAAGAAATTTCAAGGAAGAGAACCGATAAAATCAATATGCATTGATACTGTAAAAAATGGAAAACAAGCTCTTCTGTTTGTTTCTACTCGGCGCTCGTCTGAGGTTGAGGCAAGAAAAATTGGAGTGTATGTAAAAGATTACCTAAATGAAGGTGAAAAGAAAAAATTGAATGAGCTCAGCAAAAAAATACTAAAAGTTCTTTCTCATCCAACCGAGCAGTGCAAAAAATTAGCCGATGCTGTAAAATATGGAGTTGCATTTGACCATGCTGGATTGGTTACGGAACAAAAAAATTTGATAGAGGATGCATTCAGAGATGGCATTGTAAAGATTATAACATCAACTCCCGTTCTTAGTTATGGTGTCTCGCTGCCGGCATTTCGCGTTATAATACGTGATGTAAAGAGGTTTTCGGAGGCTTTTGGCTCACACTACATCTCAATAATGGACTATCTTCAGATGGCAGGGCGCGCGGGACGACTTGGGAAAGAAGATTATGGCGAATCGATAATAATAACAACAGCTGGGGAAAAAGATAAAATGATAAATCAATATGTATATGGCGAAATGGAGGAAATATATTCAAAGCTTGCCGTAGAGCCTGTTCTCAGAACTCATACACTTTCTTTGATATCGTCTGAGCTCACGCCTGATATGTCCCAACTTAGAAATTTCTTTTCAAAAACATTCTTTTCATACCAATATGGTGATGAGAGTAAAATAAACGATAAACTTGACAAGATAACAAAATCGCTGAACGATTACAAGTTCATAAAAATTGAATCGGATTCATTCATAAGAAAGGATTTTGTACCAGCATTTAATTTTAGAGACAACTACAAACTTGTTCCGACCAGACTTGGAAAGAGAGTATCAGAACTTTATATAGATCCAGAATCGGCATGGTTTATGATAAGCAATATAAAAAATCTCAAAGATGAGCTAAACATTCTTATGATTTTAAATCAATGTGTTGAAATGTATCCACTTTTAAGACTGAGAAAAAGTGAGGAAGAGCTCTATGAGGATTTATTAATAAAATCAAATGTAGAAAATGTTCCTGATGTTTGGGATTTAAAATATGATAAATTTTTGATGGCATTTAAAACATCCATGATGTTTATTGATTGGATATCTGAAAAAAGTGAGGAATATCTAATGAAAAAATATAACATACGCCCGGGAGATTTGTATGCAAAACTGCTCTCTCTTGACTGGATGTTGTACTCGCTAATAGAATTAATGAAGATAATGAGAAAAGAAGATATTGCAAATAAAATAAATAAACTTAGAATTAGAATTAAATACGGAGTTAAAGCTGAGCTCATTCCGCTTGTAAAGATTAAATGGATTGGAAGGGTTAAAGCTCGGCAGCTTTTCAATGAAGGTATAAAAAATATTTCGGATATAAAATCTAATTTAAAGTCAAAGAGAATCTTAGGAGAAAAAACATATGAAAAAATTATAAAATAAATTACAGGTAGGGTTCGTAGTCTAGCTTGGTAGGATTCGGGCTTCGGGAGCCCGCGACGGGAGTTCAAATCTCCCCGGACCCATTGAATCTAAATGATTTCATCGCTGTTCTTTTCTTTAGAATTCTTGGGTTTGAAAAAGCCCTTTCAAAGAGAATGAAATTGAAAACACCCTGGAAAAATTGGGCTACATCTATTGAAACCCAAACACCAATCAATCCAAGAGGGTTTTTAAGAAAGACTGCAAGAGGAATTTGAATGATGAAAAGCGCAATGAATGTGATTATCATCGGCCTGAATGTTTCTCCAAGAGCTCCGAGTGAATTTGAAGATATTATACTAACTATTGCAAATATTAGAAATGGAAGTGTGTAAAGCAAATATTGTTGACCTATGGAAATTACCTGAGAATTGCTTGTAAAGAGCATCATTACCCATTTGGAAAAAAATATTATTAACAGCGAAATGGAAATTATAATCAATGAAAACATTTTTATAGAAACGTGAACAGTTTCACGAGCTCTGTCCTTCTTTCCAGCTCCAAAGCTCTGTCCCACGACTGTCGCAGTTCCTTTACCAATTGCAAAACCTGCTGACAAAAGAACCATAATTATCCTCATTCCAACACCGTATGCAGCTATTGCAACCGTCCCGAATACTGCAACTATCTTCATCAAAACCAACGACGATATATTTCTCATAATCATTGAGAGCGATGCAAATATTCCTATTTTTAGAATTTCAAACATTCTTGAAAAATTTGGAATTACATCCGAAAGCTTCAATTTCAAGAAATGCTTTCCAGAAAACAAAATGTAAACTACAATCACGCTGGATATCAATCTCGAGAAAACTGTTGCAATTGCCGCCCCCTCAACACCAAGCTTTGGAAATCCTAAGAGACCGTAAATCAATATTGGGTCGAGAACGATATTGATAAAAGTTGACAACATCATAATTTTGGTTGGAGTTATAGAATCTCCTGAAGCTCTCAAAGAAGAATTCATCAGAACCGAGATAAATATGAATATAGAACCAAAAAGAATAATTCTAATATATTCAATTCCGAGCATCGTGACCTCTTGATTAGCTCCCATGAGCTCAAACGTTGGTTTAATAAAAAACAGAGCAAATACAAAAACAATTATATAAGATAGAATTGACAAGAAAATCGACTGAATAATAATTTCTTCTGCATCTTTTTTCTTTCCAGCTCCAACATATCTTGAAACAAGTGAAAGAGTTCCAACAGATATACCAACGGCAAATGTTATTATTATCCCGACTAAAATTCCGCTCATTGAAACTGATGCTATTGCTTCTGGCCCAAGTCTCCCGACAAAAAACATATCTGTCAGATTGTAAACACTCTGAAGAATTTGGGTTATAAGGATTGGAATGGTCATATAAAGTATGTTACTAGAAATTTTTCCCTCACTCAACTTTCTCATGGATTTTATTAATGTTCAACCTTTTTATTTATTAAAAATATGCATCGTATCTCAGCTTCAAGCGTCGTAAATTTTGGACCACGATATGTTGAATGACAATACTCGTGGGCAATTGCATATTTTTTTATAATCTCTGGGAGACTATGGTTTATGAATATGACATTTTTATCTTTGTCATATTTTCCACCATCAAGAAGACCGCACTTAAGCTCCTTAACTTTTATATCTCTATAATAATATTCTTTAATTGGATGCTTAAAATCGCAAAATCTTGCAAGAAATATGTGTAACGTCTTAAATATTTTTATGGAACCCACAGCTGACAGAAACATTGTAGATAAAATCAATAGCACATAAATTAATGTCATCATTTACTAACCCTCCTTCCAAATGTTATAAATCCTGTGTGAATTATTCCCGATGGAAATGGGTGTGTGTAATCATCAACTTTCCATTTCCTCTGCATATTCTCAATTGTTTTTATAAATTCAAATCCAACGGATTCCATTTCATTTCTAACAGCTTTAACTTGCTCTATGTGTGGAGAATAGACAACAAGCCACCCGCCCATATTTAATCTTTTGAAAACCTTTCCAACTAACTTTTCTGCACCCATCATATCAAGAGTTACCAAATCGATATTTTTCTCTTTAAATTTTGATACATCTTCGTTTTTCAATACCACATTCTTTAGTCCGGCCCTTTCGATGTTCTTTTTTATATTATCAAAGAACTTCTTGTTTTTCTCATATGTATATAATTTTCCTTTATTCCCAATTATATTTGATATAAACATCGTCAAAAATCCTGACCCTCCGCCAGCATCCAAGCATTTCCATCCATATGAAAGTCCCGTTTCGGCAACTATAGATGAAGCGTCCCTTGGCAAAATTACTTGCGGCATTCTCTTTGAGAATTTTATAAAATCAATTATCGTCGGCTTTATGACAACAAAACTTCCCTTCTTGGTTTTTATTTTTTGACCGTATTTCTTTATCTTTTTGGAATCAATGATGCCAAGATCGGTATTTATTTTTCCTTTCTTTCTGTCTATAAGATAATTTCTCGTACCAATTAACAACACAAATCTATCCATTTAACACACCTGATAAAATTAAGAGCAATATAATTATAACAAATGATATTATTAAAAGTGTCTTAACGAGCTTCGGATTGTTTCCAAATCCAAATGGTATGGGACCTATGAATCCTACGATAGCATAGTCTCCTCCACTAGTTGAGATAATCAAAAATGCTATTCCAATTAATATAAGCAACAGCCCTATTAAATCCAATCTCATAATATAATTTATAGGATTAAATTAAAAAAAGAAAAACAAAGGCGTTACTTGGATTTCTCGGCAAGTTTGGCTATCCATATTGTTGCAAGCACTGCCAATATTGTGACTGCTATTGCATAAATCCATGGACCACCAGATGACAATGAGCAAAGAGCTCCAGCACCCTCAGTTCCGCAAGGTCCTTTGAACAGCGATTTTATTGCATCGTTCCACGCTAAAGCTGCAACTAG
>CAYYKR010000003.1:1490-21462 GCA_964469235.1 uncultured archaeon | reverse complement strand
TTCAATTATTTATATGTCCGATGATTTACCTTTTACAACTCGTAAGAGAAAACATTTAAATAATTTACCCTTATATGAAATGTATGATAATACCGTTGATTATTGCATTACTTGGATGCACGATAGCAGGTGTGTGGGATTTATATACAACTGATATACCTGATGAAGTCAGTGAGTCAATGATGATATTTGGCGGATTTTACTGGTTTATAGAATCGTTATTAATTCAAAACATAAAGCCGTTTCTAATTTCATTATCAGTTGGAATATTATTCTTTGCGTTTGGATACATATTGTATAAAACTGGGCAATGGGGAGGCGGAGATGCAAAATTGCTATCCGGAGTAGGATTTTTAATTCCATTCTACAAGGGAATTCCATACTTTTCTTTGGCATTTGTCATAAATGTATTTGTCGTTGGGGCGGTATATGTAATAATTTATGCTCTCATACTCGGCGCGATGAAAAACGTATTTCCAAAATTCTTCAAAGAAATTCCAAAAATTCCACTGTTAGTTTCATTAATACTTATAATATCTGGACTTTTCATTCCGAGCAGAATTACAGCAGTTTTGACCGAGCTCACCGGAATTTTAATTTTGTTTTGGTATTATGCAAAAACAATTGAAAATCATATTTTCAAAAGAAGGGTTAGAATTTCCGATGTAAAAGTCGGTGATGTTCTCTTGAAATCTAAGGAATGGGAAGGAATAACGTACGATGAATTGAAGAAATTGAAAAGGAGCAAGAAAAAATATGTGACCATAAAAGAGGGTGTTAGATTTGGTCCAGTATTTTTGTTTGCACTCATATTTACCATACTTTATGGAAATTTAATTTTTCTATTTCTCATGTAAATTTCCTTTATAAAATTGTTGCATAAATTATTTTGATGATAACGGCAATAATTCCCGCGTATAATGAAGAAAAAACTATTGGGGATATAATTAAAAGAACCAAAAAATATGTAGATAAAGTTATAGTTGTAGATGACTTCTCAAGCGATAAAACTTACAATATTGCAAAAAAAAGTGGAGCAATTGTAATTCGCCATAAAATTAATAGTGGCGTCGGAAAATCAACGCGTGACGGATTTGAAAAGGCACTTTCAATCGGGTCAGACTACATAATAACTCTTGATGCAGATGGCCAGCACGATCCAGACGATATTCCAAAATTTATAAAAAAATTGAACATGGGATATGAATTTGTAATAGGAAGAAGAAATCTCTCAAACTATCCAATAATAAAGAGAGTAGGAAATTTCTTTTTGAACGTCTTTGTAAATTTTATTTCCGGAACATTGATACCTGACACAGAGTCTGGATTTAGGGGATATAAATCAGAAGCACTTAAAAAACTGCATCTAACGGCAGACAGATATGAAATTTGTGATGAAATAATATTTGAAGTTGGACGAAACAATTTAAAGCGGTCTTACGTTCCAATAAAATCAAGTTCATACATAAAAGGTTCCGGAATACTGGACGGAATAAGAATTTTCAAATTCATGCTCGGAAGAAGAAAAAGAAATTGGAAATCGTATATAGATGATTTCAATTATGTTATATCGCATTGGAAAAAAATTATAAAAGTATAACTCAAATGATTGTTTTTACTTTTGGAACACCTTTCTCAAACATCTTTCTAACTCCATCAGAAAATTTTGTTGGTTTCACTTTAAACTCTCTCCACCATGGATAATTTGGAAAAACATCTCCTGAAGTCAGAGAATCGAGTTGGTCGGGTGTAAATTTGAAGCTTGGAAACATTTTTTTATACAAAACTACTGCAAATCTAAACAGAGGCAGTGGAATGTAAAATTTCGTTCTAAGTTTGTCAAGATTTTGATAAATTGCATCAACTATTTCATCAAAATAAACAACTTCCTTTCCATTTATACTGTATATTTTATTTTCAGGCATATCATATATCATTTTTATAACGATTTTGCATACATCTTCTATGTAAACTGGTTGCCTTGGATGCTTTCCGTTCCCTGGAATAGGAAATATTGGAATCGATCTCGCGAAATTTATGAACCATCCAATATTTTTATCGTCGTAAGGGCCAAACATAACTGAAGGCCTTATTATAGAATATGTTAAGCCACTGTTAACAACCAAATTCTCTCCTTCTTTCTTTGTCTCAGCGTATGGATCTTTTCTGACTGATAAAACCGCTGCACTGCTGAAATGTATTATATTCTCAACCCCATATTTCTTTGCAGCAATTATAACATTTTTCATCGCATCGACGTTATTTCTTTTAAAATCAGTGTATTTTTCTGAAGAAATCTGCGCGGCTAAGCTGATTATAATATCGCCATTTTTAAAGGAGCTCATCCATTTTCCTTTCTTTGACAAATCTGCGCGAATTGATTTCACGCCGTATCTTTTGATAAATTTTAGATTATTTGAATCCTTATCTATGACCACTATTTCATCGGGAGAAAAGTTTTCCTTTAGCATGAGCTCTATTAAATTCTTTCCGACAAACCCAGCTCCGCCCGTTATTATAATCTTCATAGAAATTGTTTAATGATAAAGATTTTAAAGTTTTGTTCATTAGTTTTAATAGGCACGTGCTTCCTTCATTTATGTGGTCTATATTTGATGGTTGCACGTGCTATTTTTATAATTCTAAACCAATCAAGACAATTTAGATAAATTTAACCAAAAGAACAAGTATTCCAATGGCAAATCCTATTCCAACCACTACCTCTGGCTTTATTTTAATAACTTCCTCTGAAGTGTCATAGTATCTAACAAGCCCAGCACTCGACTGTGGAAGGTAATTCTTTTTCTCTGCCATAAAATCACCAATACTAAATAAATATGAGATGAAAAGGTTTAAATATTAAAAAGTAGAAAAGGTAACCTGAAATAGCCCACTTTATGTCAGTCCTTTCACCATTCCCTCTGGCATGGATCATCAGGAGGACCATGACCATTTGTCTATGCGCCACAAAGGCTTGCACTCCCGACCAAAGCGGGATCGTTTCATCCTACTCAAGGTCATATTTCATTTGAAATCATAAATCCCTTGATTCGGTACCGTTTCTGTTTCCCGCTCTTGACATCACTGCCAAACGGCCATACGGAGTGAGTAGAGCTTCCTCAGGAATTCCGAAGGTCATTATTCAGGTTACCTTACAAACATAATTATACTCATGGATTTAAAAGCATTTCTATACTCAAAGATAATCTTATCGTTTGTTCGTGCTCTTTATTATAGAGAGAACCTCCATGGGGTCATCTATAATATAGCTTGGCTTTAACTCGGATTTTGTTATTTTCTTTTTCGATTTTGTTACCATTCCCCTACTTATGTGCCCATATTTTGCAAACACGGATATAATTTCCATTCTATTTGCCCCAACTATATCCCGCTTTAGATTGTCGCCAACAAAAATTACCTCATTTGGTTTGACGCCAAGCCTTTTCAACGCAATTTTAAAGGGTTTTTTATCGGGTTTTATTACCTTAGTGTCATCGAACGTCACAACAACATCAAACATATCTTGAAGACCTATCTCTGTTAATCTGATCCATGCCTTTATACCCGGAGCATCACTTACAATTGCAGTTTTTATTTTCTTCCTTTTCAGTTGCGATATGACATATTTTACGTTTGGATATGTATGGTAAGCGCTTGCTCGAGCTCTTCTATACGCAACTATCCCCGCTGCCAAAATTTTCATATCAACTCTTCCAATATATCTTTTTAGAAACTTCTGGAAAATCTCCCTGTCCTCCATATTAGTTTTTCTAAATAGTTCGTCGAAGAATTTTTCTGCTTCTGATTTAGAGACGTGGAGCCCTGATTTTATCATTGCATCCACAGCTGCCTCTATACACGTTCTTTTGAACCTCACAAAGTCAACGAGAGTGTTATCCAAATCAAAGAGCACTGCTTTTATCATGAATAAATATAGAGCGACAACTTAAAAAATGTCACATAAGGTTTAATAAATTTGATTGAAAATACATTCATGGTATTTGAACTTTTTTCAAACGACATGAAAGAACTTCTATCTAAAAGGGGATTCAAAGAGCCGACGATGGCTCAGAAAATGGGTATTCCCGAAATTTTTAATGGGTCCGATGTACTGATAATTGCTCCAACTGGAATTGGAAAAACAGAAGCAGCAATGCTCCCCATATTGGATAAGATTCATAATCATAAATATTCCCCCGTATCAACACTTTACATAACTCCACTGAAAAGTTTAAACAGAGACCTTCTCCAGAGACTCTTTTGGTGGGGTGACAAACTCGATGTAGAAATTGGTTTGCGACATGGAGACACATCAACTGCCGAGAGAAAATTCCAGATTCAGAACCCACCGGATATATTGATAACAACTCCAGAAACTCTTGAAGGTATGATAACGAGCTCATCAATAAGAAAAATTCTTTCCAATGTTAAGTTTGTCGTAATAGATGAAATTCATGAGATTGTTGGAAGCAAACGTGGCGTCATGCTTTCAGTCCTTCTTGAAAGATTAAAAGAAATTTCTGGAGACTTTCAGAGAATCGGCCTATCAGCAACTGTTGGTTCACAAGAAAAGGTTGCAAAATTTCTATCACCAAAGGCAAAAATAATAAAAGCACTGGTTGAGAAAGATATGGAAATAAAATTGATGTGCCCAAAAGTAAAAAAAGAGGATAGAGAAAAATCCGAGGATTTGATGGTGCTGCCTAAAACAGTCGCAAGAATAAGAAAAATACTTGAGTTATCCAGAGGACACTCAACTTTAATATTTACAAATACTCGCGAGACAGCGGAAACAATTTCATCCCGAATAAAAAAGATAGATTCTAAATTTAAGCAGGATGTTCATCATGGGTCGCTTTCGAAGGATGTTCGCATAAAATCAGAAGAGAATTTTAAGAAGGGCAATCTCGATGCAATTGTATGCACAAGTTCTCTTGAGCTCGGAATAGATATAGGTTCCATAGATTTAGTCATACAATATCTATCGCCAAAGCAAACGTCCAAACTTGTTCAGAGAGTCGGGCGTGCTGGGCACTCTATGGAAAAGAAATCCAACGGTATAATAATATCTGGTGGAGAAGATGTCTTCGAATCTCTCGTTCTTATAGACCATGCAAAAAAAGGTCTGTTTGAAGATGTAAAGATTCACGAAAACGCACTTGATGTTCTAACTATGTCAATAATGGGCATGGCAATTGAAGAATATGAAATTTCAGCTGAAAAGGTCTTCTCCGTAATAAAGAGAGCATATCCATATAGAAATCTAAATTATAATGAATTCATGAAGATACTAAAATTCATGTCCGAACAAAAACTCATAGTTCTAAAGGAAGAGGAAGATGTTAAAATAATCAGAAGGAGAAAAGGTTGGAAATTCTACTTTGAAAATTTATCAACCATACCAGATACATACCAGTATAAAATAATTGAAATGAATAACCATGGATTCATAGGCACACTTGATGAAAAATTTGTGTCTGAATACGCTGGTTCAGGAGAGACATTCATAGTAAAGGGGGTTCCATGGAAAATAGTTGAGATAAAAAAAGATAAGATTTACGTGACCCCTTCTTCAAGCTCCGAAGGAGCCGTTCCATCTTGGGAAGGCGAAATGATGCCAGTATCATTCAACGTGGCGCAAGATGTCGGACGACTAAAAGCTAGTGTTCCAGAATGTAAAAGTTGCCAGAAGGAAATAGAAAAATATGTGAAATCACAAAAAATAATGCCAACTGACAAAAAAATACTGATAGAAGATTACAAGGATTACATAATAATTCATGCTCACTTCGGTTCAAAGGTAAATGAAACGATTGGAAAATACCTTCAGGAGAAAATTGGAAGAAAGTATGGGGGAAGAACGTTCGTCAAAACTGGACCGTATAGAATAATAATAAAATCTAAAGCCTCAAAAGAATATGTCGAAGAAATTTTGATGACTATGAAAAATATTGAGAGAACCGTTAAACTATCTCTTGAAAAATCGTCCCTGTTCAAATGGAGATTTATACACAACGCACGCAGAATGGGACTTCTATCAAAGAATATAGACTACCGAAATTTAAATATCGCTCAATTTGCATTCAAAAATAGAGAAACTCCTGTATACGATGAAACGATGAGAGAGCTCTACATAGATAAAATAGATTTTGAAACGGCAAAATATGTCTCAAGTAAAATTTCGTCTGGAGATGTAAAAATAGAAAAATGTAAGGGACTCACATATGCTGGAGAGCTCGGATTAATTCATCAATTTGGGGAAATATTAAGTCACTCTCAATCCAAAGATGAAGAGTATAGTGCAATAAGAAACAGAATTATGAATTCAAAGGTAAGAGTAGTTTGCATGAGCTGTGGTCAATACTCGTCCGTAAAATTTGTAAAAGATTTGAAAGAGCCGGAGTGTCCGATTTGCAAATCAAGGCAAATATGTATATTATCTACAAGGGATAAAAAATCCGTTGAAATTTGGGGGAAGAAATTCTCCGAGAAAAAGCTGAGCAAATCAGAAGCTGTCAAGTGGAAAAAAATGAAAAGGATTTCCGAACTCATAATGGCATATGGAATGAATGCTATCATAGCCCTCGTCGGCAGAAAGATGAATGTAAAAGAAGCCTCTACTATACTTTCTTCTTTACCTGAAAATAGTGAACTCATTAAAAAAATCATAAATTATAAAAAGAATCCAAAAAATAATTAGCCAATAGACGAATTAATAAAATTTAAAAGTAGGTAAATATAATTAATAGTAGAGGTGAATATATGGCTAGAAAAAGACAGAAAAAGAAAAGTAGTGGATATGAATTGATGCAAATATTGGCATTGATTGGAGCTTTATTCGTATTGATAGGAACATTCACTACATGGATACAGGCAACATGGAATATTGTAATACTTGCATTGATATCAGTGATTTTGGCATTTACAAATATAAAAGAAGATGAGCTCAGAGATTTCTTAATTTCAGCGATTGCATTAACTGTAATTTCTCTAATGAACTTCACTGAAATACCAGGAATATGCGGTACTTGGTTGTCCAACTTTGTTCTCTACTTCAAATGGTTGGTAGCACCAGCAACATTAATCTTGGCTGTCAGAGAACTTTGGAAAATTATGAAAGACTAAAATCTTCTTTTTCTTTTTTCTTTTTCTAATTTAAAATTTTACTTCTATAAGTTAGCACGGTGATAACATGGAATTTAACTATGATGATTGGTTAAAGGGTGGAAAAATAGCTGGACAGGTTAGAGAATATGCAGGAAAAATTGTAAAACCCGGAGCACGAGTTCTCGATATAGTCAATGAACTCGAATCAAAAATAATTGAACTTGGTGGGGGAATTGCATTTCCTGCGAATTTATCTATAAATGAACGCGCGGCACATGATACGGCTGTAGATATGGATTCTCGAATAATAACAGAAGATGATGTCATAAAAGTTGATGTCGGAGCTCATGTAAATGGATGCATAGGAGACACCGCAAGGACAATAGTTTTCAAGGATGAATATAAAGATCTTCAAATGGCGTCAAAAAAAGCACTTGAAGAGGCCATAAAAATCCTCCATCCGGGAACTAAACTTGGTGAAATTGGGGAAGCTATAGAAAGTACAATAGAATCACTCGGATTTAAGCCAATAAGAAATTTAACAGGACATGGACTTCGCCCATATGAAGTTCACACAGATCCGGAAATATTAAATTTCAAAACTGATAGTGACTACGAATTTTACGATGGACAAATAATAGCCATAGAGCCATTTGCCACAAATGGAGAGGGACTCGTTCGTGAAATTAATGAAACAAACATATACATGTTTCTAAGAGATGTTCCAACAAGGGTTAACCATGAGAGAGAGATACTAAATTTTGCAAAGGTAAAAAACCACAAATTACCCTTTTCAAAGAGATGGCTTCCAAGAATGGTTGGGAGAGACCTATTCTTAAATAAACTCGTTCAGATGGGGGGATTGTACTCATTTCCAGTTCTCTCAGAAGTTGGCAATGGATTGGTAAGTCAATTTGAGCATACTATTATCGTTAGGGATAAACCAATTGTCACAACAAAAGTTGACGAGGCGATGATATGACCGAGCTATTGTATTTGAAAGATTGCTACATGAAAGAATTCGAGTCAAATGTAATTGGAATTGATGGAAATATGATTGAGCTCGATAAAACAGCATTTTATCCTCTTGGTGGCGGACAGCCAAATGACACCGGAAAGTTAATAGACGGAGAAAAAGAGTATATTGTATCCAATGTCATCAAAAAAGATGGAAAAGTTTACCATGAAATCTCAAATTTTGACGGAGGAATAAAAATTGGAGACCGCGTGAAAGGAATTATAGATTGGGACAGAAGATATCTATTTATGAGATATCATACAGCAGCTCACGTAATATCATCCGTCATTCATAAAGCTACAGGAGCGTTCATAACGGGAAATAAAATTGATGTTCAAAGGACGAGAATAGATTTCAACCTACCAGAATTTGATAGAGAAAAAATCAAAGAGTGGGAAAAAACTGCAAATGAGATTATAAACGCTGGGCATGAGGTCAAGACATATATTCTTCCAAGAGATAAAGCGTTTGAAATTCCAGACCTAGTAAAATTGAAGAAACTCCTCCCTGAAAGCATAAAAGATGTGAGAATAGTTGACATAGGAGAAATAGATGTACAAGCTTGTGGTGGAACTCATGTCAAAAACATAAATGAAATTGGTGGCATTGAAATAATCAAAATAGAAAACAAGGGAAAGAACAACAGAAGAATTTATTTTAAATTAAAAGACAAAGAAAATTAAAATTACCGAGCTCCAGCTCCTCCTCCACCAAATCCTCCTGAAAATGAACCACCAGAGAAGTTGGACATTCCACCATATTTACCGTTTGAAGACATAGTAAAAGCTAAAAAGTAAACAGCGTCTGGATTTATATTGTCAATTTTTATGTTTAATTCTTTCATTTCCTTTAAAACTTTTTTAGCGCATCCAAATGCAGTTGCATAGACCAACCATTCTTTCCACATGTTCAAATCTCTTGTGGAATATTTCTTTATTAACGATTCATCTGACAACATTTTTTTAAACGCATTCCACATCAAGAATTCCTTTTGTATCTCCGGTTTGAATTTTCCAAAAATTCTTTTGTTTGCATAAACGGCCGTCAATAAAATTATCTGAGCTCCCAGAGAAAACATATAGAGCGTTCTATCCGATGTAAAAAGAACGTATATGTTCATAGAAAATAAGATATATGATAAAAATGTCAGTGACATGAGAGATAAAAGAGAAATTATGAGTATCCTGACGCCTCTTGTATCTAAATATGATTTTAAAATTTCTTTCATTTTGTATGTTGGCGTAGTTAATCTATCAATATAGACCGGATTTTTAACATACGATGGTTTGAATATTCCGTTTCTTGAATATTTCTTAAAGGTGTTGTAAACTTTTTCTTCGTAATAATCCAAGCCTTTCGGAGTCTTCAAGAACTCTATGCTATCCTTATGAATTTTCACATATCCCTTCAATGCCATGTCAACTAATATTGACAAGAACGCCTCTTCTGACATGCTCCCAGTAGTATTGCAAAATAAATAATTTACCAAATATGGCTTTCTCTTTGTTGGAGCAAAATGTATTACATCTGGTACTGAAAATTCCTTTTCTTTCCCATATTTATTCCATATCCAATAAGAAAATGGAATCATAAGAATCGTCAGCAGAAATATTATTGAAGATGAAAGCTTTGCCATTCGATATTTGGACATGTACGGTTCATCGCTATCATAATTCAATGCAAGTTCTAAAACTCCATATGGAGGAAGGATTTTGTCTGGCGGGTTCACAAAATATTTTTCATAGTTTCCATGAACTTTTACATTTATGTCTTTGATATATGTATCGGTGTCATCCATAATTACCCAATCCATCTTCCCGTTTGTATACGGCTCGTTTATATCATATTCAATTGTCATGCGGGCGTTTTTGTCGTACTCTCCGTCACACAGCGCTTCGGGGTAATTTGTTACTGAACCCGTTCCAGTTACTGAACCTGTTCCAGATGAACACGAGACCTTTATATTTGATATACTTCTCGGCCCGCTTGTCGGTAACTTGAAGTACCTGAAGAGCTCATGTTTAGTTGAAGAAAATTTGTAATCAAGATTCTCTATGACGTGAATTTTATCTTTGTAAAGGTAAACATCCGAATTGTAAGAAGAAATATAATAATCATGAGAATTTGAAATATATAATAATGCTGTGAATAAAATCAGTAATACCAACAAAGTCAGAAGATAAATTCTTTCATTGGAAAATTTATAAGAAATTAAAAGAAATGCCAGCAATGAAAGCAGATAAACAAGTACAAGTATTTGCATGTCTGGAACCAAATAGATTATCAAAGGTAAAATAAAAAGAAATGATGAAATCGCTGTTGATATTTTCATCTTACCACTTTGGAACTTCCTTGGTTTTCTCACCGAATTTCAAATACTCTCTCTTTTTGAATCTAAATATTCCTGCAACTATGTTGCTCGGTATGACATCGCATTTCGTGTTGAACATTTGAACTTGATCGTTGTATAAGTATCTAAGTCTTGAAATCTCATCTTCAATATCACTGACATTCTTCTGAACTCTTTCCACAAGTTCGGAAGATTTTAATTCTGGATATTTTTCAGCCACTGCAAAAATTTTTCCAAGAAGAGCTCCAGACTCCTTGTAAACTTTTCCAAGGTCAACATCTTTAGAGCCAAGATTTGATCTCATCTCAGTTATTTCTTTCAATGTAGATTCCTCGAATTTCATGTAAGATTTTGATGCATCTATTAGTTGAGATATCATGTCAAGTCTTTTTTTAAGGGAAACTGTTATTTGATTCTTAGTAGACACAATTGCATTTTCCATTCTTCTAAACCAATTGTATTCAATTGCAACCCACACGATTACTAACAAAAATAGGGAAGCAACAATCAAAATCCACCATATCATTCAATCACCCGGTATAGCCGAGCTTCTCGGCATTTATTATTTCACTTTTCTTTAGTCTATTTAAAGCGTTTTCATAAAATTTATTCATATCTTTACTCAGTGAAGGCTTAACAGTTTTCAACGCGTCTTCAAAGTTTTTCATTGTAACTTTATCGGCCTTCTTGCTCTTTCTAAGTGCATTCAATGCTGCCTCGCGACATAAAGCCTCTATATCTGCACCGCTAAATCCTTCTGTAAGGTCTGCAAGCTTTTCCAAATCAACATTTTCTATTGGCATTTTCTTTGTGTAAACTTCAAGTATCTTCAATCTACTATCTCTCTCAGGAGACGGTATGAGTATCTGCTTCTCAAATCGGCCCGGCCTCAAAAGAGCAGGATCGATTATATCTGGTCTATTTGTAGCCGCCATAACAAAAACATCTGGTATGTCTTCTATTCCCGACATCTCACTCAATATTTGAGATACAACTCTTTCACTTGCATGGTCGCCTTCCAACCCTCTTCTAGGAGCTATTGAATCTACCTCATCGAAGAAAATTACAGATGGCGAAACTTGACGAGCTCTTCTAAATATATTTCTTATTTGTTTCTCTGATTCTCCAACCCACTTTGAAAGTATCTCCGGACCTTTTATGGATATGAAATTTGCGTTCGATTCATTTGCAACGGCTTTTGCCAAAAGTGTCTTACCACATCCAGGCGGTCCATAGAGTAGAATTCCCTTTGGTGGCCTAACTCCAAGTTTTTTGAATGAATCCGGATATTTTAATGGCCACTCGACCATTTCTTTTAATGATTTCTTAACTTTTTCAAGGCCTCCAATATCGTCCCATTTAACTTTTGGAATCTCTATCATTATCTCTCTCATAGCCGACGGCTCAACTATTTTCAATGCATAAAGAAAATCTTGCTGACCGACCTTTAGCTTCTCTAAAATCTCATTTGGAAGTGGCTCTCCCTCTTTAATCTCAGAAAATTGCGGAAGAACTCTCTTCAATGCATGCATGGCTGCCTCTTTGCACAATGCTGCCAAATCAGCTCCAACATATCCATAAGTAATTTCAGCAATTTTATCCAAATCAACATTTTTCATAAGGGGCATTCCTCTTGTGTGAATTTGAAGAATCTCCTTTCTTCCTGATTTGTCAGGCACTCCTATTTCAATCTCTCTGTCAAATCTTCCAGGTCTTCTAAGTGCGATATCTATGGCGTTTGGAATGTTTGTAGCTGCTATAACTATAACTTTCCCTCTTGATTTCAATCCGTCCATGAGAGTTAAAAGCTGAGACACAACCCTTTTTTCAACATCTCCTTTAACCTCTTCTCTTTTCGGAGCTATGGCATCTATTTCATCTATGAAAATTATAGACGGTGCATTTTTCTCCGCGTTTTCAAATATCTTTCTTAAGTTTTGTTCCGACTGCCCGTACCATTTTGAAATTATCTCCGGACCATTTATTATAAAGAAGTTTGCACCGGACTCGTTTGCAACGGCTTTTGCCAAAAGCGTCTTACCGCATCCAGGCGGGCCATGAAGAAGAACTCCTTTTGGTGGTTCTATACCAAGACGTTCAAACAATTCGGGATGCTTCAACGGGAGCTCAACCATCTCACGTATTTTTGAAATTGCACTCTTCAATCCACCAAGGTCTTCATATGTAACCTGAGGTATTTTATTTTCTTCCACAGGCTTGACAGCCATGGGCTTTACTTCAATGTCTGTTGTGTCCACAACTCTGACCGGACCTTTCGGATCAGTTTCAACAACAACAAATTTCTCATCTCCAAACGGAGCAAACAGCATCTCATCGATTGGCATTCCAAAAAATTGTTCGAAAACGCTGTTTCCTTCTTTCTTTCTCTTTACGATTGGATTTGGAATTATTATATCACCGACTAAGAGAGGCCGCATATAAAGATTACCTCTCATCAACTGCGATGATGTATGAATAACTATACCTTCTCTGGCTGGAGCAATGACGACATATTTGGCCTCCTTTATATCTGCTTTTCTAACCGTCACAAAATCTCCTATACCTGCCTGAGCATTTCTTCTAACAAGTCCATCCATCCTTATTATTTTTAATCCAACGTCATTTGGATACGCTCTTATTGAAACCGCATAAGTTTTCCTTTTCCCCTCGATTTCAACTACATCTCCTTCTTTTATCCCCAATTTTTGCATAACTTTAAAGTCAAGTCTGCAGAGACCTCTTCCAAAATCTGTCCTCTCGGTTAGCTCCCCAACTTTTAATCTAACTTCACTGTCATTTTTTCTGATATCGAACATTAATACCACCTCATATATCAATCATCTTATAATTAAACATTAAATAATTAAATGTAATAATTATTTATTATTGATTGGGAAATCTAAATGAGAGGGAAAGAATGAAAACAAACCTGGAAAACTACAAAGATATTGTTGGAAATAAAGTTATAGATAAGATAATTCAAGAGTCAGAAGAACTAAGAGGAAAACATATACTTCATATAAATTCAACTTATAACGGCGGCGGGGTGGCCGAAATTCTAAACAGCCTCGTCCCTCTAATGAACAGCATTGGAATAGATACGGGGTGGAGAATACTTCATGGTAATCCAGAATTTTTTACAGTAACAAAAAAATTCCATAATGCACTTCAAGGTGGAAAAATAGATATATCTGAAATAAAAAAGATTTTTATTGAAACAAATGAAAGATTTTCTGAGTACACTCACATAAACCATGACCTCGTTATAATTCACGATCCGCAACCATTACCCCTCATAAATTTCTACAAAAAAAAGCAGCCATGGATATGGAGATGCCATGTTGACCTATCCAATCCAAATCCAAACTTGTGGAATTTCATAAAAAACTTCATTATGAAATACAATGCGGTAATTTTATCAAACGAGCAGTATAAAAAAGATGATTTGTCAATCGAGCAAAGAATAATTTATCCCGCAATAGACCCACTTTCAACAAAGAATATGAATGTATCAGAAAAAATCATCTCTGAAATGTTAGAAAAATTCAAAATAAAGACGGACAAGCCAATAATAACACAAATATCGAGATTCGATAAATGGAAGGACCCTCTTGGAGTTATAGAAGTTTTTAGAAATGTTAAGAAAAGTGTGGACTGCAGATTAATTTTATGTGGGGATCACGCTTCTGATGACCCGGAATCTGGAGCTATGTATTCAATGGTCAAAGAAAAGGCAAAAGATTTAATAGAAAGTGGAGATGTTATCCTCATTACAGAAGAAAACAATTTGCTCGTCAATGTACTTCAAAGAATATCAGATATAATAATTCAGAAGTCCTTAAAAGAAGGCTTTGGACTGACGGTAACTGAAGCCATGTGGAAGGAACGTCCGGTGGTTGCATCAAATGTTGGGGGTATAAAATTGCAAATAAAAAATGGCGAAAATGGATTTCTAATTGACCCAAGTGACAAAAAAGGATTTTCAGACGTAATAATAAGAATTCTAAATCATCCAGAGCTCGCAAAGAAAATTGGAAGGAATGCCAAAGAAAATGTAAGAGAGAATTTCTTGATAACAAGACTTTTAATGGACCATATGAAACTGGCAAACGATTTTTTAAGTAGATAATTTACCTTTTAAATTTTCGCAAGAATTCTTTTTATGAAAGTTAAAACAGGAACGCCACTTGATAACCTCCTTAATGGTGGAATAGATACAGATTGCATTACAAATATATACGGTCCGGCTGGCTCCGGAAAGACAAATATATGTATGATTGCATCGCGCGAAAATTTTAAGAGAAATGGAAAAACGTTGTACATAGATACAGAAGCGAATTTCTCATTTGACAGAGCTCGTCAAATTGAAGATAAGGATTTTGACAAATTTATGAAATCCATAATATTGAAAAGCGTCTATTCATGGAAAGAGCAGATAGATACTATAAAGGAATTGAGAAATTCAATTCCGGAAAATGTTAAATTAATAATTGTCGATTCTCTCGTATCACTTTATAGACTGGAAATAGACAACAACAATTATCAAGAGATAAACAAACAGCTCGCATCCCAATATTCGATATTAACAAGAATAGCTCGCGAAAAAAAGATACCCGTTCTCGTAACGAACCAAATATATTCTTCTGAGGGAAAAATAGAAATGACATCAAGATTCATATCAAGATATTGGCCAAAAGTTATAATAGAATTAAAGCGGTCAAACAGCGATAACAACAGACTTGCAGTAATAAGAAAACACCATTCGCTTCCTGAAGGAAAGTATATAGAGTTTGAAATTGTTGAAAAAGGATTAAAGCCTGTTGGGAAGTTTAAGATATTCTAATTTTTAGATGATTTTCTTTTAGCAGTCTTTTTTGATTTCTTTTTCTTTTCAATTTTTTTGGTGCTTGAATCGATGTTTTCTTTTGCCTTTAGTTTTTGAGCTTCTTTATATTTATCCTGAGATTCCTTCAGCTTACTTTTATCTATCCAATCTTTTTTTGTCGGGCAGTTAGGATCAAGACACATTTCAAATGGACGCTTGCCCTCCATATAAACTTTTATTATTGGAGTTCCGCAATATTGACATACCTTTCCGGTAGCTTCTATCCTTCCCCTTGAAGGAAGCGGATATGCATTTTTACATTTTGGATAATTAGAGCATCCAGCAAATCTTTTCTTTGTTTTCCAATTAAAGAAAACTTTTAATGTCCCGCCGCACTTTGGGCATTTTCCGAGTATACTTCTTTTTTCCTGAGTCTCTTTTATTGCATCAGTGAGAGCTCTTCCTATTTCATCTTCTTTCTTTTTGAATTTATTGAATATCTTTGTCAATTGTTTCTTTGCCTCTTCCAAAACATCATCTTTTGTCAGTTTCCCCTCAAACACCATGTTCATTTTTTCTTCAAATTTGCTTGTGAGCTCTGGAGATACAATTTCTGGAACATTTTTATCAAGTATGGATGCAACTTTCATTCCCAAATCTGTAACGGTTATGGATTTCCCATAAACGTAACCCCTGTCATAAAGTGTTTGAAGTATTTGAGAGCGGGTTGCCTTTGTTCCTAGATTTAACTTGTCTGCTTCTTTGAGTATAGAACCTTGTGAATATCGTCCTGGGGGTTGAGTCTCTTTCTCAACAATCTCAACCTTCTTTATTGAAAGTTTGTCACCAACTTTTACATCAGGAAGTATCTGTTCATCTAGTTTCGCATATTTACCATAAAATTTTGTCCACCCTTCATCCACGGTTCTTTTTCCAACTATAACAAATATTTCTCCGCCAATATTTATCCTGACCGTAAGAGATTCTCTTGATGATTCCGGACCAAACGTTGCCATGAATCTCCTAACAATCAAATCATAAACTCTCTGTTGTTGAGAAGTTAATTTTTTTGGTATTTCCCCAGTTGGATAAACTGCTGGATGTGCAGGATCTTTTTTCTTCCCATTGTTAGGAATTAATTTTTCCATTTGAAGTAATTTCTCCGCAACAACCTTGTATCTTGTAATTCCTTTCAATCCCTCAAGAATCTTCTTAAAATTAATCGAGTTTGGTAAAACATTTGATGACGTTCTTGGATAAGATATATAACCATTCTGATAAAGATACTCGGCTATTGACATCGTCTGCCTTGGAGAATATCCAAAATATCTGAATGACTCTGTCATTAAAGTTGTGGTGTCGAACGGCATTGGAGGTTTTTGTTTATAAATTCTTTTCTTAACTGTTTCTACAACACCAGTTTTAGATTTCTTGGCATTTTTAAATGCTGATTTTGCACGGTCTTCTTTCCAGAATTTATCTTTCTCATGTAAAGATTGTATTACAACTTTTCCAAACGCTACATCTGCAAAAATTTGCCAAAATGGTTTTGGTTTAAATTTCTTAATTTTTAATTCGTGATCATAAAGTATTTTCAACAACGGACCTTGCACCCTCCCGGCAGAGAGAATTTTAAACCTCTCTCCAATTTTCTTTATTGCTAATGTGAGAGCTCTTGAAGTGTTTATACCATAGTACCAATCTAAGTAATGCCTTGTCAATCCAGCCTCCACCTGATTCATATCGAGAGTGTTCGATGCATTTTCAAAAGATTTTAGTAAATCATCTTTTGTTAGTGTGGAGAACTTCATTCTCTTTGCGTTTTCCTTATTAAACAAAAATCTTATTATATTATAACCTATTACAGAACCTTCTTGGTCATAATCGGTTGCAACGATAACTTCATTGATAGATGGGGCAAGACTCTTCAATATTTGATAATATTTCTTTGAGAAAAGTGCTTTTCTAGTCGCCCGATATGAAGGTATCCATTTAACATCAAAAATTGGATAAATCCAACCAGTCGTAGATTGCTTCAATGAAAATAAATGTCCGACAGCAGCTGCAACTATGTAACTTTTTTTATCCTTGGTAAATTCATACCATTCGACATCGTCTTCTTTTCTGACCTTTGGCTTGCCGGAAAGAGCTCCAGCAATTTTTCTTGCAGCAGTCGGCTTCTCAGCAATTATTAAAGTATATTTTTTCTCTGGAACTTTTTTCTTACTTGATTTAGCTTTCGCCATTTAATCACCTATAGTTTTAAATTTCGTGTATTTCACGAGAACATCTGGAATTTTGACTGTTCCATCTGGTTGTTGATAATTTTCAAGTATGGCAATCATAGCTCTCGTTGTTGCTATGGCAGTACTGTTTAAAGTGTGAACATACTTTGCTGGCTGCCCTGGAGCTTTTCTATATTTTATGTTAAGTCTTCTTGCTTGATAGTCCGTGCAGTTTGAGCATGACACAACCTCTCTAAATTTTCCCTGTCCTGGAAGCCATGCTTCAATATCATATTTCTTTGCAGCAACTTTTCCAAGGTCTCCTGTGCAAACATTTACAATTCTATAAGGTATTCCAAGAGCTTGAAATATTCCCTCAGCATTTTGTAAAAGTTTTTCATGCTCCCCTTTTGAATCTTCTGGCCTGCAAAAAACAAACTGCTCTATCTTATTAAATTGATGAACCCTAAAAATTCCTTTCGTGTCTTTTCCGTGAGAGCCGGCCTCTTTTCTGAAGCATGGAGATATACCAGCAAATCTTATGGGAAGCTTATCTTCTTCAAGAACTTCATTCATATAGTACGACGCAAGCGGATGCTCGGCAGTAGCTATCATGTACAGGTCTTCTCCCTCAATTTTATACAAAACGTCTTCAAAATCTTCCAATGACGTAACGCCTTCATAAGGTTTCCTTCTTAACATGAATGGTGGTTCAAGTAAAGTGAATCCTCTTTCTCTTAAGAAATCCAAAGAAAATCTTATAAGCGATTGCTCAAGTATGACGAGCTCATTTTTCAAATAATAAAATCTTGCACCACTGACTTTTGCCGCTCTCTCTATATCAAATAAATCATATTTCAATCCTATATCTATGTGATCTTTAATGTCAAAAGTTGCAACATCATAGTCCATCTTGCTTTTCGATTGTTCGAGAAAACTTTCAATATCTTCTTTTCTGACAAGAGCTCTTCCAAAAAATTTTATTGGAACGTTATCTTCATCGGTCTCTCCATATGGAACGCTCTCATCCAGTATGTTCGGCATATTTAAAAGTATGGATTTTATTTTGGTTTCAAGTCCAGACATTTGATTTTCAAGGTTCTTTATTTTACCTGGAATTGACTTCATCTCGCCAAGATATTGAGAAAAATCTTCTCCCTTTGACTTTGCCTCTGCAATTTTCTTCGTAACTTCATTTCTCTTATGTCTAAGTTTATCAACATCAATTTTTATCTCTCTATAATTCTTATCAAGTTCAATGACTTCATCAACTATTTTTGTGTCTTCTCGTCTTCGTTTTAAATTTTCTTTTACAATGTCTGGATTCTCTCTAATCAATTTTATATCTATCATCATATCATCTCCAAGATTTTCTTGAATTTTTCATTTTCAAAATGCTCTCTAATAGGAGAAATTATATCATTCAAAAGTCGAGCAACATTTTTTTTCAAGTCAAGAGGATGTATTTTTCCTTCCTCATAAAATTTGTCAAAATTACTTCCAACCATCAAATTGCCCCCAAATTTTTCTGGGCGTTCAATTTCAACTTCTCCCTTCAATGGAATTATGATATACTTCATAATTTCTGCAACCGGATTCCCGGAAACTACTTTTTCTGGGCACCATGCATGATTTATCTTTTTTTCTATATCCTCTTTTGAATCATGTATGAAAATAGCTGTGTCCGGCTTTGATTTTGACATCTTCTCTGCAGTTTTCAAAAGTCCCGGAAGTATGTGTTGATGAACTGCAATAGGAACCTTCCAATTCAATTTTGGAAATACTTCTCTTGCTAGAACATGAATCTTTCGTTGGTCCATACCTGCATGAGCGACATCAATATCAAGGGTGTGGATATCAACCGCTTGCATGGATGGATATATATACTGGGCCGTATCGAGTTTATCTTTCTCACTTCTTCCCATTATTGTCAAGCACCTTGTCGTCCTTGCCAAAGTGGTCTTCTTTGAGAATTTTATAACATTTCTCCAATAGTTATCGTTATTGTGATATAAATCAGAACCCCGAACTATTTTTGTTCCCGGACAGAAAAATTTAAACGCTTCCTCAAAATAATCGCCGACCAATTTTATTTTTTCCAAGTCTCCACCAAGTTTATTGTTTATCCACGCATGCCAATCTGCCAAAAACACAGTAGTTTCAAAACCGGCTTTATTAAAATCATTTATCTTCATTCCTGAAAGTATGAGAGAACCCAAATGAAGTTTCCCAGAGATTTCAAATCCAATGTAATGCTTTGGATGGTTGTTTGTCTCTAAAAGCTGCCTGAGCTCCGATTCAACAATTATCTCTTCCGTGACATTTCTCTTCACTAAGTTCATTTTATCTTCTACATCCATTCTCCACACCTATAATATACACATTACACAAAATATATAAAATATATTTCATTTATAAAATTAGAATTGGAATACAAAGTTTTAAAG
>CAYYKR010000003.1:0-1390 GCA_964469235.1 uncultured archaeon | reverse complement strand
GATGAAAACCGCATTTATGACTTCAATCAAGAAGAAATCGCTCAAATATGACCAATGTATACATTATTATCAAGACTTTAGACTGCCATGCTTTTGGATTAATGCATTAACTATTTATATAATCATCACAAAGATTTTAGAAGGTGATATTATCAAATTAGAATTTTTAGGAGGAGCTCGGGAAATCGGGAAATCCGGCTTCCTACTCGATAATAAAATTGCGTTGGATTACGGACTTAAACTTGAGGGGGATGCTCCAATTTATTTACCATCTCTCAAAGTGAATGCAGTCCTATTGAGTCATGCACATTTAGACCACTGCGGATCCATACCAGCACTGTACAAAAATGGAAGACCGACCATTTTCTCAACAAGTGAAACAGCGGACTTGTCCAAGCTCATAATAAAGGATTCCTACAAGATTTCACTTAAAAATAATTATAAAGCTCCATTTGGAAAAAGGGAATTAAGAAGAACATACGACGGATTTAAAAATGTTGATTATTACAACCCATTTAAATTAGAAGGATTTGATGTAGAGTATTACGATGCAGGTCATATACCAGGAAGCGCTGGAATACTTCTAAATAAAAATGGAAAGAAAATATTTTACACAGGGGATATAAACTTATCTTCAACATATCTTCTCAACGGTGCAACTCTTCCAAAAAAAACAGACATACTTATAATGGAAAGTACATACGGAGACCGGGAACATGTGCCACGGGATGAGGAAGAGAAAAGATTTGTAAAGGCTATAAATGATGGTCTTGCAAATGATGAAAAAATCTTATTACCATGTTTTGCGATAGGACGTTCTCACGAAATACTGCTAATATTGAACAAGTATAAGTATAAAAAAATAGCAATTGACGGCATGATAAAGCAAACGTCCGAAATAACTCTTTACTACAAAAATAACATAAAGAACTACAATAATTTGAAAAAAATACTTGATAAGGTCACATGGATAAGGGGAAATAGAGAAAGAAATGAGGCAATGAAAACCAAGGACATAATTGTCACAACTTCTGGAATGATGACCGGAGGTCCAATAGTTTACTTTTTGAGAGAGCTCAAAGACCAAAAAATAAGAATCCTCTTTACTGGATATCTGGTTGAAGATACTCCTGGAAGAAAACTTTTGGAAACTGGTATATTTTCAAATAAAGAGGAAGAATTTAAGATTGACGCGCCTGTCTTTAAATTTGACATGTCCGCACATTCTGGAAGAAGTGAACTATTTGAAATTGTAAGAAAAATGCAACCCAAAAAGGTTTTCATAGTTCATGGAGACAACACCCAAAAATTTGCAAACGATTTGTCGTCAGAATTCAAGGACATAGAGTTCGAAGCTCCAGCAATTGGAGATGTTTTCGAAATATAAAAA
>CAYYKR010000002.1:29618-32904 GCA_964469235.1 uncultured archaeon | reverse complement strand
TTCAACCTTATTATCTAATAAAAGATAAACATTTAAATATTTAAATGTTTCCCAAGCCAGATATCTCTAATAAGCCTTTGCAAACCAAATTTCTTTGCAGTCTTTTCCGCAAATTATGCATTTTCCAGATTTTTCTGTTAAGACCCTCGGCGTAGCCCCGCATGCATTCTTTATCTTTTTTTCGCAATCTGGACACACCGCAGCGCGAACAATTTTTCCTTCATTTATTTTTTTGGTGAGCTCATCTAAACTTTTTGCTGAGTCCATTCTGCTTTCTAAGAACTTTTTTGCACGGTCGTAGAGATTTTTTTGAATATCATTGAGAGTTTCCGAAATTTTCTTTCTCAAATCTTTTTCGTCGACTTTAAATTTCTCCTTACTATCGCGTCTGAATATGGTCACTCTGCCTTCTTTGATTTCCTTTGCTCCAATTTCAATTCTTATTGGAACTCCATGAAGTTCCCAGTCGTTGAATTTGAATCCAGGTGAATAATCTCTATCATCGAGCTCAACTGAAAAGTGATTCTTTAGCTTGGATTTTAGTTCGTTTGCCTTCTTGAGAACAATTTCTTTGTTGTCATTCTTGAATATTGGAACTATTACAACTTCTACGGGTGCGATTTTCGGAGGTAGTACGAGACCTTTATCATCTCCATGAACCATTATAACTGCTCCGAGCAATCTTGTTGATACGCCCCATGATGTTTGCCATACATATTTTTTCTTCTCGTTTTCATCTGAAAATTTAATATTAAACACTTTTGCAAAATGTTGCCCGAGATTGTGTGACGTTCCCATTTGTAAAGCTTTGCCGTCGGGCATGAAACCTTCTATCGTTGTCGTATAGAGAGCTCCAGCGAATTTCTCAGAGTCGGTTTTCTTTCCGTACAGGACCGGGATTGATAATATCTTTTCTGATAAATCCTTGTAAATTTCGAGCATTTTGTAAACTTCTTTATCTGCATCTTCTTTGGTTTTGTGAGCGGTATGACCTTCTTGCCATAAAAATTCTCTTCCACGAAGAAAGGGCTTCGTCATTTTAGTTTCCCACCTAACGATGTTTGCCCATTGATTTATTTTCAACGGAAGGTCTTTATAACTTCTTATCCATTTTGAGAATGTTGAATACATTATAGTCTCGGATGTTGGCCTTATGGCAAGTTTTTCATTCAACTTTTTATTTCCACCTTGAGTTACCCATGCTACTTCAGGTGTAAATCCCTCGAAGTGCTCAGCTTCTTTTTTGAGAAGATGCTCTGGAATTAAGAGTGGAAAATAAACATTCTTATGCTCGGTTTCTTTTATTTTATCATCGAGCCATTTTACAATTTTTTCCCAAATAGCATATCCGTATGGTTTTATTATTATGCAACCTTCAACAGGAGAATATTCGGCGATGTCCGCCTTTTTGACAACTTCTAGATACCATTCTCCTAAATTTTTCTTTTTGTTTTTCATTCCAAGTTCATCTGACATAATATCACTGTTTAACTTACCATATAAATTTGTTTACAATCTTTTTATCTAGTGTTTCGAATTTTTAAATAAGTTTGTGAAAAATCTTTTCATGATAAAAGTTTTTGTCCTTGGAAGCAAATGCAATATGAATTGCAAATTTTGTTTGAGTAGAGAAAAGGATTTGAGTCCAAACAAGATAATTGAAGAACTCATAAAAATGGATGGCGGAATGGCAGTTTTTACAGGAGGGGAGCCACTTGCATACTCTTATTTAAAGGACATTTTGAAATTTTCCAAATCGTTGGGAATAAAAACCAAAGTTCATACAAACGGTATTCTTCTTAAATCGATTGATTATCTGGACTTGATAGATGTCGTGAATCTGCCAATTGACGGACCCAAAGAAATTCACGATAAAATGAGATACGATGGTCATTTTGATATAGTTATGAGCATGCTCGAGCAATTCAAAAGCAAAGAATTTTCTATAACCACAACTTTGACAAAAAAGAACATTGATTATATAGATGAGCTCTTTGATATAATTGAAGAGCTTTCTCAAAAGAGAAAAATTACATCGTGGAAGATATTCAAATTTAAACCAATTGGGCGTGGAGCCAAGTACAAAGATGAATTTGAAATTTCTCAAGATGAATTTGAGAGAGCTCAGACACACTATAGATTTGTTTGGACAAAAGTGATATTTGTCGATGATCCCGAAGATATGAACATTGAATTGATACGAAAATTGTAAAATTGGAAGTTTAGAAAAACAAAAATTTACTATCGGAGTTTGGATGCGATATAAAATAGGAATCGAGTGCTCTAAATATTTCTTTATCATCATCTTTTTTTCGAATTTCCATGATTTTAATGCCTTCCTTATTAAATGGTATGATTATTGAGTTTCCATTTTTGCTCTTCATCGATATAATATTTTCATCCGATTCTTTTAGAATACCGTTAATACTATTTATAATTCCATGATCTTTATACGTTACATAAATTTCTTTTTCTTTGTTTGAGTCGAGTAATGGTTTGTATATTACTTTATTTTCCAATTGTATACCATAAATTTCGTCTATTAATCCTATGGGATATCCGAATAAATTTCCATCATCCTCAACAACTTGGAGAACACAGACACCATTAAAATAAGATACTTGAGATAATTTACCCGATATCTTATTAAGTTTTCCTTCATTATTTATGCCAAATGATATATTACTTCCTATGTAAGATTTCAATAAATTCGATAGTTCATAATCATCTTGCATTTTATCATCGCAGTTTTGTAATTATATTTCTACTATAATTCTCACTATTAAGTAATATTTAAATACTTATCGGATAATTTAAGTTCGGTGATAAAATGTCAAACGATAAGTTTGAGGAATTTCTAGATGCTGCTAAAGGTTATTTTTTTAGCAATTCAAAAAAAGGAGATATCACTGAATATACTTGTGGAACAAAGCACACAATTTTTGCAGATTTTGGCAATCAATATCCGTTTAAAAATCTTAAAGATGCTTTCATTGGGAAAATTGACAAGAAATATGGTATAATTGCTAATGATGCAAATAAGATAATCCATTTATATGGAAAAGAAGATACATCTACAGGAAATCCAATTGGAATAATACAATTTTATGAAGTCGATGGAAATAAATTAATTATGACAGCTGAGATTGATAAAAATCACGATGCCGATAATTCCATGCTTAATACTATCAAATATCTTTCAAATCATTTTACTAATGGAACGAGTGATTAAAATAGAGATGATGTTTATATGAATTATAAAAACACTGGTAATCTCGGCGTAATT
>CAYYKR010000002.1:11684-29518 GCA_964469235.1 uncultured archaeon | reverse complement strand
AAATAGAGATGATGTTTATATGAATTATAAAAACACTGGTAATCTCGGCGTAATTGAATTGGATGAATTTGTAAAAAAATATTTTCCTAACGGGAGAGCTCGATTATTTCCATCGTCAGAACCTGAGAAATTAGTTCCATTTATTCCCTTTATACCATACGCTTTTGAAAAATTACATGAAAATTTTAAGGGAAATAGGAAAAATTCTGTCAATCCCGATAAGTATAACAGCCATTTGATGTTCATATACGACAAAGGAAAACTAACACTGACATTTCCAGATGCCGTTAACATTTTACATAATTTTATAGATAACATCGAAAAAAAGTCCAATAAAACCGATGTGGAAAATGAATATATTTCAAAGTTTAACAGTTACTTTAGCGATGGTAAAAATAATGATTTGAAAGATGAGACTGATTTAAGAAAGGAGTTTTCTTACTTTGTGTATCTTATGCCAACGATAAACGAAGAGGTGTTCATTAAATCATTAAATGAATATTTCGAAACTAGAATAATCGAAGAAACTTCATATTACGATATGTGATGTCTAAATCGGCCGACAATTCTTTTAAAAGCATTACGAAAAAATTTATTTAACAATTAAATGAGGTGTTTTTATGAAAGACAATCTTCCTGAAAATCCAACAGTTGATTGGGTAAAAGATATTGTTAAAAAACAAAATGAATGGCGTTCTTCTTGCGTTAATTTGATTGCATCTGAAAATATAATGGTAACCGAACTTCCAAAATTCAACGCACCGGAGCTCTATTTCAATGATTTTATGCATAGATATGCAGAGGGAGACCCGTACAAGAGATATTACAACGGGACAAAATATATAGATGACTTGGAGCAAGAATCCATAAATTATTTTAAAAGACATTTTAATGCAAAGTATGTCGATGTTCGTCCTATAAGTGGTGCTATTGCAAATATTTCAGTTTTCAGCGCTCTTCCAAGAATAACAAACACAGTTGTTACAAATTCACTTCCGAGTGGAGGGCATATAACTCATAACAAGATGGGAACAATGACGAGGTTAATAGGGCGTGACGTTTACAACTTTCCAACAGACGATAGCAATCCATTTACCACAGATGTTGATAAATCTATAAGATTGATAAGAAAAGTAAATCCAGATTTTATAGTTTTTGGAAAATCGATGTTCCTTTTCCGTGAGCCCATAAAAGAAATTAGGGAGGAATTTCCAGATTTGACAATAGTTTACGATGCCGCACATGTTTTTGGTCTTGTATACCAAGGAGAATTTCAAAGGCCGTTAAAAGAAGGGGCTGATATAATAACATCTTCAACACACAAGACATTTCCGGGACCGCAAGGGGGTATAATAATTTTAAAGGACGATCCTTTGAACCTTTATGAAAGACCAATAAGAACACAGGTCTTTCCAGCTATTTTGAGTAATCATCATCTTCATAGAATACCAGAACTTCTTGCATCGGCTATAATTCTTGATAAGGAATTAAGTGATTACGCTAAAAGAGTTATAGAAAATGCAAAATCATTTGCAGAAGCTCTTTATAATGAGGGCTTTGACATTTGTGGCTCTGACTATGGATTTACAGAAACTCATCAAGTTGTTGTGGACGTCTCAAAAATAGGCGGAGGAGCAAAAGTTGCTAACGAACTCGAAAAAAATAACATAATTTGTAACAAGAATTCTCTCCCATGGGACAAAAGTGTCATAAAGCCGAGCGGGATTCGTCTTGGAACTCAAGAAATGACATTGAAGGGTTGGAATAAAGATGACTTTGCTGAGCTCGCCAAAAAGTTCAAGAAAATTCTAATCAATTAGAATTCTCTCTCTTCAACTTCTTTTATTTTATTTTTCCAATCTTTTGACCACATTGCGAATCCGCACCATCTTCCAATCTTTTTTCTCGGGTCTTTGTTCTCAGGATCCATTTCTGGGCAGTAAGGATTTATTCCGAGCTCATGTCTGAATACGCATCTTGGAGAGAATATTCCTTTCAAGCTAGGATACTTTTCATTTAATTTTTGAATTTCGATGTATTTGTGATAATTTATCTCCTGTTGCGCATTTAAGCAAGCTCGTAAAATTGTTTCATGAAGATAATTCTTTAAATCGGACGTCTTAATTACCCTGTACTTTATTCCACGTGGAAGTAGAGCCAATGCATCTGCATCGTCAATTTCTAGTGAATTTTTCAATTTCCATGCCTCGCTCATTGCATTTCTTATGAGCTTTTCCGCCTCCGGAATTTTATGTGCCAATCGTGGCATTATGAATTCTGGATTTTTGGAAAGTGCTGATGCCAAGAGGTTTGTAAAATGCCTTACCCTTCTATGACGCACGCTCTGCTCGAACTCATACTGATTCATCTCTTCCGCAAATGTGAAATGAACATTTTCAAGACATCTTAAAACTGGCGACACATTTTGAAGTCCAAACGATGTTGAATAGAACTTTTTAATTTCATCTTTTAGCTTATTCATATCAATGTGATTTCCGGTCTCGGCGAAATATGCTGTATCGAGCTTTTTGATAAGTTCTTCATTGCTGGAAGGTCCATCTACAAGAACTTTTTTTGTGAGTTCATCAAACTCACTTTTGTAACGTTCAAAATCTATATTTTTCATAGAATCTTCAATTATTTCAAATTTTGATATGTTCCGCTTCTCTTTCTCCACAATTTTATCTATATTTGGAATATGTTGCCTAACTAATTCATACATCTTATCAACAACATCTGTAAATTCGTCACCGAAATTTATTCTTTTGGATATTATCCACAACCTTGAAAGTTCAACTATGTTTATAGAAAATATCATAGACGATGTTGAAGCCGCCGGAAAAACAACTCTTGCATATTGAGTTGAGATTTTCTTGGCGATTTTTCGTAATTTTTCATCGTCCATTCCATCGTATTTTGGATTCTTTGAATTTTTAATTTTCTCGAATATATAATTTTCAAACAATTTCATCAATTTTTGATAATCGTTCCATCTATTGATTATGTAAGGTTTTATTTTATCTTTATATTTCATCAGCGATTCTGGAAGGCTTACTCTCGGCTTTCGTCCATCTTCTGATTTTTCTCCAAGATAGTTGTACCTATCGCTCGATTGCGAAGTGTTGTAATATTCGAGGAGATAGTGAAACGTCGTTGTTAACTGACGGGAGATTCCATAAAGTGAAAATATTATGAGCTCATTCATAAATACTGTGAGATGACCACCACGCGCTGTATTTATGACAAGTATGTCTTTTAATCTGTCCGAAATCTTTTCAGCTGGTTTTCTTTGAATTGTTGTCTTTGTAGAAATTGCAGCGAGCTCTTCTAAATTGCTTATATCATTTAAGATTTTGATATCAGGTTCAAGAACGACTTCTAATTCTCCCCAGTCATCTATTTTCATTTTTTTCACCTTTTATAAATTTCATTCAAGAACATTTTTACTCTATCTTCTTTCAATTTGAACTGCCTTATTTTGATTATGTTTTTACTTTCAGCCTCTTTGAGAAGTATGTCAGTTACTTTGTTTGGGTACATATCTCCATAGATTATTTCTTTTATTCCTGCGTTTATTAGTATCTTTAGACATATGTCGCAAGGAAAATTCGTAACATATATTTTCGCACCCTCTAAACTTATTCCTTTTCGAGCTGCCATGGCAACTACATTTTGTTCTGCATGCACAGCTCTATGGCAATGTCCGTCTACCAAAAGGCATCCGACGTCTATGCAGTGGTCCATTCCAGACGGAGCTCCATTATACCCTGATGCAAGTATGTACCCATCCTTAACGGCAATTGCACCAACCCTAAGTCTTGGGCATGTTCCACGAAGACTTACGAGTTTTGCAATAAGCATAAAATATTCATCTTTAGAAGGCCTAACATCTTTAAAGTGCTCACTTTTTTCTTTATCAAGTTTTATCTCTATAGTCATTCAATCACCTGAATAATTTAAGAAAGAAATTTTATAAATGGTAAAATATTTAATTAATTTGGTAGTTACTTATAGGAAATAAATATATTAAAAGATTTATGAATTAATTGTTTCTTATGAACAAAAGAAAGTTAAAAACGGAGCTTCCGGAAATGTTATTTAATTATTTCAATAAAAAAATAAAGGGAATAGGATTAAAAGGAGACAAATGGGGATACAAATCTTATATTTTTTCAAAGGGTCCTTCAATAAGAGGATCAAATATTCCAAAGTATATATCAAATAGGATTGTTTCCATTAACACTTCTGGAAATGAAGCCGTTATCTTATATGAAGATAATGATTACGTTCCACTTGCCTATGATGGTAATGTGTGGAAGCCATCATATAAATTGAATGAGAAAGTTATTTTTGGAGAGGAAAAAATTAAGTTAATAAATGTACCAGAAATGGTATCAAAATTCCTTGACGAAAATAAATTTGTTTATGATATCGATGAATTGTACCAAATTTTTCATGTGTATCTCGATGCCAACCCTGAAATATTTAATATTAGAGCTAAGCCAAAGCTGACTGCTGTTGAAATTCTTCCCGGTGAGTGGGGCATCACAGATAATAACGATGATGTATTGCTTTTTTCAATTAAAACATCTGGTATTAAGAAGTCTATGTTTGAAGAAAAACCGCCAGTTGCTTTCGCACTTTTAGATAAAAATGAGAAAGTTTTGGGGGCTGCAAATGTAGATTTTAATTATATGACAGGCATAGTCTTAACATATATGGTCAAGGAGCTCGACAAACTTGGAGGGAAAGAATACAGCCTATATTTTACAAGATATGATAAGAATTTTGAAGAAGTGCCATCATATATCAAACGAAAGATTGTTTCTAAAAATATTATACGTAGCGATTTTTCAATTGATACCGATGGAGATATATATAATTTTATTAAAACTAAAGATCCAACACTTCAAGACAGAAACATTATAATACCATCATGCAGATGGAACAGTAAAGTTTACAAACAAGTAAATGTTTACAAACCTCAAAAGTAATTGAGATGATTAATCAATTAAAGGTATTTAAATTTTAAATGAATTGTTCTTTAGTATAAAGGAAAATTTATTTATTCGATTTAGAATTGTATTGATAAAGGGTTCGTAGTCTAGTTTGGTCTAGGATCCGGGCTTTGGGAGCCTGAGACGGGAGTTCAAATCTCCCCGAACCCACTTTCAATGAACGGTCAAATGTTCAATGCTTCTGAGTTTGAAACTTTTAAAATTATTGAATCAAAATTCTATCATGAATATTCGAGAGTTGCTGAAGAATAAAATTCCAGAAAATTATATGAATCTCATTCCTCGGAGCTTTGATATAATAGGTTCTATAGCCATAGTTGAAATAGATAAACAATTAAAAAAATATAGAAGAGATATCGGTCGCGCTATCATGAAAGTCAATAAAAATGTTCTCACAGTGTATGAAAAAGCGTCTCTTAGAGAAGGCGTTTATAGATTGAGAAAATTGAGATACGTTTCAGGTGAGAGGAAATCTATAACTTTGCATAAAGAATCTGGTTGTAAATTCATGATAAATGTTAGGACATGCTACTTTTCTCCAAGAGAAGGAACAGAAAGAATTAGAGTAGCAAAATCCATAAAATATGGAGAACGTGTTATGGTGTTTTTTGCTGGCATGGGTCCATTCCCAATTGTGATTTCAAAAAATTCCAACGCCAAGGAAATTTATGGGGTGGAGATTAATTCACAGTGCGTCAAATATTTCAAGAAGAACATAAACTTGAATAAAGTTAATAATATTATTCCAATTCTTGGTGATGTTAAAAAAGTCTACAAGAAGCTTTCTGGATTCGATAGAATAATAATGCCCCTTCCGGAAACTGCATGGAAATTTTTAAAATATGCGAAATCTTGTTTAAATTCAAAAGGGCTCATACAATTATACTGTATATTTAGCAAGGAAGAAGACGAGAAATTTTGGAGGGGCAGAATTAAAAGAATTCTTCCAAAATCAAAAATAGAGAACATTCAGAAAGTTCTCCCATTTGGTCCGGGAAAAATGAAAACTAGAATTGATATAAGAGTTTAATTATTTTTTCCCGAACTTGAAATATTTGCAATAATTCTTTACAGGGCAAATATCACATTTTGGATTTATGGGACGGCATGTATTCTGACCAAAAGATACAAGTATGTGGTTTATGTCTCTCCAGTATTTTTTTGGTAAAACTTTCATAAGTTCCCTTTCCGTTTCGAATGGACTCTTCGTTTTAACCCATCCAAGCCTATTTGATATTCTGTGTACATGGGTATCAACGCATATAACATCCTTTCTAAATGAGAGCGATAAAACAAGATTTGCTACCTTTCTTCCAACTCCAGGAAGTTTTATCAAATCTTCCAATTTGTCTGGAACCTTACAATTAAATTTTGTACATAGAATTTTTCCCATTTCCTTTAGGTGCTTTGCCTTCGTTTTGTAAAATCCGACGGGATATATTTCTTTTTCAATTTCTTTCACATTCATTTTCATCAAATCTCTTGGACTGTGAATTTTTGAAAACAACTTTCTTGATGCGACTTCTGCTACATAGTCTTTTGTTCTTGTGCTAAGCATTGTGGATACCAAAACATGAAATGGGTTCTTGAAATCTCTATCTATAGATTCAGCCATGGTATCGTATTTTTTGGTTTCCTTTTTCAGAATTTTTACAATCTTTTCTATCTCCATACTTTCACATCCATAACTATGTGATATATCTTTGGTGCGAACGATTTAACTTTTTTCTCCAATATTATCTTTGGTTTAAAATTATAGTTATTAATTATTCCCTTAACTTGGTCTTCTGCAAATTTCCATAGTTCGTCTTCTCTATATGTGTTATGAAAATGAATGACCCCGCCATTTTTTATATACTGTAAAGCTGTTGGGAGAAAATTTTCAGTATTAGGGAAATATCCCATCAGTATTCTATCTACCTTTGGAATGTTTTTCATCAAATTTTCATCTCTATTGTCTCCCATTATTGAAATTATGTTGTGAATACCGTTTAGCTCAATATTTTCATTCAAATACTTGAATGCTGTTGGATTTTTTTCAATGGAGTAAATTTTTACATCTGGATGGTGCTTTGCAATCCCAAGAGAGAAATACCCAATTCCTGCAAACATGTCCAACACAATTTCATTTTTTCCAATTTCATTCAACAATCTTTTCCTTTCGCTTAAATTTCCTTTTGAAAACATTATTTTTGATACGTCGAGTTTGTAAAGTATTCCATTCTCTTTGTGAATTGTTTCCGTTCCATCTCCAAATGTGTACTTTATTTTTGGTACGCGGAGCTCCCCCTCAACACCTTCTATGAAGCACACGGTTTTTATTCTCTTAATCTTTTTCATAATTACTTCGGAAATTTTTTCGCATGTACCTTTGTCGTTTTCGGGAATAAGTTTTATGAGAATTATATTTCCTATTGTTTGATATCTTCTCGGAATGTTGACACCAATTTCCTTTTTTATAAATTCGTTGAGCTTCATAATTAAAATTAATGTGCGCTTTTAAAAACATTTGATATTTAAATTTATCTTTATACATTTACTTCATGGCAATCATTCCAAATGATATAAAAGAAAAATTACTTAAGATGCATTATGGTATTAGCGGTCATTCTGCAATTGAAATATGCACATGGACAAAGAAACACATGAGAGATGAAGGTGCATGCTATAAACGAAAATTTTATGGCGTTGATACGAATCGTTGTGCCGAAATTGCTCCGACTCCAATATGGTGCGAGCATAATTGTATATATTGCTGGAGACCGATGGAGCTCATGCATTTCAAGCTTGACAATGATGTTATGGACCCGCAAGAAATTATAGACGGGCTGATAAAAGAGAGAAGAAGATTGATATCCGGATTTCGTGGATTTGAGGGAATAGATAAAGAAAAATTTGAAGATTCATATAAACTGTTTCCAAGCCATTGGGCTATAAGTTTGGCTGGCGAGCCGACGATGTATCCTCGACTCGGAGAGCTCATAAGATTGCTTAAGGATAATAAAGAGGTCAAGTCAATTTTTGTTGTGACGAACGGAGAAGAGCCGGAGTCGTTGGAGAAAATGAATGTTAATGACAATCTTCCGGTTCAGCTTTACGTTTCTGTAAACGCTCCAAATGAAGATTTGTACAAGAAAATTGCTCATCCGGTATATGAAGATGGCTGGCAAAGATTAAACAAGACCCTTTCAATTCTTAAAGATTTGAAAACTCGCACAGTAATACGGTTCACAATGATAAAGGGCATAAATGACTCGAAAGACCTTTTAAATCAGTATTCGACTCTATTTGAATCTACACAAAGTGATTTTATAGAGGTTAAAGCGTATATGTTCGTTGGATATTCTCGGGAGAGGTTGAAAATTGAGAACATGCCAACTCATCAGGAAGTCATGGAGTTTGCAAAGCTTCTTGAGAAGAGTCTCCCAAGTTATAGGATAATTTCTGAGCATAAGCCGTCAAGAATAGTTCTTTTGAAAAATGTGAGCTCTAAGGTTCCGAATATAATAATTTTTAACGATGATGAAAAATTTGATAAAGTAGATAGCATAACCCCCGATTGGAAGATTTATACACTACTTAAAAAATATAGAAAAACGAGGTTTGTATTTGATAAATACGGCTTTGACTCATGGGGAAAGGATTACATGACAATCGGAGAACAAGCCGCGGAGCTCGGAATAGATGTGGATAGAGTCGTTAAAGATATAAATGAACTTATAAAAAAAGAATACTTGAAATAATTAAGAAAAGTCTTTTAAAAAGGCTTTAGTCAAGAGATTATTTCATGGAACAATTTTTTTCCTTATCTTTTCATACTCGACAGGATTGTAAATCATGTCATTTATTTCTCTCGATATCTTACCCAAAATCTTCTTTAGTTCGGCTTTGGAACTATATGGTATTTCTTCTCTCTTACCGCCACGTTTTACATACTCGATTTTATCATCTTTTATTTCTACAACTCCCATAATCTTTTGGGGTGAAATTTCCTTTTCAAAAACCACCCAATCTTTTTCTCGTCCGTTGCTCTTCATAGGTATGAATGCATACTTTTCATATCCCTTTGGATTAATGAATACAATTGAATTACCTTTACTCTTTTCCAATGCTTTGTATGGGCTCTTCGCTGTGTAAACACCATTTCCGTAATGCCCTCCGGATGGCTTTAATCCTTCAGATAAAATATTCTTTACGTAGTCTGAATTTGTTCCGTGAAAAACTATCTTTCTCTTTTTCATTTCATCACCTTTTTTCCATGCTCTTGCGGAACGACTTTTATCTTTCCATTGAACGACTTTTCGAGCTCTTTTCTATCTTGAATAAAATCGAGAGCTATTGCAAGGGCGGCAATTTCGCTGTGGGGCTGATTTGTAACAGCTATATTATAGTCAGCCATCTGATAAACATCTCCAGGAACCTTTTCTCCACCGACAACAATAAGAATTTTATCAATTTTCCTGAGCTCTTCAATTTTATTTTGAATAGGCATTCCGTACATTGTTAGATGTACAATTTTGTATCCCATGGATTTGTATTTCTTTATGACAGATTTGTGTGATTTCTCATACGAAACTTTGAAATTGCCACCCCATCTGTCATTAACATTTTTCACGCTGTCCATCATTTTTTTATCATCGTCACCGGTATATATTATTTCCTGAGCTCCAAACGCTCGAGAGACGAGTCCGCAGTGTGTAGAAATTCTCTCATCTCTTCCAAATCTATGTCCCAATCTAAGAACCGTTATCATAAAATCACTTGTTATAGATTATGAACATGAAATATTTAAAGCAAGAAGTAGCCCTGCGCGGATTTGAACCGCGGTTTCGGGCTCCAAAGGCCCGAATGCTTGACCACTACACCACAGGGCTATGCATTATTTTAATGATATGATGCTAAAAGTATAAAAAACTGAAATCTATTTTTTGTCTTCTGATTTCCCGTCTTTTTTCTTTATCATAGGAAATAGTATGACTTCCTTTATACTTGTGTTTCCCGTGAGAATCATTATTAATCTGTCTATTCCAATTCCAAGCCCTCCAGTTGGAGGCATTCCATATCTCATTGATTCTATAAAATTCTTATCATATTGCTGAGCTTCTTCATCTCCAAGTATTCTTCTTTTTGTTTCTTCCGTGAAAAATTTGTCCTGCATTATGGGGTCATTTAATTCCGTATATGCGTTTGCAAGTTCCATTCCAGCAATGTAAAGTTCAAATCGTTCTATGAGCCTTGGATCTTTTCTATGAATTTTACAGAGCGGAGTAGTCTCTTTGGGATGGTCTATTACAAATGTTGGCTGAATCAATTTACTTTCGCAGAATTGCTCAAACAATTGCGCTATTGCCAGCCCTCTGTTGTATCCTCCAGGGATTTCGCTTTCAAGAAGAGCTTTTATTTTTTCATCTGTCATATTTTCTACATCGTATCCACATTCTTTAAGGAGCTCAATCATGCTTACCCTTTTCCATGGTGGTGTTAAGTCTATTTCATTGTCCCCGTACTTGAATTTTAATTTACCAAAAACTTTTTTTGCAACCTCTGTTATTATTTGCTCGGTTAAATTCATTATGTCATTATAATCGGCGTATGCTTGGTAGAGCTCTATCGATGTGAATTCAGGATTATGCCTCGTGTCAACACTTTCGTTACGGAAGTTTTTACCGATTTCATAAACTTTATTGAGCCCGCCCATTATCAATCTTTTCAGATAGAGCTCAGGAGAAATTCTCAGGTACCAATCTTCGCCTAAGAAATTCATATGACTCTTAAAAGGTTTTGCATTTGCTCCGCCGTATATTGGCTGAAGTACTGGAGTCTCGACCTCTATGAATCCATTGGAATCGAGAAATCTTCTCATTTCGGATATGACTTTACTGCGTGCAATAAATGTTTCTCTCACACTTTTGTTCAACATCAAATCAAGATTTCTGAATCTGTATCTTATGTCCGTATCTTTCAATCCATACCATGATGAAGGTATGTCGTAAAGAGCTTTGCTTAAAATCTGAAAGTCATTTACCATTAGCGTTAGCTCTCCTGCCTTGGTTACAAATAACTTTCCCTTGACCCCGATAAAATCCCCGCGATTTACATACTTTTTGAAAATGTCGTATTTTTCACCAAGTTCATTGACTCTAAAACAGCATTGAAGTTTTATCCCATTGTCAACGAGGTCTATGAATGCTATTTTTCCGTGCCCTCTCATCCCGGTTATTCTTCCCGCGGTTGAAATTTCTCCATTAAATTTTATTCCATTGGAATTTTCAGAGACTATTTTGGCAATTTCTTGAGTAATATTAAATTTTTGAGGAAATGGATTCACCCCATTTTTTTTGAGCTCTTCAACTGTTTTCATTCTTTCTTGAAAGTCGAATCTAGAAGTTTCCATCTTAATCACCAAACGATTTTATTTGATACTAACTTTTATATACTTTCGTTACAAATTATTAAAAGGTGTTATAGATGATAGGTGAATCAGAAACAGTACAGTAAACTTTATTCTATTAGATATGAATCTGTAATTCAAAAAATTGAATCATTTCTTTGTAATTTAAAGAAATTTAAACAATTGTCTCTGAATTATATTAATTTGTTTTTAGATTTTGAAAAAATAAAAAACGGGGGATTGAAATGAGAATATTGTTGTTGCACTCTGACTTTTTGGAATTCGAACCTAAGAAGAAGGCCATTGAGTCTGCGGAAAAGGTAGATTTGAAAAAAGAAAAATTTGAAGAATGTCTTGTCGTTCTATCAGCTGTCGAGAAGGGCGACGCAGAAAATATGGACTCGGTTGTAAAAAAGACTGTGTCTGAAATAAAAGATGTTGCGTCGAAAGTTGGAACAAAGAGAATTGTCATATATCCTTGGGTTCATCTTACAGATAATCCTGAAGATGGTTCAAAATCTCTTGAAGTTCTCGAGAGCTTACGCTCAAAAGTTGAAAGCGATGGATATGAAGTTCACAGAGCTCCGTTCGGATGGTACAAGGCATTCGAGATTAAAGTTAAAGGTCATCCGCTCTCGGAATTATCGAGGCATATAGTTGCTAATGGCGAAGAATCAGAAGATGAAAATGAGGCAGTCAAAGTAGAAAAAAAATTAAAGTCCTATTGGTACATTATGACACCTGAGGGCGATCTTGTCGATGTTGATAAATTTGATTTCAGCAATCATCCAAATCTGAAAAAGTTCGCGAATTATGAAATTTCTAAGAATCGTGTGTCCAAGACGGAACCTCCTCATGTAAAATATATGAGAAAACTTGAGCTCGTTGACTATGAACCAGCAAGCGACAAGGGAACATTTAGATGGTATCCTAAGGGAACGTTGATAAAAAGACTTCTTGAACAGCGTGTTACTGATATGGTAATTGAAAATGGCGCGATGGAAGTTGAGACACCTATAATGTACGATTACAACCATCCTGCACTTTCGAAATATCTGAACAAATTCCCAGCAAGGCAGTATACACTTATGTCTGATAAGAGAAAATTCTTCCTTAGATTTGCAGCGTGCTTTGGACAGTATATGATAAAGAGAGATATGACCATATCTTACAAAGATTTGCCATTGAAATTATATGAGTTGACGCACTTTAGTTTCAGGCATGAACAGACTGGAGAGCTCTCCGGATTGAGAAGATTGAGAGTATTTACGATGCCGGATATGCATACTCTTGCCAAAGATATGAAGCAGGCGACTGATGAATATTTAGAGCAATACAAACTTGCAATGAAATGGATGAAAGATTTGAATCTTGACTACGAAGTTGGAATAAGGTTTGTCAGGAGCTTCTACAAAGAGAATAAGGAATTTGTGAAGAAATTGATTTCTCTCGTTGGACGTCCCGTACTCATAGAAATGTGGGATGAGAGACCATTCTATTATGTGATGAAATTTGAATTCAATGTTATAGACAATCAGGATAAAGCAGCTGCATTGTCTACAATACAAATTGATGTTGAGAATACAAAGAGATTTGATATAACCTACAAAGACAAGGACAACAAGGATAAATATCCATTGCTCCTTCACGCTAGTATAAGTGGGTCAATAGACAGAAATCTTTACGCACTCCTTGAAAAGGCTTACAAGGATAAACTTGCAGGAAAACAGCCGGAGCTCCCATTGTGGCTTTCGCCAACTCAAGTTCGATTTATTCCAGTAAAAGATGAATATATACACTTTTCTGAAGAGATCGGTTCAAAGATTGGGAGAATAAGATGGGACGTTGATGACAGGGATGAATCAGTTTCGAAAAAGATTCGTGATGCAGAAATGGAGTGGATACCATACATAGTTGTCATAGGTGAGAAAGAGAAGGAAGGCGAACTTACCGTAAGGATAAGGAATCAAGGAGAAATTAAGATGTCGATTGAGGATTTGACAAAGGAAATTCAAAAGAAGACAAAAGATTTCCCATTCAGGCCACTTTCACTTCCAAAGAGACTCTCTGTCCGCCCGATTTTTGTCGGGTAATTTTTTCATTTTATTTATTTTTCTTTTTGCTTTTTCGTTATCTTATAAATGATATTCCTTTCAACACGCCGAAACTTAAAAGAGAAACTATTGTGGCGGCTATGAAAACACCCACTATCGCTGCAAGAAAACTTTTTTTCCAATCTAGTCCAAGCAGCCATGCTAATATTGCTCCCGTATAAACTCCGGAGCCTGGAAGTGGAATTCCTATAAATACAGCAAGTCCAAACATTCCCCATTTATCAATATAAGGTTTTCCACGTTTTCTTATCGAATCAAGTTTTTTTCTTATGAACTTATATCTGTATAAATATTTTTGATAAAAAAATTCGAGTAGAAAATACACCGGAAAAAATATGAGAAGATTGATGACCATTATTATTGGAATTGCATAAAATTCAAGTTTTGCCACGGCTATTGGTATGGCTCCACGGAGCTCAATATACGGGAGCAATGTAATTAAAATTGTTGTAAAGTCCATTTTATCATCCAACGAGATGTTGTATATTATTTCTTTCTTCAATTTAAATTTTTATTTTATTGAACTTCCTTGCACATATATGGACCTTTGAGTTTGTACCCGAGCTTTCTATAATACTCACGAACTCCAACACCGCTTATAACTGCTATTGATTCCATTCCAGAGTCTTTTGCAATTTCTTCCGCTTTTTTCATGAGGCGCTTTCCAAATCCATGGTGTTGTGCCGTGTTTCCAAGCCCTTTCTTTCCGATTGGAATCTGCTGCCCATATACATGAAGTTCTCTGATTAACCCCGTCTTTTTGTTGAGCTCCTCTATAAATGGTTTATTTGGTATTCTCAATCTTACATGCCCCCATATGGCATTTTCAGTTTCATAAGAAATGAAGTACTCCGTTCCACCAGATGCGTTGTACTTAATTACATTTAGTTCAGGTTCTTTTTCAAAATCACTCGGATGCCTGCCGATTTCGCGGCATCTTATGCAGTTGCATTTAAGTCCGCGTTTGTCCATTATTTCATGGATGTATTGCCTTAGATTTGTCATTATTGGACCGGCAACTATTTTCTTTGATGATATATCTCTCTGTATTCTTTGAATTCTTACCCATTTTGGAATTATGGATTTTATTTTTATGAGAAGTTCCACGGTTTCTTCAAGTGACAGCGGCTTGTATTCTCCCCGTTTCCACATTTCATAAAGTTCCGTTCCTGGTATTACGAGTGTTGGATATATTTTAAGTAAGTCCGGACGAAAATCTTCAGAATCAAAAATCTTTTTGAAGTCGTTAAATTCCTTCTTTAAATCAATCTCTCCATACAAACCTGTCAATCCTGGCATCATGTGATAGCAAACCTTTAGGGCAGAATCTTTTGCAAGTTGCGTTGCTCTTATGGATTCGTGAACGTCGTGACCCCTTTTTACAAGCTTCAAGATTTCATCATCGGTTGACTGAACACCGAGCTCTACTCTTGTTGTTCCATATCTTAGCATTTCTCTTATATGCTCTTCGCGAGAATAGTCTGGTCTTGTTTCAATTGTAAGTCCTATGCACCTGTGCTTTGCAGTTTCATTGGTTTTTTTCGCTTCTTCGAGGGTAGATGATATTTTTCCGTTCAGCGAATCGTATATTGACTTGACAAACCATTCTTTATAATGAGATGGCATCGCAAGAAACGTCCCGCCCATAATTATGATTTCACACTTTTCATTTGGATGACCTATTATTTCAAACTGTCTAAGGCGGGACTCTATTTGCTTCTTCGGGTCAAAGTTGTTCATCTTTGCACGCAGCGCAGCCGGTTCCACACCCGTGTAGCTTTTTGGAGCTCCTACAGCTGTTGGACAGTATATACACTGCCCCGGACATTGATACGGTTTTGTCATAAGAGCTATTGCACTTATCCCGGATTGAGTCCTTACAGGCTTTATACTCAGTATGTCTTTGAGGCTTTCATCCTCTCCTGAAAATTCATAAATTTCAGCATTTTTTATTATTCTATTGAGATTGTACTTTTTGGATATTTTTGTTTTGAGAATTTCCAACTTGGATTTAGAAATATTTCCAACTCTAATTTTTTCAATTATCTCTTTAATTGCATTCTCATAATTATTTTTCATAGAATTATTTCGTTGTGTAAAGAATAAAAAGCATTAAAAGATGAAAATAGCTTATCTAACAATTTTTGCCTTTTTCCATATTGAATTGAACATAGGTCCTATAACTGCAGATGCTATATGAGGGCTGTGAGACCAGAATGCAATATCCTGTGAAGGATGAACATTTTCGTCTTGTGTCAAAGCCATCAAAACTTCTGAATTATCGACCATTGCTACACGCCCATATGAATTTTTAACATCTTCAATTCCTTCTATTGATTTGATATCGGCATATTTTTTAAGTCTTTTCGCAATTTCTAGATTATCTTTTTTTATCTGAGCTGCTATCTTTACGTCAACTCCATTCTTTGAAAGTTTCTTCAAATGAGGTTCAAATCTCTCTCCGATTTCTTTGAGTCCATTTGCGGTTGTTATTATATTCACGGATTTCTTAGATTTCTTAAGCATTGACCCTAACTGTTGATGGAATTTATCTCTACCTTTTATGGTTGCAGTCATATCTTCGGGATTTATTATAGAAACTCCTTCTTTGTAAATCTTTTCGAGCTCTTTTGTGATTTCTCCTTGCTTAATTCCATCGAGCCTCTTTTTCATTTCTTGAGCTTTCTTATCGATTATATTTTTAGACCTTTCAAACGCTTCTTTTGGCGGTATTGCCACATATTTCATTGGTTTTCCTTGCTGAAGCATTACAAAACCTTTGTCAGCTAAAGATTCTAGAACATCATAACATCTTGACCTTGGAACATTAGAAATGTCGGCAAGCTCACCTGCTGTTGAAACTCCTCTTGAAAGGAGAGCAACCCAAATATTTCTTTCGTAAAGATTTAATCCTATAGCTTTTAAAGAATCCATAGTTTTTGAACTTGCTATCATTTACTTCACCTCAATATATTTCTTTTTACATACAAGTATTTATATTTATTCGTTTCAATCTTACACTATTTAGTTACAATTAAATCTTTTTAAATATATCATCTAAAAGCGAAATCTTTAAAAGTAAATAAAAGAGGTTGGTAACTCAAAACCATTTGCCTTTCTTGGGTTTTTTCTTTGATTTGTTCAATTTTTTAATTAACTTTTCTATGTCTTTTGTTTCATTTTTCTTGTTTCCAACTCCAATTGTGTTTCCAACGCCGACAACAACTATTGTTCTACCTTTCTTTGTCCTTCTTATAGACCTCATCATGTAGTCATTTACATCGTTGAGCGATTTTAATACTTCTGGTTTCATGGGCTTTATTGCTTCTTCCACACCCATTTTTATAACTATGCTGTCAATTGGTATTTTTTTCTTCATCAACATGTTTTCAAGTATTTCTCTCTCACCTATTCCACCCATCGCAAATCCAACACCTTCTGCTACACTTCCTGTTTTTTCTCCTTCAAGCTTAGCTCCGGCATCTATGGTCAACACCCGGTCGATCTTGTGCTTTTTCATGAGTTTATTCATGGCATCGTCAAGCCTGCCGAGCTCAGGTTCTGGGCCAGATGCTTTTATGAATAAAACATTTCTCCCCTCGATTTTCTTGATATCATAAACCATCTGTCCTTCTGACTTTTTTGGCTTGTCCATGTTTCTTGCCGCTACAAGAGGGCCTATTGAATCTCCAACAGGCCATCCGTTTAAAAACGCCTTTGTTCCTTCGGATTCACTTTTTATTATAGATTGTATCATTGGGAGTTGCATTTGCACTACCATTGCAATTTGCAAATTCTTGTATTTTTTGACGATTTCAACATAATGCCTAACGACTTTTGCAATCTGGTGAACGGACATTCCACCTCGAAGCCCATAGTTCAATCTTTTTATTTCCTGTTCGTTTAACCCTTTTCCTATTTCATGTGAAAATTCATCAAATCTTTTATCTGAGTTTCGTATTATATGATCGATTTTTTTGACTATTCCAAACGGGTCAAGATTTGATGGCTCTATGACTATGAAGTCCATGAATTTGTTTATCTTATTCAAAATTTTTTTGTCCTTCTTCTTGACCTTCTTAAATATAAGTAGTTCTGTATCTGCACTCAATTTTTCCATCTTGGTTGCTGCATCTTCAAGTTTCCAAATCATCTGCGAGAGCATTATCTTTGGATAGAAAAATGCGAGTACAAAGAAAAGTAAAAACCATATTATAGATCCTGTAATACTATCTGCCATTTAATCACCAGTAATAAAGTTTATGCCAAGGTTTTTTAAATGTTTAAAAGTTGAAAAAAATTAAAAAATTA
>CAYYKR010000002.1:0-11584 GCA_964469235.1 uncultured archaeon | reverse complement strand
AAATTAAAAAATTAGAAATAAAATTTATTCAAGTCTGCCCTTCAGCTCTTTGACATAACCTTTTAATTTTTCAAGAGATTCTTGGTTTTTTTTGTTAATTACTTCATTAAGAGCATCGGCAACTTTGTTATACGCGTCTGATAGGTCATCCCTTCCTGAGTTTATCGCTTCATTCTTTAAACCTTCTACTAGGAACTTTGAATCACCCGCAAATCCACCAACTTCATATTCTTGCGTGTTGATATAATTCTTGACATAATTCTCTGCATCTTTCACAAGCTTTTTCAGGGATTCTTTTGCTCTGGAATTATAGCCATTAGAGCTGCTATCTTTAAACTTCATTTTAAACACCTTTATATATTTGCTTTTGGTATATTTAAAATCGATATTAATTTATCAAAATGACAAAGTTTGACACTTAATTTTAATTGACAAATTAACATTTTTATTCTATAAAACAAATATAATTATGTGATATTATGAAGGTAAGTTCGATTTTTGCATTTATTGGTGCTTTGGCACTGATAATTTTGGCTTTCTTTATGGGTGGAACTCATATATCCATTCCATCAATCAACTCAAACATATTTTCCGTCGAAAAAAATGTTTCTGTTAGTGTGAACGTTCCCGGGATGATTGAGAATAAGTATTATGTTTATAATTCCAACATAACAATTTGCCCACTAGAAAAATATGAAATTGACCTTGGTAACAGTATGATAAATGTAGATTCAAACATAACGATACATAATTTTAGAGGATATTTAGTTTTAAACAATTCGATAAACATTTATGGAACATTCGACTCCATAGATGGAGAGAAATTTTCAGTAAAGGGAAAGAAAATTAAGAGCTTAAACAACCTTACGTTTGATAAAGTCATAATCGAAGGATTGAACAGCAATTTAATTTTTAATGATACAGTTGGAAGTTTGAAGACTCAAGATTTGTCGCTCGATATGCTCGATAAATATGTTGTATTGAAAAATTTTGTTGGCAATATGGAGCTCACCAATGAGACTAATATAAATGGAGTTTGCAGTGGTGTAGACATAATTGGAAAAAATAGAATATATATAAAATAATTTCATTTTCTTTGATTTACTTGAAAATTTTTCCGAGTTTTAAAATACCTGACAGTATGTGATATATTATATATAGTATAACCCCTATTATCATGAAATATAATACTGTGTCAAAACTTGTCGAAATGCTAAATCCAAGTCTATTGAGAATGAATGGAAATGATGCCGATATTGCCGCTATAGTCAATGAGCCTATAAGTATATTAAATATTTTTTTCGCAACAACTAAAAACAAAATAAATACGACGAGTAGAAGTATTTGATTTGTTTTAATTGTATTCCATAAAGCCATTGCAGTTGGATTCATAGTTAAACTTGTAAAATCTAGCATACATATTATATTTTTCTTTTATTTTAAATATTTATTTTATTTTAGTTTTGTGTGGATTTCTACAATGTCTCCGTCGTCAAGAACATAATTTAGTCCAACTTGCTTTTCTTTCCCCCTTCTCCACAATCTAGCGTAAGCGAAATTATTTACAAAATCCTTATGTATTCTAATGGCAAAATCTTTTACAGTCAGCCCCCTTTTGAGTGCCATGGGGGAAACCGATTTAGAATCTTTTGTGTACACTATTATCATATCAAGTGCTTTCCATATTTTTTCTTTTATTTCTTTTGCATCTTCATCATACTTTATTTGTATTCTCTTTGTTCTTATGTATTTTGAGTTGAGCAAATCCTCTATAAATTTCAAATCCTTATCGTTTCTATAAATTATTGCTATCAAATCAGCTGTTCGCGATATGGACATATATTCTGGCCTGAAGGTGCTTGGAATTTCAATTACCTGGAGATTTATGCCTTTGTAATTCATCATTGCAATTTCCGGTCGTACAGTCGTATATGGGTATTCGTCTATATCCGGGTCTGCATTGGTTATTTTTTTCAAAATTGTTGACTTTCCAACATTAGGTTTTCCTATTAAACATATTTGAGCATACCCCTCCTTTCTTATTCCCTCTGAGCGAGCTCCCTTTCTCTCGCTCTTTTTTTCCACATCTTTTTTAAGGCGGGCAAGCTTTGCATGAAGTTGTGACAAAAGATTCTCAGCTCCCTTGTGCTTTGGGCAAACCCTTATCATTTCTTCTAAATAAATTATCCTCTCTTCATCTGTTTTCGCGTTCAAAAATTTTTCTTCCGCCTTGTAGTAGTCAATTGTAAAATTTACCGGCATAAAATCACCATTATTTGAAAAGTTTTATAAGTAGGAGCTCTTCCCATTCGAGCTTTTTCCTTGAAACAATTTCATATTCAAAATCCCCAATATGTATTCCCGTTATAGATGAAATCAGCAAAAGGGCATATCCCCCATCTTTTAAATATTCCTTGAAGTTTTTTAAAAACGATGAAATTGCCCTTGGACTGCTCCATTGAATGGACTCCTTAAAGTTTTTATCATGCCTGCTTTTTGGTAAGTATGGAGAATTGAATATTATAATGTCAAATTTTCCGTTTACATTTTCAAAAACGTCGGATTTCGTTGCTTTGATATGAGCTTCGTTTAACTCTGAGTTTTTGAGTGTGGTTGCAATTGCATTTTCATCTATATCAACAGATATTACCGCCCCTCCCATTTTGAAAGCCAATATTGACAGAAATCCCGACCCGCATCCTATTTCGAGAACATCTTTTCCTTTCATATTGATGGATTTTATATAGTCAGCAATCAGCATAGAGTCTTCATCCGGATAGTAAATGTTTTTAGGAATATTGAGGCATATCTCTCCATTTTTGCTGTATTTATAAACGAAATTACAATTGTCCATAGTTTGAATAATATGAATAGATTTAAATTTTTACATGAAAATTATTCTGTGATAAAATGTACAATCCAGAGAGAAATAGAGGAAGATTAACGGTCATAACGGGTCCCATGTACTCTAAAAAAACTGCGAGACTTATAGAGGATTTGGATTCTGCTGTTATAGGCGGGAAAATTGCAATATCTTTCAAGCCAGATATAGATAAGAGATACGGCGATGAAGATAATTTCGAAAGATATATAATTTCTCATACTGGGTCTAAATTCCCAACTATAACAATTCCAGTTGACAAGGATGGAGCTCTTTCCATATTAAAGTATGTTAAATTTTTTGATAATTATCTATCTAAAATCGGGCGGAGAGTTGATGTTATCGGCATAGATGAAGCTCAATTCTTTGATGATGAAATAGTCAAGGTTTGCAATTATCTTGTTTCCAACAGGCGCGAAGTAATAGTTTCTGGGCTGAACTTAGATTTTAGGGGAGAGCCATTTGGTCCAATGCCACTTCTCCTTGCATACGCCGACGATATAATAAAATTGAAATCTATATGTAGAAAGTGCGGACACGAAGCTACAAAGACTCAAAGATTGATAAACGGAAAGCCGGCTCGCTATGACGACCCTACCATAGTTATAGGTGCAGATGATAAGTATGTTGCCCGATGTAATGAATGTCATGATGTTCCTGGAAAGCCAAAAATTATACCAGAAATAAATTATGAGCTCACGAACAACGAAAGAGGATTTGCTGAAAGGTTTGAAAAATTGTTTGATGAACAAGTGAAGAAACCAGAATTAATATAAGATAAAATAAAAATCATCTATGAGAGTAAATTACATTGACTCCGTTCTTTTTTATCTTCTCTATTCTGACAAATCCAAACCTCTCAAATTGTATGACTTCACCAACTTTTTCTTTCAATATATTTTTCTCTCCGAAACCTGTCGTGTATCCTGTTTCTGTTAGTATGCTAACGTTGATATGCTTATCGGGAACCCATTGTATCTTGGGCATTGGTTTTATTTCTCTTCCCATATATTTGCTTTTTTTGTTGAGTTGAATGTTGAACAACTCCTTTAATCTTATTTCTGACCCTTTATGCTTGTCAAAATCTTTTTTAGACACATAGAAAGTTTTTGTAAGAGTGAACTTTCTCATCCCGAGTTTACTTGTTGGATGAGACGGAATCTCAATTTTCTTGAATGGAAGTTTGTTAACTGTGATTTTTATAGGATTTTCGACGAAGAAGAATCTCTTTGTTTTTTTATCTATCAGCTTTCTATTATAGGATGCAAGATTATCAAGGGAAATTGTCATATCCGATGATTTTGGACCTATTTCTAAAATCAATCTTGTTATTGCTTCTGGATGAAATCCGCGTCTTCTCAGAGCTCTTATAGTTCCAAGTTTTATGTCGTCCCATCCACTAAACTGATGATTCCTTATTCCCTCTTTTATTTTCGATTTACTCATTACCATATCTCCCATTGAGAAGCGCCCGACTATTATTGTTACTGGATATTTCCATCCGAAGTGCTGATAGAGATATCTCTGTTTTACTTCATTTGTACTGTGCTCTTGCCCCCTCAATATATGAGTCACACCAAGAACATGGTCATCTATGGCTGATGCAAAATTGTACAGAGGCCATAAATGTTCTTCTTTAACAAATGGATGTTTTGGATGGTCTATGATTCTAAACGCTGGCCAATCGATAACTGCTGGATTGCTTGCATCCAAATCGGTTTTTACTCTTAAAACGGCTTCTCCCTCTTTGTATTTATAGCTCTTCATTTTCTTCCATCTTTTGAGTTGCTCTTTTATTGGAAGGTCTCTGCATGGACAAGCTTTTCTATGGTCTCTGTATTCTTTCCATTTATCTCCGCATGTACATACGTATGCTTTACCCATTTTTATGAGCTCTTCCGCATACTTTTTGTATATGCTCAATCTTTTTGATGCTCTGTATTTTTTATCCCATTTTATTCCGAGCCATTTCAAATCCTCTTCGACCCACTTATAAAACTTTTTTTCGGGAATTTTAACTTTTGGGTCTGTGTCATCGAATCTCAATATGAATTTCCCCTTGTATTTTTTTGCATAAGCGTAATTTAAGACGGCTGGACGAGCATTACCGATATGTATTGCACCGTCAGGATTTGGAGCCATCCTAACTACAAATTTACCCGTTCGGGCACCAGGGAGCTCAGACAATCCTTTCTTCTCCTCGTGTTTTTTCTCTTCAAAGCCACCAAGCTTTTCGAGCTCGGTTTTTTGCTTTGAAAGCTTCATCCTATTTATTTTTTCGCACTCCTTTTCAATTTCGGACCTGACTTTCAGTACTTCTGAACGAAGTTTTGGGTATTTTCCTAAAATAATTCCAAGAACAGATTTTGGCAGTGCTTTTCCATCGTGAGAAATTGCATTGAAAAGAACTATTCTTTTAATATCTTCCTTAATTTTATCGTCCATAAATTCACCTTGTACATTATAATATAATTATATGTATGTGAAAATATAAAAAAACATTGTAAGAATAGTGAATGAAATAGAAAGTTAAAATTTTAAAAATCTAAAATTTTGAACGACTATTTTGTCTTTATTTTACTCCATCCACACTTTCCGCAGTACACTCTGTTCTCATATTCGGCCAAAAACGTTCCTGTTCCGCATCTTGGGCATGATTCTCTCTTTCTTATGACCTTTCCGTCCTTGACTTCATACAATTTCCATATTTGAACTTTTGCATGCTTCTTTTTTGATTTTGGTCTCTCCTTCTGGGACTTCTTTTCTTTTTTAACTTCTTTTTTTGCTGCTGGTTTTGCTTCAATCATTTTATCACCATTTATTCAGCTTTTTCTCCTTCAGCCTTATTTTTCTCCTCTGATTTTTCTTCAGTTTTGGGTTTGGATAAATCCTTCACAGTCTTACTTTTCCAAAATATGACATCTGCAATTGATGAATCTGTACCCTTTAATCCATTCATTCTTAATATCTCTATATGGTCTGGGGTTGTCTTTAATATCTTAGCTATGAATGCTTGTGCTGATGCCAGAGTCGGTGTGGGCGATTTCGAATGCCTCACAAGTAATTTTAATTCTTCTCTATCAAATATTTTGTTTTCCTTTCTTTCGACAATTTCAACTTTCATTTTATCCCACCTTTATAGCGTATTTTCCTGGTGCTGTTATTCCCAATTTTTGTGCAATCTCAGACGATGCATCAAATATTATTATTATGCCTTGAAAATTTCTAGTAGTGTTGCTAGTTTTGCAAACTGGGCAAACCGTGCCTGTTATAATTCTCTTACAATCTCGGCAAGCTCTCAGTGTCGTCATTTCTTCTTCACCTTTTTCTTCATTTGCTCAATATACTTTAAATTTCCAAGAAGTTTCGATCTCATTGTCAGGGCAACCTTTTTCTCGTGCTTGGACAGGCTAACACTGACTATCCGAGCTCTGACCAGATCACCCTCCTTGAGTGTCTTCTTAGTTTTCTTCCCTACAAATATTGAGTTCTTTTTATCAAACATAACTTTATCGTCCATGGATTGACTTATATGAGCCATGGCATCTATTGGGCCTAATCTCACGAAAGCTCCGAATGATGCAACATCAACTATTTCTCCCACTACAATTTCATTTACGATTGGCATAAAAGCAAGCATAACATAGGTTACATTGTAATATATTGCTCCATCACCTGGATATATTCTTCCTTTCCCTATCTCTAATATGTCGTTTACTGCTAACATGAATCCTACTTCTGGATTGAGCCTGGATTCAGCACTTTCTTGAAGACTCTTCTTTACGGCATCTTTTATGTCCATATCAAAATTTTTCGGGTCTACTCTAACTTTATCCTCAATTGTAACTAACTTGTACATTATGTCAATCCTCCATAAACTTTAATTATTTAGAGCACAAACATTTAAAACGTTTATTCAGCGGTCAAAAATTTCTTTTGACGCAATCTAATGATTTTTATCCCACTTTTCTTAGACCTTTTTATAATTTCCTTGTCATTTGTGGCTATTGAAAGATTGCTTTCGCGGGCAACTCTTATTAGCTCGGAATCTACAGGTCCACTTGAATGCACAACCTTTACCTTACCGCTCTTTATCAAATCATTCAAAATTTTTATAACTATTTTGGACCTATTTATATTGAGGAGCTCTTTTAAACTTCCATCGAGTACATATATATTATCAGCTCCGATATTTTTCAATTCTTTAAATACATCAATTTTGAATTGAACGATTGCCATCCACAGGTTTGTGTCGACTATAACATTCATAAGAGAAATTTCAATTAAAATTATTTAAAATAAAAAATAAAATTGAAATTATACTTATTCTACCTTTTCGGCAAATGCAAATCTTCTTCCAACAGATTTTATCTTTATTCTTACCTTGTCCCCTTTTTGAACACCGGGAACGAATGTTACGAAGTTGTTAATTTTTGCTATTCCGTCTCCCTTTTCACCAACGCTTTCTATCTCAACATCGTATTCTTCACCGACGTTAACAGGTTTTGGCTTGTCATCGAACCTGTTAGACCTAAACCTTCTGTTTCCATTAAAATCTTTCATTTAAATCTCCTTCATGGAAATTTCCATATTTATAAATAATTGGATAAATATTTAAAAAGAAAAAAGATGAAAAATCAAATCTAAATCACTCATCTTCGTCATCTTCTTCATCGTCATCAAGGTCTTCATCGTCATCAAAATCTTCATCATCAAACTCATCGTCATCAAGGTCTTCATCGTCAAGATCTTCTTCGTCTTCATCAATTTTTAACTCACGAGGGTCCATTAAACCACCTCAATTGAGAATAAGATAATAGAAAAGTATTTAAATGTTATTTTGGCGCTCTAATCTAAATTGTTTAATGAAAAAAATCTTTTGATTGTTGATGATATGAACATCATATCATATGATTGCTATAAAATATTAATAGAAAACTTTAAATATAACTTAAGATAAATATAATTAACTCAGTTTTTAAGAGGGAGTGATTTAAAATGCCAGCAAAAAAGAAAGCTGTTAAGAAGAAAAGAAAAGTTGTTAAGAAGAAAAAGCCTGCTAAGAAAAGGACTTCTAAGAAGAAATCAACTAAGAAAAGAAGGTAAATTTCTTTTTCTTTTTCTTTTTATTCTTTTTAAATTTTTTGTTATAAAATTGAGATGAGGTGATTATATCCCACCAACAATTGATGCAGAAAAATGTAATGGATGCGGAAAGTGCGTTGAAATATGCCCGGCAGGCGTTCTTGAAATGAAGGATGGAAAAGCTATTGTTGCTCATCCTGAGAATTGTATGGAATGTCATGCATGCGAATCCGTTTGCCCTGTAACGGCAATAAGTTTTTAGAATTAATTTTTTTATTTTAGAATTTTATTCTATTATTTTTCCCCAACCTATAAGTCGCCATCGTCCATTTATTTGCTTTGAAATAACTATCTTCCAATCCTCTTTTGCGTATATGGGTATTTTAACTTCTACTTCTATGATATTTCCATGCATTGACCTTACTATACCGACAGTTTTGGCAACCCCGGATGCTATCATTAAAATTGTCCCTGTTTTTATATCATTCATGGTTATTTCCCTTCCTATGGCTTCTGTTCTCGATATCATATGAACTTTCAATTTGAATTTTTTGTAAACTTTTGGAAGGTTGGAAATTCCCACAAATGAGCCTGACAGTCTGTCTCCTCTTGTCAATGATGGATCAAGTTTTGTTGAGATACCTACCAAACCCCCTGCTGATGCCTCTTTCATTTTAATTTTGTTTTTCTCCATGCTCGTTATCTTTGTTTTCAACGGCTTCCATCCATCTTTTATTTCTATACCAGGAAGTATAGTTATCTCATCTCCTACTTTGAAAGAACCTTTTATTATGGAGCCTCCAATTATTCCGCCTATCAATTCTTTTGGCCTCATTCCAGGTTTGTTAACATCAAAACTTCTTGCAACTAGCATTTCTCCATTACCGCTCTCTCTTTCACGTTCTTTAAAATTCTTATCTATAGCTTCAAGGAGGGCATCTATGTTTATTCTCTGTTGAGCACTTACAGGTATTATAGGAGCATTTTCAGCAATCGTTCCTTTCACAAATTTCTTGATTTGCTCATAGTTCTTTATGGCCTCTTGAGGAGTTACCAAGTCCACTTTATTTTGAACTATTATAATATTTTTGATTTGAGCTATTTCCAACGCTGTGAGATGCTCTGCAGTTTGCGGTTGAGGACAAGGTTCATTTGCAGCTATGACCAAGAGAGCTCCGTCTATAATTGATGTTGCCGATAAAACAGTTGCCATGAGAGTTTCATGCCCGGGTGCATCCACAATAGAAATTGTTCTTATGGGATTGCATTTTTTCATACATATTGGAGATATTTCTGTCGAAGAATAAGGATGTTCTTTGCAGTCAGGGCATTTGTAAAGTGTTAAATCCGCATATCCGAGTCTTATTGTAATTCCCCTTTTCATTTCTTCGCTGTATGTATCTGTCCATCTTCCTGTCAATGCTTCTGTAAGAGTGGTCTTTCCATGGTCAACATGTCCAAATATACCTATATTCATTTTTGGTATAAAAACATCATTTATTTTCTTTCTAGTTCTTCTTACTTTCTTTTTTTCAGGTATGTTGACCACCTATAAATTTATTTCTTCTTTTCGGATTTTTCCTTTTTAGGAGCGAGCTCTTCAATTGATTTTGTTCCGCTTTTCACAACCTTACAATTTATTTGAGAGATATCTACCGATATGGTGTTTCCTCTTATAGAAATTCTTTTTCTCAACCCTTCTTTTTTGTTTTTCATTCCAATACCATAGGTTGCCACGATTTTTTTTCTTCCTGGACCATCTATGGTTGGAGACATTGGAAATCCATCTTTATCAGAGCCACCAGTTATTAAAATTTCATATCCGGAAAGCCCTATTAAATCACCAGAGAATTTATCTCCAATCTTTTTTCCAATCAACGATTCGCATTGAGATTGTTCTTTTTCTATTTGGTAAGCTTTTTTAGATTTCGGATCACTTACAACGAATTTAAACAAAGCCATTTTATCACCTCACCCAGTTTTGCCGGGTTCACAAATTCATTATTTTATTTAATTGATAAAGTATTTAAGCAAATATTTATATTACTGACCTCTCAAATCCCATATGGGATCCAATTTTTTGTTCATTTCCTTTATTTCTTCAAGAACTTCCTTCTCGCTCTTGCTCAATAAATTTTCATATTTCTTTAATTTTTGATAGTCTGACGGTAGTATGTTTGTGTAAAATAAATCGCCCTCTTTCAACCCACGCCCAACCAAAGGACCATCTATTGAAATGGCAACACTATCTCCAACCTTCGCTTCATCTATATTTTTTCCTTGTATCTGTATCTGCTTTATTTGTCCCGTCTCATTTTTACCATTCTTTTCTAATTTGAATATTTCATACCCGGGTTTTATCACGCCTTTCAATACTTGGCAGCCAACTATAGCCGGTTTGCTTGCTCTGAAAATGCATCCAGGCAATATTTTGAATTTTCCCGGTCGTGTAACATTTTCAACTTCTTTCATTTGGATTTCCATTTTTTTATCTTCTTGGAATTTTTCAAACTCTTCTGATAATCTATATATTACATTAGACTGAATAATTTTGATGTTCTTTGACTTTGCTACTTCTTCAGCATCTGGAAGTATCTTTGTGTTAAATCCGATTACAACTTTCAATAAATCGCCATTTCCTTCCGCTTTAAATATATCTTCTTTTGTTATGGGTCCGACTGAAGCGTATTTTATAGGAACCTTTTCAGCAAATATTTTTTTTATCGCTTCAAGAGAACCTATGGCATCACACTTTATAACAAGACCGTGTTGGTTGATGTTGTTTATACTCACACTTTCAGCTTGAAGCTTCAACTCATTTGCAAATTTGAGGGCTTCATCATAGCTTTGAGTGATTGCAATGGGAGAGCCCGCCATTATATTTTCCATTTTCTGTGGAACTATTTTAACGCCGCATGCTGCAACAACTTTATCGTATCCCACAAATTTATTTTCTGTTCTTATATCCTGAAGCGGTCTTGGAAGGAACAACGCTTTTATCTTTGATATCTCAGGGTTTTGTCCTCCCATTACTATATAATCTCCTACATGGGCAACTCCATCATAAAGTATTACGTCAAGAGTTTTTCCCACTCCTTTCATTTCTTTTATCTCAATTATGCTTCCGTAACATTTTCCAGAAACTGCTAACTTTCCCTTCAAGTACTGCTGAGCAAGTCCGGTTATCATAACTATGAGCTCAGGGATACCTTCTCCAGTTCTTCCCGATACAGGAATTATGGACACATTTTTCGTAAAGTCAGACACTCTGTCAAATCTCTCCGAATTTATGCCTTTTTCGGAAAGTTGACCTACTATATTATATAGATGATTATCAAGTTCTTCGAGAACATCCTCGCTTTGATTTTTCATATTCTCCAAAAAGCTTTCACTCTGAGATTTCCAACCACGTATTCTGTCTATCTTTGTCATTGCAATGACAAATGGAACTTTGAAAGCTTTCAATATGTCTAGAGATTCTATGGTTTGAGGCATGAGCCCCTCAAATGTATCTATGGCCAATATTGCCATGTCGGAAATTGAACCTCCCCTCTTCCTTAAAGATGTAAACGCTTCATGTCCCGGAGTGTCTATAAACAATAGTCCAGGAATCTCAAG
>CAYYKR010000001.1:32365-37282 GCA_964469235.1 uncultured archaeon | reverse complement strand
CCTGTTAAAAAGGTTGTCAAGCAGTCGATTGAGCTCGCCAACCGGTTAAAAAAAAGCGGGATAAAAGTTGTTTTCGACCAGACAAATGGGCAAAAATACAAACTGCCGTGGGAAAAAATAGAAAAATTCAGCGGGGATATGATAATAACTGTTGGTGGGGACGGAACTTTCTTATGGACAAGCCATAAAACGAAATTGCCGATTCTTCCACTCCGAGCTGAAGGGATTGGATTTTTAACACGGGCCGACCTCAAAGAATTGATGAGAAATCCGAAAGTAATAATAAACAAAGATTATAAGATAAAGAAATATCCAAAGATAAACATATTTGAAAATTGTGCCACGAATGAAATTGTCATATCGCGACCAAAACCATCCAAGATAATAAAACTCAAACTATCTATAGACGATGAAACATTCTCATTTATGGGAGACGGACTCATAATATCTACTCCCCTTGGTTCTACAGGATACAATCTTTCTGCCGGCGGACCTATAGTATATCCAAACATGAAAGCATTTTCAGTGACTCCAATAGCTCCGTTTAATTCAAAGATAAAATCAATGGTAATTCCAATTGACAAAAAAATTAAAATCGAGATTGAAAAGAATGACTGCTTTGTCATAATGGACGGTATAGTTGAAAAATCGTTATCAAAGGGAGAGAATTTCGTAGTCAAGAAAGGGACTGATTTAAAACTCGTTGAAATAAGGGATATAAATTTTTTCAACAAATTAAAAAGATTTTTCACGGATAAACATTTTTAAGGTTATAGATTTTATGTATTAAAGTAAAATGGGCCTGTAGCTTAGTCTGGTTAGAGCGCTACGCTGATAACGTAGAGGTCCCCGGTTCAAATCCGGGCAGGCCCACTGAAGAAATTCTTTTACAACTCCACGTGTTTTACAATTCTTTTCTCTTCTTTTGTTGTCTCAGCGACAACCTTAATGTATTTTTCTATTCCAGAATTTTTCAACTTCTCACGGAGTAATTTGTCAATTTGAAATATTCCCGAGGAATTCCTCATTAGAATTCGTATCTCAACTGGTATTTTATTTCCCTTTCTTATTTCAACCTTTTCAATTGACAACGCCGAAACCGAGTGAATGTCAATCTTTCCGAGATTAAAAGGTATGCGAGCTCTGCCCTTTTCCATATCAAGTGCATCTGCAACCCTGACACATCCGGCTTCTATGGTAAGTGGCTGATATTTGTAGTGATGAGTCATTATCGCATGAAGAATTTCCGAACGAACATAGTATAATTTTTCGCCTTTGTAAATATCTTTCAAAATTCTTGTCGCTATTGGAATTGCAAGCGCGACGCTGTACTCCTGATGATTTGTTCTGTGAACGCTCATTCCTATATCATGCATGACGGCAGCAAGAAATATCACAACTTCGGCATCATCTCGTGTCATTGAATAATTTTTTTCTACGGACGAGATAACTCCTGAATCTCTTATTAACTTGAATAATTTCAAAGAGTTTCTTGCAACTATTTTTATGTGGGTCGGTCCATGGTCGGAATATCCCATCCGGTCTATTGCTGTTATATTTGAGCATTTCCACAATGAATTTAATTCCGTATCGTTCTCAACAATTTTTATAACTTTTTTCAATTTTTCATTTTTTCCAGTATTTATATTAAATTTTTCAAATTTCATTTAATTCACCTCAGAATTAAAATTATCTTCCAACAAAAAGATAATACTTTTTATGGCTGTCCTTGAGCTCATCTAGAATCCTGCTTGCAATCGTGTCGCAGAGACCTGGAAGAAGCTTAACTCTCGACCTTATGTCTTCAAAACTTTCAAACGGCTTTGCCCGCCTTTCATCAATTATATAAGAAACGTGTTTCTTTCCAAATCCTGGCAAGAGCTCAAGCATATGCATCCTCGGAGTTATAGACCCCGCTTTATTGAATAACTCAACGTATTTCTTCTCGTTATTTTTAACTATTTTTTTCAAAACTTCTGGAAGTATAGACCTTGACATACTCGTTAAATCATCGTATCGCAATCTTCTCTTTATAACTTTTATCTTGTCCCTTTTGTCAGCACCGACATAAAGTCTATCCTCCGGAGATATCTGAACGTTGTCTTTTGGAACGAGCTCTAAAAGTGTGAAATGGTCCTCTCCAATTGATTGAATAACCGGTTCAGCTCTTCTATCTTCAGCATAACCATTGGGAAGATAGTCAAGTACCCATACGTATTCCTCTTTCATATTCCACACCCATTAATTATAATAAATTTATTTTTTATATTTCTTAACAATTTCAACAATTTTCTTTATCTCATCTTTCTTGAGATTTGTAGACTCTTTCTCAAAGAGCACTTTAACTTCATCCTCTGTATCAGGTAAAATATCTATTATCTTTGCAATATGCTTCGGCTTGAGTATATCAATCTCCTGCAAATCTTTTCTTATATTTGCAAGTTTTGTTGGGGGTAATGTAGACATTTTTTTGAGATGTTCATAAGTAATGTTTTGTTCGTAGCTCAAATCTCCTTCCTGTTTTCTTTTTTCCATTATAGCTTTTGCCTCCGACATGGATATCGGTTCTTCATTAGTAACGTTCATTTTGCAACACCCCGATTAAGTTTTAAATGCTCGGCATTTGCAATAATTTTTTTCAACTTATTGCCATCGTAAAATTCTATTATGTATGCACTTCCGCGAGTTCCAACCACCTTTCCTGTCTTTCCCTGAAATCTCTTGTATATAAGCGAGCGAGAGCTCGGATTAGCATCTATGTTAACAACATCCCCAATATTGAATTTTTTGAGTTTTTCGTTTATTGTCATCTTCTTTTTAGTTTTGAATAAGTTTCTCGTACCTTTCTTAAACCCGTGTGATTTTCTGACCATTTGCTTCACCTCGATATTTACAGCTAAATACGTCTATTTCTCTATTTAATAATTTATAAAAGTTTAAAAACGAAATTCTGCATCAATTTTATCGCTTTCGAGTGCTATATGTATTTCTTCTTCTCGATTTTGGTAACTGTCAATTCCTTGCATACACAATTATTTTTTAAGACGCTCGACACAGATGGCTTCGTTCTACCGCCATCTCCAGAAACGAGCTCCTTTATATACGTGCCGGCCTCAGTCAAAACCTTCAATTTGAATTTCTTTGGTGACATATAAGTTGCATTTATCTTGTAAACCGTTCTTCTCCTCAACAAATTTGAGCGTCTTTTCATCACCCGTGTAGGCGTTCTTTGCCTTATTTTAGTCTTAAGCGCCTTCAATTTTTTGAGGTCCTTTTTACTTATCGGATTTTCACAAGAAACTATGCATTCGTATTCTTTTCTATGACGGAGCTCCTTCAATTTTGCAACTTCCTCAGAGCTGCTCCATCTAAGCTTTCTGACATTTATTCTCTTGTCCTTATTGACTTCGCTTCCAATTTTCTTCAGGTTGAACTTTCTGACTTTTGGCTCGGTTATTTCAATGACAAAGGGACGCCACCCAGTGCATAGAGCATCTATATCCTCGCGCCCAGCACCATGAAATTTGTGCCCTGACCCTTTTGCAACCTTCATCAATGGCTTTGCAACTATTTGCTCTATACTCGTTTTATAACGTCCATCGGGCCATTTTGACTGCGGTAATCCACGCTTTAACTTTTGATACTCTCCATAAATATAAATCGACTTTATTGATATTTCAATGTCTCCAGATTCCATATCATAAAGAACGACAACTTGAGGTTTCTTAAAATCAACTTTCTTTTTCATCTCTCTTTCAATTATTTTCCCAATCTCGCGGTTAAGCTCCGCCTTCAATGGTTCGCAATGTTCAATTCCCACCTTACCCCAAATTTCTTCCTCTTTTTTAAGGAGCTCCGAAGATAATCGTGTTCCCATAAGTATTGTATCAAATTCTATTCCTTTCAATTTCTTCTCAATTTTCTTTGCTATGCTGTCAAGAGAATTGAAAACATCTCCACAAACGTAGCATTTCTCTTTCGGACTGGAAGATTTGTTTCTAAGCTTGATGCCATAAAAATTTGATGGATGAACATCTATCTCTCCTGCATCGTACATCATAGCTGCAAAAGAGCGAATTATCTTTCCCCTTTCATCATTTGACATTCCTGTGAGAATTTGAGCGAATTGCCTTCCAAGGCAATGGTCGCATATATAACCGGGCTTCATAAGGGTAACTACCTTTTCAATTATCTTTTTTCCATTCATGTAAGCACCATCAATATCTCAATTCTTCTTTGATTATTTTTCCATAAGGTTTTTCTTCCTTGAATATCTCAGCTTGGAAACTATAAATTCTTGATGATTTATCTTTCCAGCATTCTGGTCCAAGACCTGCTTTAAAGCATAAGTTGTCTAAAAATTCTCGGACGCTCCAATTATATTCAACTGGAACTTGCGGCAGTAAAAGTCCAGAGCCAAATGGATGATAAATTATGAGTCCATCGCGTCCAATTTTGATTTTCTTTTCATAATCATCTGGACTTGATGTTATATCTTTTGGAACACTTAATATAGAGAGCTCAATAGTTATTTTGCCGAGCTCATCTTCTCTCAAAGGAGGAAATCTCGGATCTCTACATGCACTCTTAGATGCTTCTATGACGGCATCTATAAGTTTCATTGATGGATATGGAATACCTATGCATCCGCGTAAATTTCCGTTCGGATAAGTATTGAGCGTGCAAAACGCTCCTTGCTTTTTGTCAAATTCTTTATCATATCCCTTGGGCTTTTCGATCTTTATTCCACGGGTAAAGTTGTCCACAACTTTTCGCGAAAGTTTTACCAAAAATTTTCCATCCATATTTAAATGATATGCGAAATGTTTAAACACTTTTAGATGATTGCAAGAATTAAATTATAGCGGGGAATGGATTTGAACCATTGACCTTCGGGTTTCTCATAAGGCGATGAGC
>CAYYKR010000001.1:0-32265 GCA_964469235.1 uncultured archaeon | reverse complement strand
TAGCGGGGAATGGATTTGAACCATTGACCTTCGGGTTTCTCATAAGGCGATGAGCAATGAGCTCTTCGTCTTCCTTCCTTTTAAGAAAGCACCCTTTTCCTTCTTGATGGAAAAGGTTGATAAGGGCATTCGGCGCCCTTATTATGAGCCCGACGAGCACTCCAGGCTGCTCCACCCCGCTATAAATAGCATAGTTATTTTAAACATAATTTTATTTAAATCTTTTAATTGATTAACAAAATCATGGATAAAAAAGAATTGACAGATCTTTTGATATCTGCAGTGGTATTGGCGTTCGTTTTTGCATACAGGGGAATACAAAATTTATCTTCATTACCAAAAAACTTTTTAATATCATTGTTTGCGATATCATTTGCTTTTATATTTCATGAAATGGGGCACAGGTACTATGCAAGAAAATTTGGATGCTATGCACGTTTTGAAATGTGGAAGTACGGATTATTTCTCGCATTTATATTTGCAATAATAACAAATGGAAATTTTACATTCGCAGCTCCGGGTGCTGTTGTAATTTATCCGAGCATTGACCTTTGGGGTAATGTAAAAAGGATAACAAGAAAAGAAAATGCAATAATTTCAGCTGCCGGTCCAGTGATAAATATAATACTAGCGCTAATATCTTTTGCTGCTCTAAAATTAATACCACTTTCATCGGCGAGTATTGCAAATAGTATTTTAACATATTCAGTTGGAATAAATATATGGCTTGCCGTGTTCAACTTAATACCGATACCACCGTTGGACGGCTCAAAAATATTCTTTTACAGCTGGAAAGTTTGGTCCATGATATTTTTGACTTCTCTTGCACTATTTGTAATTTTGTGAATTTAATCCTCTTTTTTAATTGTGAGCTTTCCAAACTTTCCCACAGTCAATTGAGGTTCGTCATTCCAACTGTTTACAAATCCATTTTCAATTTTTATGGTCATTCCCTCTTTAATGTTGAGTGCATCGTCTCCCCATAATGTAAGGCTGATTTTTCCGCTGTCGTCTTCAAGCTTTGCATTTGTTAGAAATGTCTTTCCATACTTCGTTTTAACTTCCCTCGGGTCTTTAACATCAACAACCCTTCCCTCTATGTTCACTCCTTTCATTCCTTCCATAAGTTCTCTTACTTTCATTCAATCACCAAAACTATTTAATTTATCGTGTAAAATTATATAAAGGAGATTAAATGCCAAATGTTGTTATAGGACGCGATATGAAAGATTTGGAAAGATTCGGAGAAAAGGGAACCATATTTTTAGGAAAGCATATCGTGGGAACCGGAGAGGATGCTCACTTAACTTCTCCAATTCTAGTTGACGTTCTACGGCCTCACTGTATGATAATTTGTGGAAAGCGAGGGGGTGGAAAAAGTTACACACTCGGAGTCTTTGTTGAAGAGATGAAAAAAATTGAAAAAGATGTAAGAAAAAATTTATGTTCCTTAATGATAGACACTCAAGGTATTTTTTGGACGATGAAATACCCGAACGATGAATCTAAACAAATGCTTGCCAAATGGGGAATGAAACCAAGTGGATTTGATGTCAAGGTTTACATTCCGCACGGTCAGAAAGAATTATTTGAAGGGGCCGGGGTCAATTTTGACGGAACGTTCTCAGTTTCACCATCGGAGCTAGGTCCAGATGACTGGCTCTACGTTTTTGATTTAGGAATAAACGATACATTGGGAATACTTCTTGAAAGAGTAATTACGAAAATGAAAAAGAATTACGACAAACCATATGACATCGAAGAGATAATAAAGAACATAAAAAAGGAAGAAGGGTTCGAAAAGGAAAAGCTCGCGCTTGAAAATAGATTTCTCGCGGCAAAAATGTGGGGAATATTTGGAGAAAGTTTGATGCCAAAGATTCTCGAGCCCGAAAAAGTTACCATACTTGATGTTTCTATGACACCGTCAGTTGTCAGAACGCTTTTAGTATCGCTTGTCTTGAAAAAAGTTCTTGAAGACCGAATTAAAGCTCGCCGACTTGAAGAGCTCGCCAGAGTTGAAAACGAAGACATAAAAAGAGTTCCGCTTTGCTGGATTTTTATAGACGAAGCTCATAACTTTGTACCAAATGTGGGAAAGGTTGCATCATCAGATATACTTTTGAGGATTGTAAAGGAAGGTAGGCAACCTGGAGTTTCAACTGTATTTGCGACTCAAAGGCCGAATAAACTTCATCCAGATGTTATAGCACAGAGTGATTTAATAATATCCCACAGACTCACCTCGAAATCAGATATAGAAGCATTGAAAGCGATAATGCAAACTTATATGTTGTTCGATATAGAAAAATATCTAAACGATTTGCCAAGAAATAAAGGGGTTGCATTGGTTCTTGACGACAATTCAGAGAGAATTTATAAGGTTCAAGTCCATCCACGTCAGTCATGGCACGCTGGCTCGAGCCCGTTGGCAATTGACAATAAATTTACAATTTAATGTTTAAGAATTATTTTCAATTATTTCCATCATCTTCTTTTTATCCTTGTAATACATCTGAATGAATTTCGATATTCTATTCATTTCAGTTATATCAGAATCGTGCATCCAATCGATAAATTTCTTTCTGCGTACAAGCTCCTTTTTTATTTCAATCATTGGAATTCCCTTGTTCTTGGAAATCTTTTCAAGAACCCACGATGTTCCAGAAAATTCAAATGTATCGTTGGACGGAATCCATTTGAAAACTTTTGAATAATTTGCCTTCCCGCTCTCGGAATCGATAGACCTTATCTCATCAATTTCTTTTAATCTCCTTGCAGACTTTCCCTTTTCCCTTGCATGTATCATTATTATAATTATATCTAAGGATTCAAGTAATCCTACCGGCAATTCTATTGGTGGAGTTTCAAGACGCTTCATTATCGCATCTGTTGAACTCCCATGCATAGTTGCTATTGACGGATGCCCAGATGACATAGCCTGAAACAATATGTAAGCTTCCTTACCTCTAACTTCACCTACTATAATATAGTCGGGATTTTGTCTGAAGGATTCTTTTAAGAGCTCAAACATGGAAACTTCCCCAACTGTAGAGCTTCCAAATCCAATTCTTGACACAGAAGGTATCCAATTTTCGTGGGGCAGATTTAACTCGCGAGTATCCTCAATTGAAACTATCTTGGCTTCCGGGGGTATAAACATCGATATCGTATTTAAAAGGGTCGTCTTACCGGTTGATACCCCACCGCATATCAATATGTTCGAGCCGTTTTCAACTAAAAACCACAAATAGGCAAGCATTTCAGATGACAGTGTCTTGTCCTTTATCATTTCTATGGGTGTAAATGGAATCTCTTTAAACTTTCTTATTGAAAATGTCGGTCCATTTGTAGTAACGTCCTTTGCAAGTGATGCTTGTACTCTGGAACCGTCCGGAAGAGCTCCGTCTAAGAGAGGTTCAGCATAACTTATATATCTGTCACACTTTTCAGACAATTTTACGACAAACTCTCGAAGATCCTCCTCATCCGTAAAGATTATATTCGTCTTTACAGACCCGTATTTTCTATGAACTATGTATATTGGAATGTTTATTCCGTCGCAACCTATATCTTCTATATAGGGATCGTGCATCAGAGGTTCGATTTTATTGAGTCCAACAAAATTTCTGTATATATAGTACATGATTTTAAGATATTGAATGGGAGTTATTTTCATTTTGTATTCTTTAATTATGCCCTGAACTTTTGATTCAAGATATTGCGTTAAGAAATATCCATTTTTTATGTGAGTCAATCCAACATCTATAGTTTGAATTAATCCATCTGTAATTTTTTTCAACATTTCTTTCTCACTTGGAGATAGAATAGGCTCAATTACATTGTAAATAACTTCATCGTTTGAATGATTCCAGGCAATATTGACATAAGCATAAGGTTCTATCAATGGATACTTTACAGAATGTTCTTTCGTTACATCTTGCAAATTGTATATGTGCTTATCTGATTTTACAACAAATTTTGGAAAGTGGGGATCTAATTTAAATTCTTGAGATTGAGCAATCATTTCTTTTTTTGGAATATAGTTTCCCCGTATTAAGCTTATAAGTTGAGAAGCACGAGTATTACTTTGAGTATATTTCAGCTTATTTTTTTTATTCTTGCCAAGAATCTTACTTATGATGTCAAACATCATATTACCTTTTCTTGTTAGGTGTTCTAGATTTTCTAGATTTTCCTATTTGTATAATGCCCCTATGCCTCGCACAACTTGGACAGACGTACATCTTCTGTTCGGTTTGACTCACAAACCTTCTATCGACGAGTTTCATAGTTGCTTTATCTACGTGGAATCCTCTCTTTATAACTATGGCTTTGTATTTTGGAACGAGCTTTCCGCAGAACGCGCATCTTACCATCTTTTCGTGTCCACGAGATTTTGTGTGCTCATATGTTCTCTTGTATGCTGCTGGAATATCAACCACCTCTTATTTTATTTTACATTTAATTTTAAATAACTTCTTTTTAAACTTATTATCATGTATCATTTTGAAGATTGGTCAACAGCTGATGTTGCCGTTATAGTTAGAGAGAATTCTTTAAATAAGTTGTTTAAAACCGCTGCAAAAGTTCTTGAAAACTACATGGTTGGTGGGATTGAAAAGAAATTCGAAAAAAAATTCGAGCTCTCTGCAAAGGATTTAAGGGAGCTCCTTTTTTTATGGCTAAATGAACTAATATATGAAAAAGATTCCAAAAATATGTTTTTCAAAGATTTCAAAGTTAAAATAATCGAAGACAAATCAACGGGTAAATATAAATTAAATGCAATTGGATACGGCGAGAAATTCGACAAGAAGAAACACGAGCCACGGCACGATGTAAAATCTTGCACATATCATAAACTTGAAGTCAAAAAGAAAAACGAATGGACAGCTCAGGTGGTGCTTGACATATGATTCTAGAAAATTCTCCATATTACATGTCGTATATTCAATCAATAAGAAACCCCATTACAGATTTCTTATTCAAACTCATAGCGTATTCCTTCGTTCCATCTCTCGTAGTAACCATTATAATTCTTGTGATTTTGAAAAAGAAGAAAGAAACAATTTCAATACTATGGTCATCATCAATATCGTGGATATCAGCGATAATTATAAAGTTCGTGGTAAAAGAACCGAGACCATTTCATCAGATATTATACATGTCATTTACTAAAATTATCGACTATTCATTTCCGAGCCAGCATACCGCTGTAGTATTTTCATTTGCCTATGTTCTCTCAAAATATTTTAAGCATCCAGAGATATTTTATACTCTTGCAACCCTGGTTGGATTATCGCGAATTTATTTTGGAGTCCACTATTTAACAGATGTTATTGCTGGAGCTCTTCTTGGAATTGGAATGTCGTATATTATTGTAAAAGTTCTTGAAAAAAATAATTTTAAGAGAATTGATTTATAAATTTAAAATACAATTACATGTATCAAATCTCATCGGGCCGATAGTCTAATCTGGTAGGACGTCACCTTGGCGATTGAATATTATACCGAAATGGTGAAGATTCCGGGTTCAAATCCCGGTCGGTCCACTATGGTTAATAAATCTTATGACATCATCGGAATAGGGTCTCTCACAATAGATATTTTTACAGATTCAAAATTCTATATGATAGAATCAGACAAGCGTGGAATAGAAAAGTACATAATGTTTCCACTCGGAAAGAAAACAAAAGGAAAAGTGTACATCCATTCTGGTGGGTCATCAGGAAATACAGTTTCCTATCTCTCTAAGCTCGGTCTTAAAACAGGATACTTTACGAAACTTGGAAAAGACAAATTATCAGAATTCATGATAATGGATATGAAAAATCATGGAGTTGATATGAGCAATGTAATACAACAGCGTGGACTTGAAGTTGGAAGGTCACTTATATTAATTTCAGAAAAGACAAAGGATACAACACTCATAGTTGACCACGGCTCTGCATCTGAGCTCACAGTAAATGATGTTAAAAAGAAATCGAAATTTATTTTCTCGTCAAAATGGCTCGACATAACAAGTTTCACTGGAAAGTCAGCAGTTAATTCCATAAAGTATATATTTGATTCAAAAATTCGAAAAGGAAAAATTTTCTTTGCTCCAAGCAGAACGATGATATACCAATTTCCAAAAGAAGTCAAGAAACTTCTTATGAAGGCAGATGCATCTTCATTTAATATTGGAGAATTTGAGCTTCTCTTCGGAAAGTTTAGTATTGAAAAATTGAGAGCTCTCAAATCTAAAGGATTGAAAAATTGTTTCATAACTTTGGGGAAGAATGGAATAATGTATTTTGATGCGAAGAATTTATACATTGCAAAATCGTTCAAAGTAGCTGATGTGAAAAATACAACCGGAGCTGGAGATTGTGCCGCAGCATGGTTCATATATGGATTGATAAATCATTTGGAACCTGAAAAAATATTAAAATACGCATCCGCCGCTGGAGCTATCCATGTACAGAGTAAATATATTGGTGCCAAGTCCGGGAATCCAACAGAATCAGAAATTAAAAAGTTTATTAACGGTAAAAAATTTTCAATTAAGAAAAAAATTATATAGGCGATATCTATGATAAATATATACGAAAAGTTGCCAAGTGTTAAAGTTGGAAAATTACCACATGACCCTCAATTTTCAAAACACATTCCAAACTTCAAAGAAATTATAAAGATTTCAAAAAGGTATGAGAAATTCAAAAATGTTGTCGTCATAGGAAACGGCGGTTCAATAAACAGTTTTAGAGCGTTTTCAAGGGCTCTCCGTCCAAAGAGAAATGTTTATTTTATCGATACAATGGAACCAGAATTCCTCGAAGATGTATCCAAAAAATGCAACCCCGAAGACACCGTAGTAATTCCTATAAGTAAATCTGGAGACACGGTTGGAGTTTTGGAAGAACTTTTATACTTCATCAACAAAAAATTTACCAACATCGTTTCTGTAGCGGGGGGAGGAGCTCTCCTCGAAATTTCCAAACGAATGAAATGGAACATAGTGAAACATCCAGACATCGAAGGTAGATTTGCAGGATTATCATCATGTGGTCTTTTCCCAGCAGCTGTGTGTGGGATTGACGTGAAAAAAATATATAACGGCGCAAAGAAAATTTACAAATCTGAAAAAATAAAAAGAAGCCTGTACAAATTCTCAAAATCATTATTCTTGTTGGAAGAAAATGGATACAATGAAATTTTCATGCCGATATATTCCGAGTTTATGGACGGGTTTGCAAAAATAATTACCCAACTAATTCATGAAACAACCGGAAAGAATGAAGTTGGTCAGACAATAATTTCTGCCATAGCTCCAGAATCTCAGCATCATACCAATCAAAGATTTTTTGGTGGACCCAAAAATATGATTGGAATATTCATAGTCATTAAAAATCATAAGGGCATAAAAATAAAAGTTCCAAAAAATATTTCTGATGTTAAACTTAGAGAAGGCAGTATATCAATTTTAAATGGGCTAAATCTTTCAAATGCGATAAATTACGAATCTGAAGGAGTTGTAAAAACATCATCTGAGGAAAAAATACCATATGCCGTGATAGAGTTGGACAAACTTTCTGAAGATAATGTTGGAAAACTTATGGCAATGTGGCAGTACATAGCATACTATTCAGCGATATTGAGAGAACAAAATCCGTTTGACCAACCTGAAGTTGAGAGAAGCAAAGAAATAACATTCGAACTAATCAAAAACAGAAAGTAATTTATCTTTCGTATTTTTTAAGAAATTTCTTAACATTTATAATGCTCGGAAGAGATGATATTGCACCTTTCTTTTGTATGGACAATGCAGCAACAGAAGATGCAAATTTAAGTAACTTTTCTCCTTCGTATCCATTTATAATTCCAACGGATACACCGGCAGAAAATGCATCTCCAGCTCCGGTTGTGTCAACAACTTTCACTTTAAATGGAGGAAATATTATCTTTGATTTAGCATAGTACATAACAGAACCTTTTGCTCCCATTGTCACTATCAATCTCTTTCCCTTGTAATGATTTGCAGCGGAATCCAATGATGTCTCATTCGTGATTTTCCTTATCTCGTCCTCGGATGGAATAAGGATATCAGCATACTTTGCAGCCTTCCTAACGTATTTCATAGTATCTCTTTTCATCAAATCTCTTCTAAGATTTGGATCATAAGATATGAGAACGTTTTTTCTTTTAGCTATCTTCAATGCCTTAAAAAGTGCAGACCTCACAGGTTCTTCAACGAGTGATAGAGAACAAAAGTGAAATATCTTTACACCATCAAAGTATTTTTCCTTTATATCACTCTTTCTTACATCCAAATCAGCCGTATCGTTTCTATAAAATGAAAATTCTGGAACTCCGCTTTTATTCAAAGAAACGAATGCAAGTGTGGTTTTCTTTTTTGTCCTAACAATCATGGATGTGTCTACTTTATTTTTCTTCAATATATTCATCAAAAAATTGCCAAAATTGTCATCACTTATGCGCGTTAGGAGAGATGACTTTACACCAAGTCGCCTAACTGCTATTGCATAGTTTGCTGGAGCTCCACCGAAATGTTTTTCAAATAATTTAGTTCCGTCCAAGCCTTTACCACGCTCGCCTATCATATCAATAAGAGCCTCGCCAAAAGATATTACCTTTACCATTAAACCACCGTGAAAATTTTCTTATTATTATTTCTTGGAGCAAATTTTTTTAGAATATCAAAAACAACTCTTGAATTTTCATTGGCAGAATTTCCAATACCGAATTCTATTTCATTTAGCATTCCAGGCTTTCCAAAATAACTTTCCAGTTCTTCAAGAGCAACTTTGGATTCTTTTCCGTCTAAAATATTCTTGGATGCAATTATAGATGCAATCTCTCCAAAGAAGGACCCATTTTTATCAAGTACATATATCCCAGAATATTTATCTGCTCCCCTTCCAGACGATATTGCAACCCCATCATTTTTCAATGCCATATCCATTACTTTGGAATCTCCAGAACTATCGCCAACTGCAATTATTTTATCGTCATTACTAATTATTTTTTTCAAATTTTCTCCCTTTTGATAGCGCCCGTTCTTTTGAATTATAGATTGCGGTTTCCCATTTTTATCATACTTTAGCTTCGTTCCAACAATGTAAAAATTTTCATTTCCATGATTAATATCATATACTTTGAATAATTCTCCTATGAAATTTTCCACACCTGCAGTTGATATCCAGGTTTCATAACCATCATTCCTCAAAAATTCTGCCGCGCCATCTTTTAGAACATGGTTGTTTCTTGCAACATCTTTAACAATATCTTCAATTTTCTCTTTTGTAATGCCATCGTACTTTGATTCTAGAAGAACCATTATTGCGAGCTCAGTTCCATGGTCCCTTTCAGAATCATAGTCTAAGCCCAACTCGTTTTTTATAAAATTGTTGTATTTTCCTGATCGTATTTCCTCTACAACATAAGAGAATTTTTCTTTTTCATTTTTTCCGCGTGCATTAAATCTTTTATAAACTTCCGGAAAGGAATGACTTAAGTAATCTTTTCCTATATCATACTTCGACAACGTTCCATCGTGGTCAAGGGCAATCACAACTGACATGCATAAACCTCTCAGAGCTTAATTTTCCTTTAACATATTTTTTGTAATACCTATTACTTCATTATACTACTTTATACTACCAAATATTTAAATGTTTTTATGAAGGCATAAAGTTCGAAATTCTAACGTTTAAAAGATTTAAAAGGGATATTTTTATTGGTTAAGATGTTTTACGACTTGGTTGTACATAGCAAGTTTTCAATAGGAGAAAATACGCCCGAGGAAGTTATAGATATGGCTAGAAAGCTCGAATTTGACGGTATATGCATGCCAACATATTATACTTCTTTAAAGGATTTAAACGAATATCTGGAAAAATTGCCAAAATACGATGACATAGATATCGTCTCTGGGGTTATTGTAAAGGCGGACAAGGTTCAGGACTTAAACAATATAATAAATATGGCAAGGAAAAAAGTTGAATTGGTAATCGTTCACGGTGGCTCGTATGAAATAAACCGAGCTGCGTGTGAAAATCCAAAAGTAGACATACTTGCACATCCGGAACTGAACAGAAAAGATTCCGGACTTGACCATGTGTGCATTAAAAGTGCCGCCGATAATGGAGTTTCAATAGAGATAAATTTCAGGGAGCTCCTTGAAAGTTATGGAAAGATAAGAACTTATGTAATGAGAAAAATTATGAAAAATATAGACCTTTGTCAAAAGTATAAAGCACCAATAGTGACGACATCGAGTGCAACTTCCATATGGAATATGCGTGCTGGAAGAGAACTTGCATCAATTGCCAATTTAGTAGGACTCAATGTTGTTGATGCAATAGATACTGTATCTGTAACACCAAGGCAGATTGTAGAAGAGAATAGAAAGAAACTTCAAGGAAAAATTGTTGGAAATGTGGAGGTAATGGAAGATGGAAAAACCAAAGATTCTCCCACCGACGCTTAGAATGAGAAAAAGATATATAGCTTTTGAAATTATATCAGAAAAAGATATAGATTATGCTGAGTTTTCTACAGCTGTCTGGAATTCTATGCTTGAATTATTTGGAGAAAAAGGAACGGCCGAATCTCATGTGTGGGTAATTAAAAACTTATACGATGGAAAAAAAGGAATTTTAAGATGTAAGCATGACCTAGTCGAGCAGGTGAGAGCTTCTCTTGCATTCATAAAAATGATTGGAGATTCAAAGGTTATAATTAAAATTCTAGGAGTTACAGGAACTATAAAGACCTGCAAAATAAAATATCTTGGAATTAAATCACTCGAAGATTTTACGAATTAAGGATATTTACATCGTACCATATACTTCCATCGGCATTATGACCGTAAGTTATATTTGCATAAACCCCGCGCTCTGCAAGATTCTTTTCAATAAAATATATGGATTCATTTATATCGACATCGCTCTTTTGATAATTCATTGTAGATTTTAGATAATCATTTATATTTCGCATTGTATATCCCTTGTTGTTATTTACCAAGTTCCAAAAATATTTGTTTCCTAAGAACGAATACATAACGGAATATATTGAAAGGAGCGAATATGAAATTATAACTATCGAAATAAGAAACCACTGACCCTTTGGCCTTTTAGATTTTGTAAACTTGAGCATGTTTTACACCATCTATAATCATAACATTTTTTTCTTCTATAATTTTTTTCTCTATGAGAAAATCAACTATCCTGTTTCCTATGCAATTTATATTGGTTGCCTTTTCAATGAATTCCAATATTTCATCTTCTTTGCACTCGGACATACCGTAAAAAGATTTCGATACCAAAAATTCAATTTCTCCGTTAAGTTTCTTTCCAAGTAATTCTGAATCACAAATTCCAATCATCTTCAAATCCTCAAAGTATGTGTATGAGAACATTTTATCACATCACAAATTTTTCAAAAATTTCTTGGCACCGCACGCTTCACATTTCAAATATGTTATTTTACCTTCTTTAACTATTTTTGTATCCGGCTTTCCACACTGCGGGCACAAAACATATTCTTTAACGTATGATTCCAATTTCTTCTGAAGTATGTTTCTTGGAATTCTAGAAAGTATAATAAGTTCGTTTCCATTTATCTCTCCTGGCGCAGCGAGCTCCTTAGACATATATTTTGAAATGTGCTTCTTTTCTCTTCTCAATATCGAAGCAATTTTTCCAAAATTTGTTATTATAGTCTTATTCCCGGAATAATTTACATTAGCGCGGGGCATTTCAAATCTTTCAGAATCACCGCTACTAGTTGATTTCAAGTCATTTGCCCTTTTCAAAAGTTCCATATAGTCCATACTATTATATTTTTCAAAAAGCATTTAAACACTTATCAATCTATTTAATTGGATGAGAAAATGCTGCTTATGAAATACAAACCTAAGAGTATATCTGAACTTGCTGGAAACAAATCTCAGGTTGAAAGAGTCATATATTCAATAGAACATTACAAAAAACCTATTCTAATTACTGGACCACCTGGATGCGGAAAAACCGTATCGGTGGAGCTCATTGGAAAAAAATTAAATAGAGAGATTATCAATCTGAATTCAGACGAAATGAGAGATTATCAATCGTTTAAGGATACAGTCATAAATTCCTCCACACAGATGAGTTTATTTAGAAAGAAAAAAATGATTGTAATTGATGAAGCGGAAACAATATCATCGCTGAAAGGTCTCAATGAACTTATAAAAGTTACAAAATCTCCAATAATACTTATAGTAAATGATGCGTACAAATCCAAGTTAAGATCTCTTATAAGAAATTTCGAAGTAATAAAATATTATAAAATAAGAATTAACACTATTGAAAACATTCTGAAAAAAATTTCTTTAAAGGAAGGTGTGGAGATTAATGAAAAGAATATAAAACAAATAGCACTCAACTCAGATGGGGATTTGAGAGCAGCCATACTTGATTTGGAATCCATGAATCTTGAGTTCTACAGAAATAAATTAAAAGACGTGTTCAATGTTCTTGGAATAATTTTTAAGTCATCGACATATTCAAATGCACTTGACGCAATAAGAAATTCTGACAAAGATTTGAGAGAATTAAAATGGTGGATTGAAGAAAACATTCCAAATGAATATGAGGATCCGGAAGAAATATCAAAAGCTTTTGAAATTTTGTCATACGAAGATTTGATGGAATCGAGAATAATGAAAAGGCAGTACTGGGGATTTTCAAGTTATATGTATGAGCTCCTTGCAGCAATAAGCCTTTGTAAAAAAAAGAAGTATAAAAAATTTGTTAAATACTCACCACCAAAGCGATTTAGCAAAAATAAACTTTCAGATAAGGAAATGTTCGTTCTCAAAAAATATGCAGAAGAACTTCATATATCAATTCAAAGATTTGTAAAGATAGAACTTCCTATTTTAAGGAAAATAATATTAAAGATGAATAGTGTACCAAAAGAAGATAAAGATTTAATTAAAAAAATAAAAATTTAAGAATTGATTTTTTTGAATTTTGCAATTGTACCTGTTAAGTCTACATATGTCATAACAGCAGTTCGACAGCAATATCTATCTAATCCTAAATCATCCAGAACTTTTTCTGGATTTTCTCCATTTTTAACTCTCTTTTCATATTCGACACAAAGATGTCCTATCGGCTTTCCGCAAGTTGGGCATCTAACAGGTATCATCATACTAATCTACCTCTTACTTTGCTGCTTCTTTCTTCTCGGTCCGGCACTACTTCTTGAAGGTTTGTGCGGTTCAGTTCTTCTTGAATCTGAAATGAGAAGAGTTCTATCATAACTTACAAATTTGTCACGTAATTTATCATCAAGTTTCACAAGAGCTTGGCCTATTGCAGTTCTAACTGCACTTGCCTGACCCCATACTCCGCCTCCGGTAACGGTTACATTTATATCTAATTTCGTAGCTACTTTTCCAGCAAGCATCAAAGGTTCTCTTACCCACATATTAATATATCTCGTTCCAAACTCGCTTAACGGTCTGGAATTTACCTTTATAATACCACTCCCTGGTTTTGAAGTAGCCCGTGCAATTGCCTTCTTTCTTTTTCCAACAGTTTGTATATTTTTCTGCTTTTTCATCATCAATCACTCCAACCTAATTTTTTTGATATATCTAGAATAGTCATGTATGAAGTTGTTATTTTTTTCTTTGCAAATTTTTTGGGTTCTTCATCCAACTTTTCTGGAACGCCAATATGAACTTTGAGTTTGCGAAATGCATTTCTTCCGGTAGGTTTTTTGTACGGTACCATTCCACGTATCATTCTTCTCAAAATTAAATCAGGACGTCTTGGGAAAAATGGCCCATATTTTGGATGAGATATTTCTCTCCTCGTGTAAAATTCTTTCATAATGGATTTTGAATTTCCAGTTATTACAGCCTTTTCGGCATTGACAATTATAACTTTCTCGCCTTTCATTAATTGTTTAGCTGCATATGAAGACAATCTGCCTGCAATTGCACCATCAGCATCTATTATCATTTTTACACCTCAAATTATTATTCTACCTTTTATCTTTTTATCAAGAAGCTCAGAAAGCTTATGAATTTCAGAGCCACTTGACTTTATCTTTTCTTCACACTTTTTTGAATATGAAAATGCATAAATCTTTACCTTCTTTGTCAAATCACCATGAGCCAAAACTTTTGATGGAACAACAACAACATCATTGTCAAGCGATGTTTTATTTATCTTCAAAAGATTTACAGGCTCCATCTTTCTTTTAGGTCTTGATAAATATTTCGAAATTAATTTGTAAAACTTATCCTTTTGACTTCTAAACAAATTTATCAAATTTTTCAATTCTGGATTTGCTTTTTCTCTTCTCATAAACATTCACCTTTGAACTTATGCGGGGGAAGGGATTTGAACCCTCGAAGGCACTAAGCCACAGGATTTCTCATAAATTCCTTAAGTCCTGCCCCTTTGACCAGGCTTGGGCACCCCCGCACGCTTTTATCATTTTAAATACATATATTTAAATTTTAAAGCGTGCCTACTTAAGTGCCTTTGATATATCTTTACTTAATTTCTCAATGTGAGCTCCCATTTCCTCGAGGGCTTTTTTCAAAACTTTTTCAGCGGATAATCCTGAAACACTTTCAATATCAACGTAAAATGACTCTTTATCATAGGTTACAGACACCGCTCCATCTGGACAAACTTCAACGCACCTATTGCACAAATCACATTCAAACGATTTATCAATTCCAACCTTTCCATCCTTCATGACAAAAACATTCTTTGGACAAACATCAATGCATTTTTTGCAATTAGTACATTTTTGTCTGTTTATTTTTACAGATGGAATATTTTTGTATCCGAATACAGATGCCTGCCATTTTGCATGGTCTTTTCCTTTTCCAAGAATTGCATCAGCTTCGAATTTTAGCTTTTGATGCTCTAGAAGTGTCATAATTGGAATGTTGTTGTAAACTGGAACGACCGAATCATCTGTAGATTTCATATCACCAGACATAACAACACACGGCCCTTCTTTTTCAAGGACAAGTGTTACTTTCTTTTTACTGCCATAAGAAAATGCATTATCATCGTACGTCAATGGTATCAATCCTATTCTATGAGCTAGGACTTCGTCATACATCCCAGATGTGTTTTCTTGAAATCTGACCGTGTCCACAGCCATTGTAGGAACTTCGCCGTACGCAAATCTTCTAAGAGTGTTCATAAATCTGTTGTTAACTCCACTAACAATAAATTTCATTCTATACTTTTGATTATCCAAAATCTTTATTTCCATTATCACACCCTTCTTCCTCTTCTTCCACCTTTCTTCTTTATAGAATCATGTGGAACTGGTGTCACGTCTTCTATCCTTCCTATTCTCAATCCAGCACGTGCAAGTGCTCTAATTGCTGACTGAGCTCCCTTTCCTGGAATTTTACTTTTATTTCCTCCAGGAGCTCTTATCTTTATGTGAACTCCTGTAATTCTCATCTCCTTTGCTTTATCAACAGCTCTCTGAGCTGCTTTCATAGCAGGGTAAGAAGTTCCTTTTAATCTATCTTGATTTGTAATCATGCCGCCGGAAACTCTTGCAATAGTTTCTGCACCAGTTATGTCTGTTATATGAATTATTGTATTGTTTTTAGATGAAAATACATAGCAAATTCCCCATCTTTCTTTTCTACTTCTCTTATTCTCCATTTTCTCCCTCTTTCGTAGATGTTATTTTTTTAACTGGTTTTTTCTCGATTGGATTTTGAGGTTGTTCAACTTCTATCTTGTCTTCTTCATCAACTTTAACTATGTAGCTTGGCCACCAAACTTTTCTTCCGTTTACAGAAACGTGACCATGAACTATAAGTTGACGAGCCTGTTTAATAGTTCTTGAAAATCCTCTTCTGAAAACTTGAGTTTGAAGTCTTCTCTCAAGTAGATTTTCAACCTTAAGACCCAGTATATCATCAAGTGATGAATTTGGGGCAATCAATCCTATCTTGCAAGCTTTATCAACGAGTATTTTTTCTTTCTCCTTACTCTTCTCTGTTTGAATTTCTCTTGCTCGCCTTCTATAATTTCTAAGCCTGCTTTCGGCTCTCCAAATTTCTTGCTTTTTCTTAAGTCCAAAACTTTTCATCAACATTTTTTCTTCTTCTAATCGTTCCTTATCGTAAGGTTTTTTCGGTGTATCATATTTCTTTCTCAATTTTTTTGGATGTCCCATTTTATCTCCTCTTTCTTCCTACCTTACTAATCTTGTTCTTTCTGAAAGACGACCTTGTCTTTTGACCCCTCACAGGAAGTCCTCTCTCATGACGAATTCCTCTGTAAGATCTTATTCTTCTTAGGTCATCTATATCTTTTCTTAAGTGAGTGATTATTGAGCTTCCGGATAAATGCATATCGCTTCCGATTTCGGGATCATTTCTTCTGTTGAGTAACCTCGATGGAATCCCGCTCTTTTCAGGCTCCTTTATTACTTTTTCAAGAGATTTTATCTCATCATCGCTAAGGTCCCCGATTTTTACCTCTGGGTCCATATTGAGATTTTTAACTATAGCATCTGCAAATGAAAATCCAATGCCTTTGATTTTCATCAGAGCTCTGTGTAATCTTAAGGACGCACTTATATCCGTTGAAGATATTCTAACAATTTTCTTTGCCATATTATCACTTCTCAGTCCATTTTATTTTTCTAGGATCCCTTTTAAGTTTTAAAAAGTTTTTTTCGCATTTAGACGAACAAAACCAATAAACCTGCCCATTCGTCTTAACGTACATTTTTCCAGTTCCTTTTTCAATCGTCTTTCCGCAAAAACTACATTTAACCATAATCACTTCCTCCTTTTGGTACTTATGTTTCCGGCGCTTTCCATATCTATCTCTGTAAGTATTAAAATATCACCAAGTTTTATGGGGCCTGCAACATTTCTTATCAAAACCTTTCCAGATTCAGGACCTTCCATAACCTTACATCTAACCTGAGTTATTCCTTTTATTCCGGATCTCTTTAACAATTGAATTACTTGAACTGGTATTCCATTCATATTATCACTCTATAGATTTTATGTCAGCCTGACCTGGCTCTACTATCGCAACTGCTGAAGTTGAAACACCTATTCCCACAGCTCTTCCCAACTCCGATTTACTCGGTACCTTAACGTATTTTATTTTCTTTTCATCACATAAAGCTGGAATGTGCATAATTATTTCTGGTGGATTAGTATCCTCAGCAATAACGACAAGCTTTGCTTGACTTCTTTCTATTGCCTTTGTAACTTCATTTATACCCTTTCTTACTTTACCAGTTTCTCTTGCAACTTCCACAACTTCTAGAATTCTACTTGCATCCATACATTTCACCTCCACAGATGTCTCATAGGTTTAAAACCACACTATATTCTAAATGGAAAAGTATTTAAACTATTCTAAAATGTTAAGAAATATTTAGAAGGAAACATTTAAAATCCTTTTTAACTCATCTAAAAACTGCTTTTTCTTTCCAATTTCTATTGTAGCGCCGGCGGCGTTGTAATGACCTCCTGCCTCTCCACCAATTTTGTCTATTATCTTTGTCACAACAGAATTCATGTCAATTTTCTTCGAGCGTGCCGAAACTTTTATGGTACCGCCTTCATCGTTTGCCAATCCAACTATCGTATCGACATTGTCATTGGATTTTATTATCATTGAGCATATGGTTCCTATAAAATTTGGATTAATTTTATCATCTGCATCTATGAGCGTGAACTTCTTGAGCTCAACATTTTCAGCTGACCATCGCATATATTTCCCTATGGACTTCTTGTACTCCTTGTATACTTTCATTGCAACATCTCTTGTTGGATTTACTGCAAATTTTATACCGTCGTAATACTTTCCAAGACGTCCAAATGCATTGAGTATGGTAGAAAATTCGTTCACATCCATATTAATTCCATTTATCAACATCCTTACCGAAAATATATCCGAATGATTTCTAAATCCATTTCCAATTCTTTCAGCTATTATTGCTGATGTTAGTTTCCTCATCTCATCATCAGACAAATCACTCAAAGTCCTCCAGCCATTTTCATCTTTTACCTTTATCCCAGCCTGCGACAGAAATTGTATCGAGGACGATTCTGAATTAATATTGGGTAGAATTTGATTCATGTATATTGATTTATGGAGCGGGCGTGTCGTTGACCCAAAAACATTCAAGGACTTTGAAACCGTCATAACACCTGCCTTTTGCGCATCGCTCAAAATTTCAAAATTCATTCCAACTATCGGACGTATATCCCCAATTGCTCCTGCAATACCAAGATATGAAAGAAATATATTGTACCTGTTCAACTCCTTCATGAACAAATAAGTCACTCCGCTCCCGGAGAGCTCCTCTATAGAAAAATTCATCGGATTAATCTCTATGACTTTGCTCCCAAAAAGTTTTTTGGATTCGTGATGGTCTAGCAATATTGCACGAGGTTTTAATTTTCTCAAATCGTAGCTAGAACCTATATCGGAAAAAATAACAAGGTCCGGATTTTCTGTATTTATATCTTCTATCAAATCGTCATCTATCCTTTTAACTATGCGTATTGAGAAATCATTTCCATTTCTTCTTAAAGCTGAATATAATATAGCTGCACTAGATATCCCATCGGCATCGTAATGAGATACAACTTTTATATATCCATCGAAATTTTTTAGAATGCCAATATTCTCCTTTAAAACATCTATGAGCTCCATGCAATCACGTATATCTTCTCCTCTTATTTATCTTTTCTATTCTATTCATAATCTCCAAAAATTTATCATATTTCTTGTATCCACTTAAAAAATTCTTCCAACAGCATTCGAATAATTTAATGTGGCTTGACCTTAGGCATCTCTCAAAAACTATTAAATCTATGGCCTTATCCTCTATTTTATTTGAATGCCTTCCAAGTCCAAAATCTATGAAATACACCTTTCCATCTTTGAATATCATATTCGATGTCGTGAGGTCTCCATGAATTATGTTGAGCTCATGCATCTCTGCAACATATTTTCCAATCTTATGACAAATGCTCTCGCAGTTTGAAGAATTTAATACGTCCAAAACTTTTTTCCCTTCTATAAATTCCATTTCAATTTTACGGTCTTTATCTTCAAGATTTTTTTTGCCTGAATTCATTACCCTCGGAACCGGGATTCCATTTTCTCTCATATCAGTAAGTATCTTAATTTCTCGGCGCGTCCTATATTTTATAAGTTTATCATCCAATTGTTTTATTCTATATTTCTTGGGCAATCTGACTTTCACTATCCTATCTTCGTCTCTGTAAATTACAGCTTCAGCCCCCTGTGCAATCTTCTCCATAATATCACATTAGTTATTGTTGCGTAAATTAATAAAACATTATTCAATAAAAATCAGAAATTAACAAAATAAAATTAAAAATAATAAATTACCTTACGAGCAATTTTGCTTTCTCTGGATCGTATTTCCAATTCTTTGGAAGTTTTCCGACTCTTCTATAATACTTTACAAGTCTCCTAACTTTTGATTCTAGAAGTTCAAGACCGTGCTTAGAGACCGAATCTTTTTTATTTTTATTCATGTGCTTTCTGAGCTCAACGGTTCTTTTCAAAAGTGAATACAAATCCTCTGGAATTTCTGGAAGGAGGTTATTCTTTTTCAATATATCATGAATTCTTTCTTTGTAAATTCTTATATCAGGTATGCCATATTGGTCTCTGAGAATAAGGCCTATCATAGCTGGCGAGTGTCCTTCCTTAGCCAACTTTACAACTATCTTTTCAGCTTCTATTTTATCGTAAGATAACCAAATTGGTTTTTTCAATTCATCCGGTTTTTTGGACCCGGATTTTCCATGTTTTCTTGAATGCATTCTTGCCATTTAAACACCACACAAATACTCTTAACTTATCTTATCTCTCATATAAACTTTAAAAACTTTAAAATTGTTATAATCTAATGTTTAAAAACATTTAGGTTGTATAATTTTTGAAAATCAACAAAAATGGTGATAATGTGGCATTAAACAAAGAATGGTATCAAATCATAGCACCTCCATCATTGGGAGGGAAAACTGTAGGTGAAACACCTGCATTCGACCCGAAAAACTTGGTTGGAAGAATTCATGAATCAAGCATGATGGAGCTCACTGGCAGCATGAGCAAATTTTATATAAAGGTAAAGCTCAGAGTGTACAAAGTAGACGGACTTAAAGCATATACAACTTTTGCCGGACATGAATATACAAGGGATAGAATTTACAGACTTGTTCAAAGAAGGTCTGAAAGAGTTGATGTTATAAAAGACATAAGCTTAAAAGATGGCTCCAAAATTAGATTTAAAGTTCTCATTATACTTTTAAGAAACACGAGCAATTCCATAAACACAGATGTCAGAAAAAAAGCAGAAGGGATATTGAAAAACTTAACAAAAAACTCAGATATATCATCTGTTATAGATGGAATGCTAAACGGAAGCTACAACAGAGCTCTCAAAGAGGAGATAAAAAAGATTTATCCTGTTGGAGCTGTTGAAATAATAAAGTCAAAAGTTCTCAAGGAAGGAAATCGCATCGAAGAAAAACCAAAAGGTGAAGAGAAGAAAAAAGAAAAAGAAGAACCACTTCAAAATTAATTGAATTTATTTTTGATTTCTTTACACATTCTTTGCATTAACTGCTGCTGATATCCAAAACATTCCAGCTATCAGTATGAGCAAAAATGCAAGAGTCAATGATATTATAAAACTTGATGTTGTAGTTCCTTCAACCCATTCAACATTCCCTAAAATCAAGCACCCAAATGTCATAAACACGGCACCCAAAATCCAGAGTCCGTGAATGGAAAAATCTGGTTTCATCTAACCACCTCATTTTTTATCTTCTTTCTCATTATCTTTATTATTTCCAATTATATCTTCTAATATCTTTCCTCCTTTTTCTATGGTTTCCTCTGATAAGTTCATGCTCTTCAAGAATCTATTTACGTATCCATTTACAAGGTCTATATCACGTTCAGGTATTTTCTTGACTTCGCCTTCTTCAACTAACTTTCTCATTGCTATTACACGCTTGAATATCTCCCTATAAGGTTTGTTTTCTTTTGTCTTAAATATATTTTTGTCGATGAGCTCAGGCAACTTCTTTGGATCTTTTTCAAGTTTGTTCATTTCCTTCAATTTTATTATACATGCTTTTAACATGTTGTCGTAATTCTTTTTTATCATATCCTCTTTTTTCTTTCTCTGAAGACGACTCAAAACATGCATCATCTTAGAAACGAATATCTTTGATCTTCTTATGTATCTATCGAGTTCGGCACCACTAACCTCTCTAACTTCTTTATGCTCAACCCTCTTCCTAAATTCAACAATTTTTTCTAAGAATCTTGCATACTTCTCATCAACTATTCCAGTATCAACCATATATCTTCTGAAAATATTTGCAGTGTTCTTTGGAGATGGAACACCCTGCCCTAAATACATCAAAACCGATTGAGATGCATTCAAAACGGCATAGTATAAATCTTCAGCTATCATGTAAAGTTTCATATTTTCAACTTTCATAATTTTCTCAGGAGCATTTGAAATGAAAACTTCTACAGCTTCAAGTGTTGAAGGTATTTTTCCCATTTCCAAGAGCTTTCTAAATGGTATGAAAAATCCAGTATCATAAACTGCCCAGCCGTCTCTCACAATTGTTATCAAAAGTGGATGCCCTATACGTGCCATTTCCCAAAATTCCGATAATGACCACGCAGGCTGAATTGACATGTCCTTATCCAATTTTTTAGCCGTTAGAGTCAAATCTTCATCAAATTTTTCCTTAACGTCGGAGCTCATCCTAGAAAGAACATCATCGTAAACAACTATTATGTCCAAATCACTTTTTTCTGTCATGTCCCCTCGAGCAACAGAACCAAATACAACAATAGATTTTATGACAGATCCGTATTTCTTTACAACTTGGTCTGCAAATTTCTTCGCTAGCTTGAATTTTTCTTCACGCAACTTCTTCAAATCAACCTTTTTTTCATTCTTCTTCTTTTCACTTTTACTTGTTGAATACTTTATACCCTCTTTTTTTTCATCTTTCATATCTTTTACAATTTCTACCATTTAACCACCTTACAATTTATTACTTATAAGTAAATATATACATATGTAGTATTTAAAGTTTTCTATTGCCTTCATGAGTACTTCTCCTTGTTCCAAACTGCCAACCCTCCTTTGGATTTAGCAGCCGTAGACAAGAATGTATGACTTTCTTCTGGGACCATTATAAGACCTTCGAGAGGGTCAAACGCATGTTCACGTATGGCAACCATTTGGCGTGCATCGAATGTTTCATCCATACCGAAAAATTCTGGTGGAAGTTTATCTGGGGGTGTAGGATTTTCTTTTGAGAGCTCATTTCTTATAAGTCTCATTGCTATAGCACTCTCCCGAACTCCATATGACCCCATTTCCCAAACAAAATATGCTGATGTCATCCCTCTCTTTTTCAATGTGTAAAGCCATTTGTAAATAATTTCCATGTCTGGAGAGTATAAAAAAATTGGCGAGTGGGTTGGATGAATTGGACGCGGTCCATTTATATGAAGCATCGTAATGTATTTTCCATATCCATCTGGAATAGATGAAAACTGTTCATAAGGAGAGTAGAGATTTGACATCAAATGCTCGGTATCCACGGCAGCAGAAATAAATGTTCCATTGTCAATCTCCTTTGCAATATCTATCAATCCCATGACGGACGATATTCTCAATTCTCCACTCCCTTCTTTTAGAGGGGGAGAATTCTCAAAGTAAATTCTTATCTTGTTTTTAGTCAAATAATCATAAACAGAGCCGTTGAATCCGTACCTCTCCATGCCCTTTCCAGTTGAAGTTGAAAATAGATGGCCTTGAATATATTTTATTGCAACGGCAATTATGAATTTATCAACAAGTTCTTTTATATCCTTGTTCTTCTTTCCCTTCAATTCAGGAGCAGTTCTCACTTTATTATCTGCATCTATTATATGGTCAGGATCAATATCACCGATTATATCGAGCCATATTGGATCTCCGGTAAGGTACATGTATTTAGCAATAACTCTATAGGCAACATTTTCTTCCGCTTGAGACCCATTGTATTTCCAATAATCGTAAACATGATTGAATTCGTATCTTTCAACGGTTTCTATTACACGCTTTCTCTCCATGTACTTTTTAATTTCATCTTTATCCATGTTGTTAAAAAATTCATTTGCGAATTTATTGTTTCCCAAGTCTATATCGTGTCTCAAACTAATGTATTTATTTTTTAGATTTTCATATACTGACCTTTCTTCTTCTGTAAGGTCGCTTTTCTTCTCCATGTCCCTAATTTGTTTTTCTATTGAATTTGCCTCTTTTATAAGTTCATCCATCCTTTTTGTAACATACTCGTCTTTCCTCTTTTCAACATCAGAAACAAATTGCTTTGCCTTTTTAACAGCTTCAGCAAAATAAACATCATTGTACGACATTTCATCAAAGTAAGTTATTATTGGAACATCACCAGGTACACCCATAGCACTAAAAAGAATTTTTATGAATTTTCCCATGAACCAGTCTTTCAATCGACGGCCATTTGAAAGTTTTATATTTCCACGCGCGGGGTCGTTGTATACCCCATCGTCAACTAACTCCATAAATTCTCCAAGATTGGTTCCATCATGTGCGCAGAGCTTTTCTGGATATTCTCTCTGGCCAAGTCTGAAAACTATGCCGGGCTTTGGATACGATGATGCATGCACCAAAACAAACCGAGCTCCCATTATATCCTTTCCTGAATATGCACCGCGCTGAAGAATATCATGCATTATACTCCAGTTGAAAGATGTTGCAAGTGTTAGGTCTAAAGTGATTGGTAAGTGAAGCCCTACCTCCATTTTTTCAGATTCTTTCATCCTTTTAACCTGCTCGCCTATATTGGGTTCATACATTTCTGAAAGAGCTTCATAATCTATCATAGCAAATTCAAAACCAAGTCTGGCAGCTTTACTTATTTTTCTTGCAAGTCCGGAAAATGTCAGCTTTTCCATACCTTGACCAAATTGACTAAACCCAGGACTAGCCGCAATAATATATCCCTTAGGTTTTCCATACTCATCAAATTCTACCATTTTAAACACCAATCAACTAAATTCCCGGAACGCCCATAAGACTTTGAATTTTCCCACGTATCTTGCCGTTATTTATTCCCGTAATAACCATATGGAATTGTGCAACCCTATCAAAGAAGTCCTTATCGTAAGGTGTTGATGAGAAGAACATGCCCCTGCCTTTCATTTTTCTAAATTTGTTGTAGATATAATCTCCATAATCACTTGAAAAATATTCACCTGGATGCGTTGGAAACAAATGATTTAGGAAATCAAATTTGAAGTTGAATACATTTCTAATTTCTTTAAGCGTTCCATTTTCACCTTCAGGAGTAAATCTAAGTTTATATCTACTTTCCGGATATTTTTCTATCAATTCATCATAATTTTTAAAACCAGATTTTTCGTCGCCACCATCTCTAACGACTTTTTTTACATTTTCTTTATTCACAACATATCTTCCATTTTTTATTGTATAAGTTAAGGTCCTTCTATCATCTTTAAGTCCGAGCATTTGATTTATATATCTCTTTATCTCTTCATCCTTAGCCTTTTGCTCTATCATTTTTACAACTGCTATATTTGGTGTTATCATGAATGTGTCAATCAAGTACACACCAATTTCAACTTCAAATTCACCACGATATATCGTATTTCTTGTCATATATCTTATATTTGACATAATTAGATATCTTGAAAATCCTTTCAGCATTAAACTCTTGACCCTTGAAATACAATCTCCTTTAACACTATCTACCCATGCTTTTGTTATCCACGGATATTTTACTCTAAGCCCAACATTTTCATCAAGAACAAGTATTTCAGACATGCTATCGTATATGTTTTTCAAATCAAGCTCGGAAATTTTTTCGCTTGCCATTTCATACATTTCAGATGGCGTCTTTTGAACTTCTTCAATTGAAAGTCTATGAAATGATAATATATTGTTATAAGTCTGAGCGGTAGCCTCTCCCAAAGATGAATATTCGGTTCCAATTATATTTTCAAATGTTCTATTTCCTTCTTCAGAGAATCCTTCCTTTATTGCAAGTTCTCTCGATATAATTGGCTTGACCCATTCCCTAAATTCATCGAGTGTTTTCTCCCTGCTCATTCTAAGTTGAGTGAGTCTGCCCAATCTACTTTCAACCTCATTCCTAAAGCTTGATAGCCATGCTTGATATGCTTTCCATTTTATACGAAGCATATTCTTCTCGACTGTTGACAAATTTTTTAACGGACCATTGTCCAAATCATCTGGTCCGCCCATAATCATAAAATCATCAACTATTGTTGGCATTATGTTGTTGTTTCTCATAAATGCCATACTTAGCCTTCCGGGACCTTGTCCAGTCCCGCCAGAATGATAATCGACTTGATCTACAAAAACTGTTTTTATAGCCATCTCAGAAAATTTTTTCTTTCTCTCGAGCTCCTTCTTCTCTTTTTTATCCCTTACATGATTGACATCTGTATCCATACCCTTCAAATATTCATCAAATTCCTCATACTTTCTTATATCATGCTCTAAGAGTTCCAAATCTGCAACAGATTGAGATATGGAAACAAGTGCCTGTTTTATCCTTGCCTGAAGCTCATACTTCTGACCTATAACACTCTGATATAACTTTGTGTGAGTTGGCGTCACTTCAATTGATTTGTCAAACACTATATTCTTCCATTTGTTTTGGTCCATCCAATCCATAAGTCCATTAAATACCGTCCTCGTTTTTCCAGGACTAGAAATGTAAACTATGTTTGAATACCCTTCCAATGGTTGCGATACCCATGCATAACCTTTGAACTTTCCAAACGGTCCAAATAAATTTGCTGGAGCATGCGGTACACCGGCATCTCTAAGTCCATGATCGAAATAGCTATTATCGAGCAGATATCTTCGAGTAATAGGTTTTGCCATACATATAATTATACTTCAAATATTAAATAAATTTTATATAATAAGAAGATAGACTGCAACTACCATAAGTATTATTCCTATGAATACCATGAGCCAGCTCATTCCTGGACTCTGATAATCAGGAGTAACATCTGGGAATCCCACTATGCAAAAAACTCCAGCAAATCCTATCGCAATCCCAAGTATTCTGTGCCATAGAACTGACGGATTCACACCATCAAATGTTAACTTAACACCCAAAAATATAAATAAAATGGACAAAATTATAACTATTGTAAAGGTCTTATTATCAAGCCCTCTGTCCCATGTTACAAGCATCCATACGCCGAGCGAAAGTAATAAAATGCCCAAAATTTGAAATATCATAATTATTTATGTTATTGAAAGTATAAAAATAATAGGTGTTTTAATGGTATGGGCAAGGACTAGACTTACTATATGGGAGGATTTGTTCCCACCCATAAAAAAGATATATTTTAGATTTGAAGGAAAACATCCTGAAAAGTTCTATGTAAAGATAAATGAACTGCTAAAAAAGATTTTTGCCGTTCCAGATTCCTACATCCAAGAAAAGGAGTACAATTGGAAAAAAACTGAAAATGGTCATAAATTCAAAATTTCTTGGGAATTGTTCAAACCTTACGACAGATGGACATACTTAGACATGGAGCTCAGTCTCAAGGGATATTCTGAAAATGGATATGGAAAGGCAGCAATAGTGTTTGAGCCGAGAGTTGTAACCGAATTTCCACAAGATTACGCATGGCAGCAAAGCGTTTTTTATGAAGTCATAAGAAAGCTCTGGGACACTATATTTTACAAAAGAAAGAGAGAACAAATATATGACAATGGAAGGGAGCTCTGTATGAGATTCCAAGCCGAATTAAAACACTTTGGGGTGCTGTTAAATGAGTCTTAATAAATTAAGCATGACTGAAGAAGTTCTCGCACCTAAAGGAACAATTAAATTTTCATACAAGGGTCACCAACCATCATCTGCAATCAACATAATAAAAACCGTAGCAAAAAAGAATTTTCGCGTTCCAACAAAAAACTGGTATGAAAATGAATTCACATTTGTAGACATAGGTCCAGAGGTTGAGCTTTACGCTCAATGGAATGCCAAGAATAAATTTGACAAATATACGAAATACGATGTACGATTAATATTTCATATGTATGAGGGCAAGAAAACTAAGGATGGAGATTTCACGCTTTCAGTAAGGCCCATCATAACTACATCATTCTCATACAAAAATTTTTTAGAAAGATTGTTTTACAAAATATTTATGAGGATGTTCTATTACAATAGAAGAAGGCAGTATATGGACACCCTAAAAGAATGGGCATTGGATTTTAAAGAAGATATTTTGAATGCATTTAACATAAATGTAAAAGAAGATTTGGAGGGAATATAAGATGTCTCTGCTCGATAAAATAAAAGATAAGATAACGGGAAGGAGAAACATAGAATCAAATGAAATTAATAATGAGCTAAAATACGCTGTAGAGCAAAAGCCAAAAATAAATCTCGACAAATACAATCCATTCCCAACCCCCGAGCAACTGGCAAAACAGAGGTCCGGAACAATAGAAGAAGAAATTAAAAAAGAAGTTGGAGAAAACAACATACCACCATTCCAACCATTAAATATGCCGATGAAAAATCAATTTTCAAATCAAGAAAATAAAAACCTTGATGAAGGTGAAAATATAAACTTCAATAGGATTCGCGAAAGTGGTATGGGAAAAGGTCAAGACATAAATGATAGGATGGATCTTATAATGGAAGAGATGGAATCAATAAGATCTCAAAATGAAATGATTCTTCACAGACTAAAAAATATAGAGAGGATATTGAATGCCCACCAGTAGGGAAAGGGTCTATTCATTTGTAAAGAAGATCCCGAAAGGAAAAATTTCTACATACGGAATCGTTGCACGAATTGCAAATACATCTCCAAGAGCCGTTGGATCAATACTTCATACAAACGATAGAAAAGATGTTCCATGCCAAAGAGTTGTTATGTCAGATGGTTCAATTGGAGGATTTGCTCGAGGTGTTAAAAATAAGATAAAGATACTTAGGAGCGAGGGTGTAGAAGTAAAAAATGGAAAAATAAATCTTAAGAAATTTTTGTTCATACCATAAAATAGTATCTTCCCTTTGATTTCTGCTCCTGGTCTTTTTGTGAACCCGGCTTGTTTGCCCTTGGCCTATTGTTCTCCGGGTCTTTTCTAAATGTTATCCCGATTTCTTTCAAGAATTTATTCATGCCATCTTCAAGGCTCATAACTTCACCATGACCTTCAACACTTGGAACACCTGTAAAAAGCATTGTGTCATCGCTAACATAATTCAAGAACAATAAATCGTGGTCTATAACAACTACCGTGCTTCCTTCGCTTTTCTTTTTCAATATGCTTGCGACTGCAAGCCTTTGATCAACATCCAAATATGCGCAAGGTTCATCCAGCAAATACATATCAGCTTTTCTTCCAAGACAAATTCCTATTGAAACTCTCTGGAGCTCACCACCAGAAAGATTTTTAACAGTCTTCTCGAAGAGTTTATCTATCTTCAACGGCTTTATTATTGTATTCATTATTTCTGTAGAGTATGGATTGAAAACTGAAGAAATTAATGACAAAACCGTTCCATCATAATCAGACGATATGAATTGAGGCTTGTAAGATATTTTCAATTTTTCATTTATACTACCTTTAAAATCTGTGTATTCACCTGCAAGTATTTTCATAAATGTTGTTTTACCGAGTCCATTTTCTCCAAGAATCCCAAGAACACGATTCTTGTATATTTTTCCTGACTTTACAAAAAGTTTGAATCCTTCAAATGTTTTTTCAATATCAGAAAACTCAACAAGTGATTCTGTACGCTTCTTTATGCGACTGTATTTTTCAAACACGGTGGGCTCTCTAAATCTGACGTTGTCACTTTTCACATAACCATCTAAAAATGCATTTATTCCATTTCTAACTGTATAAGGCTTTGAAACAACACCAAACGCACCGGGAACACCATAAAATATATGAACTGTATCGGCCAAGAAGTCCAAGGTTGCCAAATCGTGTTCAACAACTATTATAGGAGATTCCCTTGATTTTTCCCTAATGAGCTTAGCAACATTTAACCTTTCTTTAACATCTAAATACGATGTCGGCTCATCAAAATAAAATATATCTCCCTCTTTCGAAAGAGCTACTGCTATTGCAACTCTCTGGAGCTCACCACCAGAAAGGTTTTTCAAATTTCTATTTTGAATTTTATCTACATGGAGCTTTCTCTTAATCTCATTTGAAACTCCCTTCATCAAATCTTCAACCTTTCCTTTTATGAACTTTGGAATTTTATCAACTTGCTGAGGTTTGTAAATAGCCTTTATGCTTCCTTTTGAAAGTTTTTTCATGTAGTTAAAAAGCTCCGTACCTTTGTGAGCTCTTATTATTTCATCCCAATTTGATTCTTCATTTCCCAAATTCGGCTTTAATTCGCCAGCAAGAATTTTAAGCGCCGTGGTTTTTCCTATTCCATTTGAACCAAGAAGCCCCACAACCCCCACCTTTGGAATTGGGAGTCTGAAAAGAACAAACCCATTTCTTCCATATCTATGAATCGGAGTTTCATTCAATTGTTCTGGAGTGTTGACAATTTTAATTGCCTCCATAGGGCACTTCTTTGTACACAATCCGCATCCAATGCATATAGATTCATCTATTATCGGAACTTTTTTCTTTGAGCCATTTACAATAACTTCTCCGCCACTTATGCAAACTTCTCCCTTTCTATTTATTGGACAAACTTTCATGCATTCCCATGAACATTTTGTAGAATCGCATTTATCATAATTAACTACTGCTATCCTCATTTTCGCACCCTTGATTTTCTTTTAACCGATTTTTTAATTTTGGGCTTTTTAACTTTGATTTCATCTCTGGCTCTGCTGGGCGTGAACATTCTATAAATTAGAAGCCCGAACACATTGAAAACTATGACCATGAAAATCCAAAATGCTTTGGTAGACGGGCCAATGTTTTTATTTGGCATATCTTTCAATAGCAACACCAGAGATATTATAATCCCCGAAATCCATATCACTTCAATAAATTCCATAATTTTAAATAGAAACGAATATTTAAGAATTAATCAAACAAATTAAATTGGTGATTCTAATGAAAGTAAAAAAGATTGATGATTTTATATTCGAGATTCCGATGCAAGGAAAAATGAAAGTTCCAGCATGGATGTTCTTATCAGATGAACTCTTTGGAAATGTTGATCCCGGTTCTATGGAACAGTTAGCAAACATTGCATCCCTTCCAGGAATTCAACTTCATTCAATTGGACTTCCAGATATGCACTATGGATATGGAGCTCCCATTGGAAGCGTTGCCGCATTTGATGTTAACGAAGGTGGTGTAAGCCCTGGGATGTGTGGTTTTGATATAAACTGCGGTATAAGATTACTGAGAACAAAAATGGATATTTCTGAAGTCAGACCAAAGTTGAAGAAACTGATAAATGAAATATCTAGTATTGTACCGGTTGGTGTTGGAAAGCATTCGAAATTAAAATTAAGCAAGAAAAAATTTCTCGAAATTTTACAAGGCGGAGCTCAATATATGATAGAAAATGGATACGGCTTTTCAGAAGATAAAAAATTTATAGAAGAAAATGGAGCCATGGAAACGGAGCTCAAAGGCGTAAGTGAAAAGGCTATATCGCGTGGTATAAACCAAATTGGAACGCTTGGAGCTGGAAATCATTTCATAGAAGTTCAATACGTTGATAAGGTTTTCAATGGTAAGATATCAAAAACATTTGGCCTCGAAGAAAATGAAGTAGTTGTAATGATCCACACTGGATCGAGGGGGTTTGGGCATCAAGTTGCTACTGACTTCATAAAGAATCTTATCGAAAAATATCCAAAGGTTGCAAAATCAATTCCAGATAGAGAGCTGATATATGCTCCATCTGGTACGAGAGAAGAAGAGCTGTATTTCGACGCAATGAAAGCTGCTGCAAACTTTGCATGGGCAAATCGCCAGATGATTTCTCATTTAGTCAGAAAGGCATTCAAGAATATTTTTGGGACGGATGACCTTCCACTCGTTTATGGACTTTCGCATAACATAGTAAAAAAGAGAAAGCATTTTGTCGGAAATAAGAAAAAAGAAGTTTACGTTCACAGAAAAGGAGCTACACGGGCGTTCGGACCTGAAGAACCAGAAGTTCCCAAAAAATACAAATCAGCAGGACAGCCTGTCTTACTTCCTGGATCAATGGGTACAGAATCCTATGTTATGGTTGGAACCGAGATTGCAATGAAACAGACATTCGGCTCAATTGCACACGGGGCTGGTCGAGCGATGTCAAGAACAAAAGCATTGAAAAGATATACAGACAACCAGATTTTAGAGGAGCTCGAGAAAAAGGGAATATTTGCCCACGGTGGTTCTAAAGGTGTCTTATCGGAAGAAGCTCCAGAAGCTTACAAAGACGTCTCAGAAGTTGTAAGAGTGTGCGAAGGCTCTGGAATTGCAAAGAATGTTGCACGATTAAAACCCATGGGTGTTATAAAGGGATAACATTTTTAAAGGTTTGGGATTATTTACTTTAAGGTGATATAATGATTGATAAAATGATTCCAATAGATATTTACATACCTTCAGATGATGTAGCTTCTAATTTCATAAGATTAAATGGCAAAATCCCATGCACTGACGTTCGCATAAGTGATTATTTAAGAAAAATTGGAAGTGGAAAATTAGAAATACAGCGTACAGATTATAATGAAAATTCAAAGATAATTATTGGTGGAGGATATATTCTTATACCACATGACAAAGAGTATATGAAAAATGTCTCTCACAAAAAAGATATTGTATATGAAAAGGATCACTCTAAAAATATTGACGTAATGCTTGAATCTCTTGCAAACAATTTTCACATACGTGGAGATGTAACCGCACTTTGGAAAGGAGATCCATTAAAGAAAGAAATATTAGTTTTCAGCAACATAACTGATTTATTAATTAGATACAATAATGGTGGAGCATTTTCAACTTTAACCGAAGATAAGCCAGATGTAGTAATAATTAGACCGTGGAAGAATTATAAAGTCGAATTTACGGGGCGTAAATCATTTATTGATGATAAGATTAAGAATTATTGAACATCTGGTGTATTGTTTA